>CAZCXU010000006.1:0-55233 GCA_964502885.1 uncultured Gammaproteobacteria bacterium
TTGATGATACTTAAAGCTTTGGCGCTTTTTATGAACCCCTGCTCCTGCAATTTTTTGCTGATGGCGTCGTCATTTTGATTTTTGGGGACAATGAATGTGGATTCGGTTTGCTCTCTGGGATTAGGTGCACCAAAATAACTCTGGTATAAAATGTATGTCGCCAGGGATACTAATGCGGTGACACCTATAAAAATGATGGCAAGAGTTTTTTTCACAAAACTATATTATCATTTAAGGTTCGCACGAATGTTTGTTCGACACTTCTGTATAGATTTGTATACACATGCATACTTTATAGTATTATGCCTGTGTGTATTTGGAGAGAATGAAGATTTTGCATCAGATTAATAAAGGCTTTTTTGTGTGCCTGGTTTTGCGTCCAATCACTACCCCAATAGCTCCAATCAGTCTGTTCAGCGTCTGCTGAATGATTGCCGACCTTCAACACCACAGATACAGAGTAATTTTTGGATTTATACTTTCTTAGTACCGCCAGAGTTTTGTCGATAATCTCGTAACGAATATCTGCCGGGACGATGACAGCATCTTCGGAATCCCCGGTATATTTGCTTGCAAATGTGCCGGTATAAATTGTGAATGAAGTGACTCCCGTAATCTGGTACGCTCTGTCCAAAATTGTTTCGGTAATATATTCCTGGGCATCGAGTGTTGACTCCGGTCGTTTTTGGCTGGCTTTTGGCAGCCAGGGATAGCCGCTTATACCTATTGAGCTGATATGCTCGGCGGTGAGATTTTGCAAATAGCTATCCAGCGGCACATATTCTCCCTGAGACCAGCTGAATGTGGGGGTGTCGTAGGTCGATGAGGAAAACAACAGTTCATATTTTGTATTTGGAAACGATTTAGAGAATACTTCGTCAAATGAAGTGATTAGCTTTGAGAAGTCTGATCCGGCTATGTTTGTATTTGCCCAGTGCGGTAGGTTTGGTTCCGGATATGGAATCCAGGTGCCAATATTCGTTTCATCGATTCCTAAGCTTTGAAGAGTGGAAAAATAGGTGGTGAGAATGTCTTTGTTTCCAGTCTTGATGAGTGTATCAAGCTGTGTTTTTGAGAGGTTTTGATTAAGAGTGAAATGGACCCTTGGGTTTATACCGAACTTATGAAATTCAATGAGAGTGTTTGCCAGCGATATGGGTAGGTTTTTTGCCGATAGGCTGTCGATTGGTATGTATGTCCTAATCGACAGGTCGGAAACAGATAAAGAGTTACATACTGAGTCAATCTCTGCCAGAGTGCGAATTTCTTTGAGTTGGGATGTCAGAAGTAATTCCTTGCGAGATGGTGTATTTGTGCAACCGCTGACTATTTTTGCCGCTTCGGGAGAATCATCCGCCGGTATGTATGTGGTTTTTGTGGTTTGGTAAACAATAAAGGCGCTAAATGCTACGAACATGAGGCTGATACCAATGAGTTTTTTCATCATATGCGTTTATATTTTGCAGGAAGTCCAGCATAACCTAAACCGCTGCGCTGCCATTTTTGCCAAGTAACGTCCTTTTTTGCCAGTGTGAGTTCTAGTGATTTTGATAAGGCTAGAAATTCAATAAATGAAAGTGAGTAAAAGATGATCCAGAAAGAAGGAAACAGAAGTAAATATGCCGGCGATGTCTTTCTGTCTCCAAAGATAATTGCTGCGATAAATGTATAAAGAACAAAGATGGAGCTGAGAGCCGCTGATACGAAGTCTCCGGTTAAAAATGTATATGTCCAGATTAGAGTGAAAAATGCCGGTTCAAAAAATATCTGTAGTTCTCCTAGTAGTGCGAACGGGAGTATGACAAATGACAAAAATCTACTGTGTTTTGGGTTCGTGGAAAAGAACAGATTGCGATACTTGATGAATGTATCGATTCTCCCCTTTTTCCATCTGAGTCTTTGCTTGTATAGTCCAACAAAATCACTTGCTCCTTCCGTATAAGTGATGACGTCTTCAGCATAAACAGATTTCAATCCGTGGAGTTTGACACGCATGGAATACTCGATGTCTTCGGTTTTGTTTTGTGTATCAAATAAGCCAATTGTGTCAAAAGTAGTACTTTTGCGAAATGCAGCACAGGCGCCACCAAATATGTATTCAGCGTTAAATATAGAATGAACTCGCTTGAAATAAAATCCAAAAAGATATTCCAGTTTTTGAATCAACCCGACGATGGTGGACGTATTGGTGACTTTGACGTTTCCGACTACGGCATCGACCGATGGGTCCTGAAAGTACTTTACGAGGTTCTCTAGCGCGCGGGAGTTTTGAGCGGAATCAGCATCGACGGTCATGATTATCTCTCCCTTTGCTTTGGTTATGCCGAAGTTTAGAGCTGCACCTTTTCCTGAGTTTGATTGATAAAAGTAGCGAATTTTTTTGCCCAGCAAAGTTTTTACTGTATGAGAGTCAATCAATTCTTTTACGGCTTTTTCAGTATTGTCTGTCGATCCGTCATTGACGACAATTATTTCAACATGCCTATATGTATTGGAGAGCAATGATTTCAATGTCGTAGCTATACCCACTTCTTCATTCCAGGCGGGAACAATGACTGAGACTAGAGGGTTGTAGCTGATCCTTTCGGGATGTTTTTTGAGATAGAATATCATCTTCAATTTCCAGAGCTCTTTGATTGGAGTATAAAGAGGTGCAAGTACTAGATATATCAAATATTTGATCAGGATGGTTGTGGCGAGGGTGGTGATGATCAGGCGCATGGCCCCGTAAATTTCAGAGTAGTTCATACGTTTATTTCTTCGAGGCTTAAATATGTGGCTTCAACTACTAAGACGTGATTTAAATCGGGCATCTCTCTGAGAAAGAAAATCTTACTTCCCATGGATGAATGGGGAATGAACCCGGAATCTTTGTCGATGAGAATTTTTCCTCTTATTCGGTACGAGTATCGCCAGCCTTTGTCTGTAAGAATTACTATGCGATCACCTTCAGTGACGGCATTTATGGCATTTAGGAGTCTTGATGAAATGGAGGTGAAGATTACACTGTCTCCGAGGCGACCTGAGATGCTGGGGCCGTAAACCAGCATGCCAAGTGTTTTGTAGCTGAGTGTCCATGACTTGCCATAAGCGACATTTTCTAGATCGAGACTTTGATTGAAGCGTGGAATTCTCAGAATTGATGGTTTGCCAAAAAAACCAAATCGTTCTTTTTCTGATAAGTCCACACCCGTTGCTGAATCGGACAGTAGAAGTTGGGGGATTGAGGTGGTAGAGACACCGTTGACGATTGGGAGGTCAACATACAGAACTTCCTCGGCAATGTGTGCATAAAAATAAATTGAAGTAGAGGTAAAAAATGCAATCAGAAAATATTTTAAAGTGAATGCGAATGTTTTTTTCATATTATTTGATGAGTTTATTGATAATTTTTAACAAGCCTGCGAGTACCAGAGAAAACAGATTTGAGAAAAAGACACTGAATGTGAATACGGCAAGCATGGTGACCAAAAACAAATACCCTCCCCGATTCAGTCTGGTGAGGTAGTCACTTGAAAGAAGTGATCCGACGAAATGTAACAAACTTTCCATGTGATGAAACTACCGACGTGGTGCCTGTTTGGTGTCGGATTACCCGGATGAGTTGAGGGAGATGAAAAATAGCATTTGATTAGTAGTTTTGGTAGTTAACAACAATTGCTTGATTATTTGAACCACGGATTTCCTCCCAAGTGCCAAATGGAGACTGTGTCTATGCCCAGGGATGAAACGAGGTCTCTTTTCAAATTTAGACCTTCTGAGTCTACAACATTATAGGCGCGATTTCCACTGCTCCATTGCAGCTCATAGGAATTTGGGTTTCTGACAGCAGTTTCGAATCCGTTCAGGCGGGATAATTCTGAGTAAGTGCGAATCTGGACCACAGTACTGCCGTTTTGTGCTTCGTATCCGTATGCGGGAAGGCCAATAACTATTCGTCGGGGATTGCTGATTTCCTGTTTGATCCTGCCTATAATTCCGGCCAACCAGACATTGGGGGAAATTGGATTAGGGGCTCCAAAGTCGTTCTGGTAGTCATAAGCCATGACAACCAGGTAGTCTACCGGTAGAGACTCAAAGTCCGAATATTTCCAGCGGTAGTAGCTTTGTTCTTCCGCATTACTGATGGGAGGGCCGTCCACCGCCAGTTTTTTCCCTTTTTCCTGAAGGGATTTTCCGAGCTGACCAATAAATTTCAAATATTTCTGATAGTCTGATTCGGACCAGGCACTGAAGTCTTCAAAATCAATTTCAATTCCAGTCAAGTCATGCTTGACTACGAATTCTACCAGTGTTGCAACTGCTGCATCTATACCACTTGTTGTGGAAAAAAGTTTGCGCATTTCAATGGCGTGACCGGAAACCGTGACGAGCTGCTGTGACGACGCCGATTTTAGCAGGGAAACAAAATCGCTTGAAAAAGCGTTGCAACCATGGCTTGCCTCGTCAAGCAGGGTTATTTTTCCCTGCTCGGAAATGGTGAAGAACTCCGGTTTGAGAGTGTGAATTTTTTGCCGTTTTATAAATGAGGAGACGTCGCAGGTAGGTTCTCCCGGGTATATCCAAGCTTGAATTTCGGAAGTGTCCGGTGTGGATCCGTCCTCGACTTCAAGGCCGGAATTTGGGTAAGCTGCGTGGGGAATCCTTGCTGTGGATATGTATTTGGCGGTTAAGTAGCCTGCCAACAGTATGAGCAGCAGAATAATGTACTTTTTCATTTTGGGGAATTTTATGTGAATCCGCACTGATTTTCCACTCTGGAAAATACAACTTGGTTTGAAAAATTTTTTATTCTCCTTTGCAGAAAACCGTGGTTGTGAGCTCTGAAATAAATGCGGATATATTTCTGCTTCGGAGGGATTTCGCTTCCGGTGAAGCAATTGGGGAAAGTATACCGGGTGTCAAATCAGGCAGATTCATTGTAATATTATTGCAGTATTTTGTAGGGTAGATTTTTATGCGCTTCATGATGTATATTTGCTAACTTTTCAAATTATGGACAACGAAACATATAAAGGTCTTTCAGAAAATCGGGCGCAGGAATTATTGATTACCTACGGAAAGAATGAAATAAGCGAAACTCGCAAGTTTGTAGTGATCAAGGCATTGATCTCGCAATTTAATAACTTCCTGATGCTTTTACTCATAGCGTCTGCCGGAATTTCTCTTTTCGTTGGTGAACACGTCGACGCTTTGTTCATAGGATTAATCGTGGTTCTGAATGCCTTATTTGGTTTTTATCAGGAGTTCAAAGCGGAAAAAGCTTTGGATACACTGAAACAGTTGACAGTCACAACAGTGAGGGTGTTGCGAGATGGAATCCAGAGAGAAATTGACAGTCGGTTACTTGTACCCGGGGATGTGGTTTATCTAGAGCAAGGGGCAAGGGTTCCCGCTGATGCGCGGGTAGTCCAGGCCTGGCATTTGGAAGTAAACGAGGCTTCTTTGACCGGTGAGTCGGTACCCGTGGAAAAAAACGTGGCGGATGAGGAAAGAAACCGGATTTTTTTGGGTACCATAATTTCGGTTGGAAGGTGTACTGCTCTGATAGAAGAGACGGGCGACAATACTAGGTTTGGAAAAATGGCTAAGACATTGGCGGAAATTAAGGAAACGCAAACTCCGCTGCAGATCAAACTGGAACAGTTTACGAAACAATTGGGTGTGATAGGTATCGCTGCATCGGTAGTTGTGTTTTTGCTGTCTTTTTTGCAAGAGAAAACAATGATAGAGAGTTTTATCTTCGCAGTAAGTCTGGCTGTGGCTGCCGTACCTGAAGGATTGCCTGCTGTAATGACAATCACTCTTGCTATTGGCGTGGAGACCATGGCACGAAAGAAGGCTATAGTGCGAAAACTGAACTCAATCGAGGCATTGGGCTCATTGACTCTCCTGGCGACTGATAAAACAGGAACGCTTACGACTAATCGGATGATAGTAAAGAGGGTGTGGGTAAACAGAAAAAACTACACAGCTACAGCTCTTCCTAATTTTACTAATCCCACCTTTAAGAACATGCTTCTGAATGGCGTGCTTTGCTCTACTGCCTCTATTGTGATGAAAGTGAAGAATAGCTTTGATGTCCTGGGGGATACCACTGAGGGAGCAATGTTGATTTTGGCTCATAAATTTGGTCTGGTAGCTGAAACTGTAAAGCCGCAGTGGGAGATTGTTGATGAGAAACCGTTTGATTCCGGCACCAGAAGAATGACGGTGGCCGTAAAAAATAAAAAATCGACTTTGGTTTTTACTAAAGGAGCGCCGGAATCAATATTGGAGGTTTGTGATCGGATTGAAATAAATGGCAAGGCCGTAAATTTTTCTGATGATTTGATACGGGAAGTGGAGACGGAATTTCGGGAGTATGCCAAGAAGGGTTTACGAACCCTGGCATTTTCCTATAAAACTAAATACGACAAAGCCTATGAGACACAGCAAATTTTTTTGGGATTTGTGGGGATTGCCGATCCCATGCGGGAAGGTGTTCAACAGGCGGTGACAAAGGCAAGGCAGGCTGGGATAAAGATTGTCATGATAACCGGCGATAACGAGTTGACGGCGCAATCAATAGGACTGGAGTCAGGAATTATTAAAGAGGGAGAAGATATTTTGACGGGTAAACAGCTGGATGGTTATAAGGATGCTGATTTATTGCCGTTGCTGCAAAATATCCGAATCTTTGCCAGAACATCTCCGGAACACAAGCTGAGGCTTGTAAAGCTGTTTCAAAAAACTGGAGAGGTAGTTGCTGTGACTGGCGATGGAGTGAATGACGCTCTGGCGTTAAAACAAGCTGATGTGGGTGTGGCAATGGGGATTACCGGTACCGACGTAGCCAAAGAAACGGCTGACATGGTAATTACAGACGACAACTTTGCTACTATTGTGAATAGTATTGAAGAGGGACGAAATATTTTTTATCGAATTAAAAATGCTATTAAATTTTTATTGGCGTGCAATTTGGGCGAAGTTGTGTACATTCTGGTTGCAGTTGCATTGCATTTGCCGGTGCTGACTCCATTGCAGATTTTGTACATAAATTTAGCCACTGACGGATTGCCCGCTATTTCACTGGCCTTTTCTCCGTACAATGGAGATGTTATGAAAGAAAACCCGAAGAAAAATCAAAGCATTCTTGATAGTTCGGATATGAAAAAGCTCTTTGCGGCAGGAAGTATTGTGGCTTTGCTGTCCTATGTGTCTACATTACCCTATGTGAAACTTAATAATCATGACGTGGCAGGAACAGTGCTTTTCACTACAATTATTCTGGTGCAACATTTTTTATTGCTGGATGCCTGGATTTCACACAAACCGTTACATAAACATTTCTCATCGGTTTTTCATCCGATTTTTCTGGCAGCGTTTCTGTTGCCAGTGATCGTTCATCCGATTCTGTTATATACCCCACTTCTTAATGAAGTATTTCGTACTGTGCCTCTCACGGCAAGCCAGCTGAGTTTTTCGGTGCTGGTATCATTTTTGATGCTGGGAATAATTGAATCGCGAAAAGCCTTTGGAAAGAGAGTTACTCTAAATTGGTGATTGATTGCAAAAAATCAGATGTGTTATCGTGGGTTATGCAAGGAAAAATGGCCTGGAAATTTGTGTTTTCACTTCTTGGACTGATCAGTTTTTTAACATTAGGAATTAATGCCGTTTTAGCGCAGTCTTTGCCAACATCTCTTGGTACTTCTTCGGTCAACAGGTCGACTGCTCAAGCGCAAAACAGAAGAATTGTAACCACGAGTGACGGGACTTTGCATGCTTTCGTACAACTTGGTTCACAGTCAATGACCTGCAATTCCGTTTCCCGGAACGGATTGGTCTGGGTGTATTCCACGGACAATGGGTCCAACTGGATTTGCGGTGGTCAGCTGTCTACAAATAGCAATGCAAATGCTTCTGCGGCTGTGGATTTGAATAATAATATTCACTTAGCAGTTTCAGTGCACATCGCTTCGGCAAATGCGGCATATGACGTGCTATATGCAAAATTGACCAAGGGTACAGGAAGCACTTGGAGTTTGGGTACCCCATATGTAGTGTTTGATGGAACCAGTACTGAGGGATTTTCCTCTGCGTCTATTGCGGTTGAGGGTTCTGCCAGAGTTTGGATTGCGACGCGACATTTCACTGGTGTGGCGCAGGAAATACAAGTGAGTTATTCCCGATCACTTTCTCCGGTTAGTGCAGCGGACTGGGCAATGTCTATTTCACCATTGGATACTCCCGGTACTGACATCATTCATCATATTCCCTCCCTGATCAGATATGGAAACAGTTTAGGAGTTTTATACAATTCTGAATCAGGAAACGGAAAGCTTCTTTGGAGAAGCCGCGCAGATGGTGATTCTCTGACCAGTTGGAGTGTTCCGGTTGAGGTTGTATCCAGCGGATTCGGAACAATGACTGTGAGCGCTGTTCCGGGCGGATCAGAAAGAGTGCATGTGGGGTATGTAAACTCTGCGGGTCAGGTGAACTATACAACAATGAACGGGGGCATCTGGTCCAATCCGGTATTAATCGGAACCGGTGGGGGTACGAATTTATCTCTGAGTACTAATGGTACCAGCGTGTGGCTAAGTTACGCAGACGGAAGTAATTTGCCAAGCGGGATCAGACAAATGTATTTTAAAAAGATTGTTTCACCCTTTGGAAGCGGGAACATAGATATAAATGGGACTCCTCTGGTGTCGGCCCACACGCTGCCCTTTCATATTTGGACACAGGGGTCTGATGGTTCTTATTCTGACCAGTCAAATGCGGGATCCGCTCCAGATGGCGATCCGGTTATTCTGCCGCAGTCAAGCAATGGGGCACTTTATCTGGGAAAAACAACGAAGTTTGACGCTGTCAGTTGGGGAGTTGCAGTCGCTGGAGTGGGCGGGACAGTTTCATGGCAATATTGGAACGGGACAGCGTGGTCGCCGCTAACACTCCTCAGCTCCTTAAATGTAAATTTCACCACAGGCAATGGCTGGCTTTCTTTTGCAGCTCCGGCTGATTGGACGGCAACGACTATCAACAATGAAGGGTTTTCTTATTACTATGTTAGAGCTGTGGTGGGGTCTGTTTATGCGATCCCTGCACAATTGTCGCAATTGGCTTCAATTCCACCAATTTCAAATTTGGCAGGGACTTCATCTTCCGGAAGTTCGTTGTATTTGCTTTGGTCGGAAAATACCGCTTCGCAGTATCGGTTGAGGTTCAGTACGGTGAGCACAGAGGCAATGGCTCCGATTACGGCCCCGATTATCAGAACCATTATCCCCAATGCAGAATCGTCCGGTCAAAATGTGGTGCCGTTTGATATCAATGGTGGAAACTTTGTTTCGGGGGCTTCGGTCCGATTGACTGCTGCAGGCCGGACGAGCATCCAAGCTTCTGATGTCCAAGTCTCTAATGCAACAAATCTGTCTGGACTTTTTGATCTCAGCCAGGCGACGCCTGGCACTTATGATGTCACTGTCTACAACCCTGATGCTGAGGCTGGAGTGCTTTTGGGTGGTTTTGTGGTGGTCGGATCGTCGGAGCCCACTCCTACCCCGACTCCGGCAAGTGTTTTACCAGTACAGATCACGCCAAATGGAGGCACCTATTCCGGATCAAGGCTGGTGGACATGTTTTCGTACACCCCTGATGCAGAAATTTACTACACTATCGACGGAACCGATCCCACTGATGCCAGTAGTTTGTATACATCCTCGTTTCAGTTGACACAGTCGGCTACGATAAAGGCGATTGCCTATAAGTCGGGATTAAATCCAAGTTCTGTCACCTCGGCAATTTTTGTAATCAATCCCATTTCCGGTAATCAGGCTCCAGTCGCAAATACACAATCAGTCACCACTACGGTAGATAATGCCATAAATATCTCGCTGGGTTATACGGACCCCGACGACGCCCCCGGGCCATATGCAATAACCATTGTAACCAATCCGACGCATGGATCATTGATTGGAAGCGGTACATCGAGAACGTATACCCCGACTTCCGGCTATTCCGGAACCGACAGTTTTGAATGGAAAGTAAATGATGGTGCGGATGATTCCAATACTGCTTTAGTTTCAATAAGCATAAACAGTGGATCGACGGGGACAGGTTTGATAGTCGATCACTCCAAGATAGGCCTGTTTGAAACAATTCCTGACCATTATCTGGATGCGGCCAGAGCTTTGAAGCTGTTGTTCCGTCACGCTTCGGTGGGGTCGAACATCAATGGAGGGTTGAACTGTATGTCAAGTGCAAACCCATCCTATTCCTGTACCAGAAATGACGATCCGGCACTTGGAAGTATTGGTTTGGTAAACGATCCTGTGAAGTACAGCCATCCTAATTGGACATTTGAGTGTCATACGCTTGATTGGGCGGGCTGTAATCCCGGATGGAACAATAAAGTAAACCGGTTTATCCAAAGAATAAATAATCAACTATCTCCCACCGCAGATTATCCAATTTTGGCAGACGGACAAAGTTTCGACGTCTGGGCTTTCAAATTTGGAAATGTAGATGACAATACGGATATAAATTATTTCTGGGCTCCTGAAAGCGCTTATGTCAATTATCCCAGTGTCGAATCTCTTGAAGCGCTGGAAGCCGCAAATCCAAGTAAAAAGTTGATGTACTGGACTTCAGGTTTAGGGAGGTTGAGTTATAAGACACTACATGATTTCAACAACACAATGAGGGATTTTGCGCGAAACAATAATAAAATTCTTTTCGATTTTGCGGATGTTATTTCCCGCCACGCAGACGGAAGCGAATGTACGGACGTGGATGCATCAGGCAATGTGATCAGGGAGATGTGCGATGAATATACGACTGAAATCAACGGTGGTCATTTGAATGCCAGAGGTCAGGCGAGAGTCGGTAAGGCTTTGTGGGTAATGATGGCGTGTGTTGCTGGTTGGAATGGGTGTGGAGGGGGTATCGGCTCAACTCCTACAGCTACCCCTGCAATAACTGCTATTCCCACATCTTCTCCAACACCTACTCCGTCTGTGGTATCTGTGTCGGTAAGTGCGATTTTCCCAAGTAGCGAAGTGAGCGGAGAGGCCGCAGTGCCGATCACTATTACGGGAAACGGATTTGGAAACGGAGTCAGTGTGGCAATTCGTAGCGCTACTGAAACTCTCATTATGGCTACAGATGTGGTCCGCACTTCTGCATCACAAATTTCTGCGGTACTTGACCTGACTATGGCTCAAACGGGTATCTATGATGTTGTAGTTACAAATTCGGACACAAGCACAGGAATACTGGAGGCAGGATTTTTGGTGACTTCCGGTGGGGTGCCATCAGCCACCCCCACTCCGATAGGGGCATCATATTGGACAATGGCCGGGGGCAATCCAGCCCGGACAAGCTGGGTAAATCAAAGTGTGGGTACACAAAATATGGGTATATTGTGGACCAGACCAATTGAGGCATTTATTGACCAAAAAGTGCAAATTGTGACGCCGGCTTCAGACACTATGGATACTATCTATTTGTCAACAACACGGGGTATTTACGCATTCAAAGCCAGCGATGGCACTTTACGCTGGAGGTATGACACAAAATATCCAATTGGCCAGTCGCCTACTGTGGTGGGAAATACATTGTATTTTGGCGGTTATGATAAAAAAGTTCACGCTTTGAGGGATGCATATCCCACAAATGATTACCAGCAGTTGTGGGAATTTTCCGGATCAACTTCAGGGTTCAGTTCAAGCCCAATAGTAGAAGGTGACAGTGTATACATTGGAGGCAGGGACGGATACTTCTATGCCCTGTCTGCTACTGATGGAAGTATGAAGTGGCGCTATCCGGCCATTGGGAATAATCCAATTGGACCAATTAATTCTTCGGCAGCTTTGGATGGTGGGGTAATTTATTTTGCCAGCAATGATATGTATGCGTACGCTCTGAGAGCAGACAATGGAGCGTTGCTTTGGAAATCCCCACAAAAACTTTGGGGGGAAAGAATGGAGTCCTGGTGGCCGGTGGTGTTTGGCGACAAAATCATTTTTGCCGGAAGTTCGGCATACAAATATGGATCCAATCCGGGGACAGGCTCTGTGGGATCATCTGATGTAACAAATAGTGACGGAACCAATCCGGGAGTGGATATGCGTGATCTGTTTGGCTCTGTGGCCGGCAGCAGATCTGGAAATGAATCGATAGCGTCCGGAAGCAGTGGTTGGACGGCAGGAACACGAATTGTTGACAGCCAGGCCAACGATGGCGGAGTGAATACCCTTTTCGGGTATTTGACGGAAAAACCTTACAGGCGAACACTGATGGCACTCGACAAAGAAACCGGTGTTGAGAGTACCGTTGTTCCATTTGCATACAGCGGGACCAAAAATGGAAATAGGTACCCGCCGATCGTGGATACCACGAATGGAATATTGTATGCACTTAATCCGTATGTTTGGCAAAACGGTACGATTCCCAGAGCAAATTTAATGGGATGGAAAAATGGAAATAGATATTTGTCTCTGGTTTCAAATCACCAGCCAATAGATGAAAGCATCGGTTATTCCGGCGGTGGCTCTGATATTTATTACAACCTATGCTGCGATCGTATGGCAAGCAATATAACAAGAAATGCAGTTTTTTGGCCTTATATAACGAATGCATTAGAGTCTGTGGCTCCAGGATATCGGAAAATGCTGCAGATTTATGATGGCGGGGGCGAAACGCATCTTTTTTACTATTATGCCGGATTAGCTGATTTGCATGGTTTCAGCAGGTCTAACGGTGCTTATTACAGCCATGGAAATCAGAATGCCATTGTCCCTTATGCCGGCAAGTTGTTTGTCCATCGAGGAAATGCGATTGTTGCCATCGGTCCCGGCGGAACTGCACATAATAGCGGCAACACTATTGCGCCGCTTTCAGATATCACTTACTACGGTGGTACAACACCTCAGGATTCCGTTGAAGCGGTCAATACCTCAGTATTAAAAAATAAATTGAGTGATGAGATATCGAAGATTTTGGCAGTTTATTCTCCGGGAAATGAAAATCGGTTTTTGAAACCCGGGTATTATAACAACGGTCAGATTTCAAATAGACAAGCTGCAGAGCTGACTTACTTTAATAACCCGGGTGACAATCTCCAGGTTCTCTCTGAGGCGTACAAAATTTTGCCGAGCGGCGCTCAAAAAGCCGACCTGAAAAACTATTTGCAGGATTATTACCAAACATATTTTGCCGATACTTCAATTGCCAGAATAGGCTGGAGCCGCGGAGCGGCGAGGGAAGCGATGAATTATCCTCCGGATATCACTTCAGCTATGTCCAGTTTGGGGGATGCCCCAGGATTTGAACTTAGAAGTATGTATGGTTTGTATCGTTACGCACAAATATTTGAGCGCCCCAGCGAACAATCTGTCATTAACTCGATTTATGCTTTGGCGCAAAGCAAGCTGAACATGACCTGTCCTGCTGTATCTTACTCAGAAACTCCATGGAAGTACAACGAATGCATAATGCATTATGCAGGATATCTGGGTATTCAGGATTTGGCGGGTGTAGCGCGGACACCTGCTGTTGAGCAAGCACTTACGAACGCTTTAGCGTTCAGGGTAACTAATTTCAATAAGAATTTTCCAAATAGCGCACAGAGAATAGACCGCAAATTCAATCTTGCCCGTAATTTTATGTTCTTGACCCCTGAACTGGCGGAGTATTGGAGAGCTAATGCTCTAGTCACACTTGATGCCGCAATTAAGGAGTACGAGTATCTGTTTCCCTTCTGGTTTGTTTCCGGAAATGACAACAGCTTGCAGGAAAGTACCATGCAGCCATTGTTGGACACTTGGCTTTTTCAGGCAAAGGCGAGAGTTCAGCAAAGCAATTATCAGGAATTGTACGGATATCTAGATACACCAGCGTTTGCCATAGGGGATCTGTTTTATATCCAGAATCTGGTTACAGCTATCCAGGTTGGTGATGCATCAGGCGGTGGTTCTATACCTTTACCAACTGCTGTTCCTACAGTGACTGCTCCCACTGCGACACCCAGTCCAACTGCTACACCTACACCTATCCCTACGCAAATTCCCACTGTGACGCCAACAGCAATGCCCACTCCTGAACAATTGTCGCCAACAGCAACTCCATCCCCCTCTCCTACTCCTGTGGCAGTTGCGGCTCCGGAAATATTGTCTGTGTCCCCATCCAGTGAGGCCAATGACCAATCCGCAGTACCCGTAACGGTAAGCGGGAGGAATTTTTTGCCAGGAGCCAGTCTGAGAATTGAATTGGCGGGGATACCCCCCATTCTGGCTACCGACGTGGCCGTGACTGATTCCCAGATAGTTGCCATATTAAATCTTGAAGAAGCAGCTCCGGGAATTTACGATGTGGTTGTCTCAAATGAAGATGGATCCACCGGCATTTTGTCTGGTGGATTGTTAGTGATAAACGCTGACGTGCCTCTTACAATAGGAAATATTTCGGATAATCGTTCTGAGTATGCAAATTCCAGTATCCCTAAATTTAAGAAGCTTGAATTGAGTTTTCCAATTACTGGGGTGACAGCTTCAAATCTGCAACTACCCTATGACCCAACGGCGCCCGCAGGAGTGGTGCCCGGTCAAGGGATAAGCGTGAATGCGGTGTTTACTGATCCGGATGGTCAAACATATACGCAGCCGGCGTTTTATTTCCAGGACTTTGACAGGCAAACAGTCGGACAGAATGATTGGCTGTATCCAACTAACAACTTTTTGTGGAAAGTAAGATTTTCTCCAAATAAACCGGGCCAGTGGAGTGTACGAGTAACCGCTCAGGATTCCGGTGGTTCCGCGAATTCCACTCCGATTACATTCAATGTTGCTGACTCAAATGAAAGAGGATTCATCAGAGTCGCCGCGAATGATAAACGCTACTTTGAATATTCTGATGGTTCATACTTTCCGGCACTCGGATACAACATGAACTTCAATCAGATAGATTGGACAAATCCAATTTTAGCCAATCAAAATAAGTTTGCATCATTGCGGGAAAACAATGTTCAACTGGTGAGAATATGGCTATCACAGTGGTCAATTTTCGGTTCGGCGTGGAATCCTTGGAACTACATTAATGATTCTGGGGCGGGAATTCCGGTGCCGTATTTGACTTCTTCCTCACCATATCAGGCAGGAGGAAGTGAAACTTCGATGGTAGTTAACAGTCAGGTAGATGCGTGTATGTTTATTGGCTGGATGAAGGCCAGGCCGGCTGTGAAATCAAACACTAATTATCGAATTCGAGTTCGGTACAAGACACAAAATATTTCCGGTCCGAGAATTGCCGGATATCCTTATGGATTTACGGTAAAAATTAGTAACAACTGGCTATCGGGCAGTGGACAGAACTGCAATGACCCAGGGTTGGCAAATACTGCTGTAGTTGGCAATCATGTGTCTGAGAATACATATGATCAGGCACAGCCTTGGCAGATATATGAGGGGATGTGGAATTCGGGAGCAAATCGTTTTCTCCCCTACTTTTATTTGGTGATGGACAATGTGAATGCGGGAAGGTCCTTTGTTGATTACGTTTGGATGGAGGAAGATCTAGGAAGTGGACAATACGGAGCAAATATAATTTCGAAACCTTGGATGAGCCACCATTTGTACTTTGAACAACGTAATTCATACGCGTTTGATCAGGTATTGAAGCTTGCTGAAGAAAATGATGTTTACTTGAAGACAGTTCTTCTCGAAGTTAATGAATGGTCCATGCAACGAATGCTGTCGGATGGCACCTGGAGTGACGGAAATCCCAGTGCAGACAATTTTTATGGTAATTATCGAACTACGACCAAAGTCAGATGGCTGCAACAAGCATGGTGGAGATATGTCCAGGCCAGGTGGGGTTATTCGCCCAACATTCATTCGTGGGAGCTATTAAATGAGGGTGACCCGGCAAACAGCAGACATTTTGCATTGGCTGATGAGTTTGGCAAGTTTATGCATCAGTATGAAGCTAATAAACATCTGGTGACTACTTCTACTTGGCACTCATTCCCTGCGGCTAGTTTCTGGGGATCCGCAACGTATCCCGATGTAGATTACGCGGATGTGCACCAATATATTCCCAGAAATGACGCTAATTTCTCTGATATATCAAACAATTCATTTGCTTTGAGTATGCTGTATGGAGCGAAGAGGCCTGGTGGGGCAAATAAGCCAGTGATGAGGGGAGAAGCCGGTCTGGTAGATACGGGATCCGGTCCGGCGATCACCGAGATTAATAATGATGCCTCCGGTACATGGCTGAGAAAATACGTTTGGGCAGGGTTGAATTCCGGAGGCCTGATTGAGTCGTACTGGTATTCAGCTGAACATATCGATGGATCCAACAATAGGGCCGACGTACGGTTTGTGTTCAGAAATTACTACAATTTTATAAAAGATATACCCCTAAATAATGGGAATTATGTTGACGCTGCAGTGACGACAAGTAATAACAATCTGAGGGCGTGGGGTCAAAAAGACTTAATAAATGGAAGAGCGCATTTATGGATATCTAATAAACTGCATACCTGGACGACGGCAATTGCCGGAACACAGATTTCTGCTGAATCCGGAATAATAGATGTTCCAGGACTGCAACCAACCTCAACATATACAGTTGAGTGGTGGGATACAAAGAGCGCAACAGGGTCTGTGTCTGCTACGGAAAACGTATCCACAGGCACCGACGGTACACTTCACCTCAACGTCCCAAATTTGTTTGATGATACTGCAGTGAGAATTTCAGTATCAAATCTTCCTGTTCCAAGCGCAACGCCAACAGCGGTTCCTCAGCCGTCTATTACAAATGCGCCTGTACCGACTACTACGATCACTCCGCCCACTCCAACCAATACCCCTATTCCTACGATCGTCCCGACTACTGCGCCCACAGCAACTCCAACAATGGCGCCGATTAGGCCAACAGTGGTGCCATCCAATAATGCTGCAGTATTTCGTTGGACAGCTCCTAATTCTGTTCAAAGTAATGTAAATCTGGGTTTCATAGCAAATGCAAATTATTTTGTTCGTCCAGTAGTCGAATCCCCTGTCGGAGATGTTTATTCACAGACGATCGATTCATTGGTGGCGTGTTCAAGATATGAATATAGGATTCATGTGAGGGATGTGAACCTAGTAAATCATTACAGCGAGTGGTTTGACTTCAAGACAACTGGATGTGTCGGTGGCGCAGCTATCGAAAGCACTTCTTCTGTAGAGATTACAAATAATGAGGGGGGGCAACTGGGGCATGACTCAGGAAACAGAAGATCTGTTTTGGTAACTATTCCTGCCAATTCGTTTGGAGGATCCAATGCTACTCTGCAGATCAACCAACTTGCGGGATTGACCACCGTGGGAGCGGTTGGTTTACCGGGGAGTAATTTAAATCTGACATCTGTCTACACTTATGATTTCAAACTGTTTCAGTCCGAAGGTGCGGTTATCAGTAACTTCGAAAGACCAGTGAGAGTGACATTGGGGTACAACGACGCTGACGTGTTGTCTGTCAACGAAGATACACTATCCATCTATCGCTGGAGTGGAAACGCTTGGACCCAGTTATCAGGTTGTGTGGTTGACTCCGCGGCTAATACAGTTTCATGTGAAACATCCGGATTTTCAGTATTTGGGCTATTTGGATCTGATGTTTTGCAGACACCTACCCCAACACCGATACTGAGTCCGACCGTGACACCATTTGTCAGCCCCACTTTGACGTTATTTCCCAGTTCTTCTCCTTATATCACTGTTACTTCCACTCCAGCTCCTTCAGTAATTCCAACAAGCGCTCCGACTGGCGGCTCTTCCGGCAGCAATTCTTCAGGAGGCAGTTCCGCTGGGAGCAGCGGCGGAACATCAGGCGGTGGATCAAGCAGCTGCAGTGCGGCAACTCCTGCCAGTGCACCCTATATTTTCCAGATCAATGTGTCACGAAACTCAGCGACCATTTACATGAGTCCGGCAAAAGTACCATATACCGGCTATGTGATTACCTACGGGCTGAAGGCGAATGACTCCAGATTTGCTGCTGAGTTTGATAGGTCGCCTATTGACGGAAATGTGGTATACACCATCAACCACCTTAATCCCAATACAACATACTATTTCAGAGCCAGAGCAAAAAACGGTTGCATGACAGGTCCAATCAGCAATGAGCTGGCTGCTAAAACTACGAGATTCGTATGGCAAAAGTCAAAGGTCACGCCTCTCAAAATCCGTGGAAGTTTCCTGGGGCTAGTGCCGGGAATCAACCCTCCTAACAAGGTTTCCCCGCCTGCATACAAAGATGTCTCCAAGAAGGGGCAGATAGCTTCTTCCTCAACGTCTATACTGAGCTCTTTTTTGAGTCTTGTAAATCAAATTTTTTTATTAAATAATAAATAAACTCCAGTAAGTTTATGACAATATTCAATAGTTTAAGAATCCCAGTTTTGGATAATAAAAAGAAATTGATTGTGGGCGGATTATTGATTGGTTTTGTTGCGGGTACCGGTATCTTTTTAAGCAGCAGGTTCAGTGAAAAAGCTTCCGAAAATGTCACATATGCAAAATTGAAAAATGAGCTGGCTATATTGAAATCAGAAGCAACTAAAAATCCACAGGACAAAACTAAGAATGTTGACTATGCGTATGCTGCGTATGTTACGGGGCATGTGAGTGACGCAATTGACACTTACAAGCGTCTTTCGGAGTCAAATTCTTTATCATCAGATGAATATAATATTTTAGGAAATCTGTATCGCAAGAACACTCAACCAGCGGAGGCCGTGGGAGCTTACAAGAAAGCCATCGAGCTTACTCCTAACTACATAACAGCTTACGTCAATCTAGCTAATACTTATGTTTATGACATGAAGCAAACCGAAGAAGGTATAAATGTCTTGAAACAAGCTGTGAGCCAAAACAAGAATGACGCAGATTTGGCGATTTTGCTGGGAAAGATGTTTCAGATGAAAGGTGATAAGATTTCCGCTGAAAAACAATTTAAGGCAGCGTTACAGATACGTCCAAATTATGAAGTGGCAGTTAAGGCGTTGGCTTCGCTCAGGTAATAGTTACACCGACCAAATCGATGAGGGGAAAATGAGCTCTGGCTTCAGCCCTAAATTTATCAGATAAAACAGAAGAGTATTTCCCATGTCCAGAACTATCCATCCGTGAACATAGCCAGCGTTCTTTTTCTTCTATCAGACGCAAAATGTTTTTGCCAACATTGTCAAATTTGACCTTATTGCTATATGACTGATCCTTTTTATATAAGTCATGAATTTTTGAAAACTCAGAGAATAAATTGGAATTTTTTTCCAGTAATTCTTCAAACGCTTTTTTGTAGAGAGAGGCTCCCATGTTAATGTAATTCAGCACGACGTTCTTTAAGATAATCGCTCCAACTTTCAATTATCTTCATAATAAGATTGAATGGAGTTTCTATGAGAAAACTGAAGAGAATTGCAACGATATTGTACTCCTTCCATTTGTTTGCCAGATACGACCCCACTTTTGCCAATGGTAGCGAAAACATGTCTAAGATGAATTCAAAGAAAGAAGTTTTTTCATCAACATTCAGCTCTTTAGATTTGTTTCGGATTGTGACAGCTGCAAATACCGTAAGGGCGATTGTTAGTGTGTCAAATATTACTGAGGTTATTGGGAGTCTTGCCTTGTAAAAGATGAATCCCACTGAGGCAAAACCAACAATTGTCAATAATATATAAAACAATAACAGGAAGAAAGTCAGGATCCTGTTCCGATATGGGCGAAGTCTAATTTCATAATGAGGTGTTTTTTCATCTTTGTAAACCATATTGAATGTGGTCGCAAGAACATTATCAATATTCTTTGCAGGAGGGGGCCTGATGATAATTACAAGGAAAAACATTACGGCTGTGGGGATCAAAAAGTCTATAAACATGGTAAAGGGATTAAACCTCTCATAAAATATTTTTGCTAATGGCACCTCTACTAAATAAAAAGTAAACCAGTTTGAGGCAAATACTGAAAGAGTGGAAAATACCGCCAGACGAAACAGACGGGTTTTCAGACTTTTGTAACGTTTTTGGTAGTGTTCTGTGATCTCCTCGGTAAATTTGGTTTTGTGTTCAATAATATCTTTGATTTTTTCTGGCTCGTGCCTGTGCTTTTGCAGCAGATCATCCAAAAGTACAAATACTGTGTCATTTTTTTCGCAGATATTGAAAAGATCACGGGAGATGGGGTGATTTAGAACCTGTTCCCGCTGTCCCCAGATGGTGATCATTTTGGATTTCAGCTCCTGGATTTGTGTTTCGGACATGTCTTTCCAATCAGGAAATTGAAACTGCAATAGGTTGTAGAGAATGTAAGCGTCATCGAGATCGTAGAGTGTTCGACAGACTGATATGAATATGTGAGCATTGACAACTTCCTGTGATAGCTCCCCTTTCGGGAGAATGCGTATTCGTTCAGACATCAGGCGGGACATGGTACGAATGAGAGCCTTTTCCTTGATGGGATTGGAAAGAATATCTTCAATTTCACAGGCCATTATCTCAATAATGAAAGTTGTGTAGTTCATGCGTTCTTTAATTGAGGGGAATTCGCGAGTAGTTGAAGCGTGTTGAAGGAACTGAAGGTGTTTGTTAATAGCTACAGCGACTTCACTTACTCTTTCAAGGGGGATTTCATCATTGGGAAGATGTCCCCCGCGGATTAAATTGTTTGCTATGGTTTCTGCCATGGTTTGAGGATTTTCATTGTATGTGCCGGTGAATCCGGCGACTTGAGAGAATAGTATCCGCTTGAGAATTCTTTCTATGGCGGAACGGCGAAGTGCATAGTCTTCTTTCCAGTCAATAACTTTTCTGATGAGCTCGTAAAGCTTTGCTATGGCTATGGCAATGTCGTTTACATGAATAGGAGTTACAATTCTGTTTTCCGCTTTTAGGCCTGCTTCATAATCATGAAGAAGTTGCAGAATTGATGAGTTTAATTCCAGAATCGGCTCAGGTTGTTCATCCTTGTTTTGGTCAAGGGATATGATGTGCTTGTCATCGATAAGGATATATTTTCTGGCAGGGTCAGAGGTGCCAGTTTGAGGTTCGAGTGTAGCCATGCTTCAGTTATTATTATAGACGGTTTGAGTTAAGTAGGCGAATGTTGGCCGGAAAGCAGTGAGGGGAGATTGGCGAGATTACCAAAAAATTCGGCTTTTTCCCGTTCAATTTTGTTTCTTGTCCATTCAAAGTTAGTCCTTTTAGACTTGGGCTGCATGTAAAAACGGAAATACAACTTGAACAATGAGATAAAACGGGGCGTGATCTTTCCCAGTTCAGAAAAATTGGCAATGCTTTTTTTTAAATGAATACCTTTCCATGGGTCCAAAAAGTCCATATCCCAAAGTATTTTGGCTTCCAACTGTCGAGTTGGAAAAATTTGAAACATAGAATGCTTGCGTATAGCATATTTGACCTTTTTGACAATTTGCTTTGGTAGAGTGTGAACCTTGGCGTGCTTATTAAAAAGTCTCATTGATCCCAGTCCTTCGTAAATCTGATAATACACAATTTTGTGGGCCTTGTTTGTACGACGAGAAGATTTCCAGACATCATGCCAGCAGATGGAAAGCAGCAATACATCAAAATCAATAATGCGCCAATTCACTTCATCAGATTGCTCCATAAATTCACAGAGACTACTGATAATACTTTCGATGTGAGTATGATCATGAATTTTGTCATCGCTCTGGCGCATGACTGAAAGAGCGTAGTAACAAGAAGCAGCCACGTCTGGATGCAATTTTATCTTGTGCTTTGATATAAATGACTGAAGTGTCATGGAAGATATTTTAGCAAAAGGCAGACGGTAAAAGTCAGCACTGCCAGCAGCAATATAATAAAGAATTTTGGAGGAGACTTTGGGTGACTCATGCCTCGGCGTCGGGGAATTTGTATGAACCTTCGATATGGGAAAGAATCTCAGGGTTTATTCCAGCGATAAATTGTCTGTCATATGGACTAATTGCTATCAGATCGCCCGGGGAGGCACTTTTACCGCGTGATTTTATTTCGTCCACAATTGGTGTTATCAACTGAAAGACTGAATAAAGCGGGGGGATATCACCTGGCATATTTAAGTTTCTTGCTAACCCCGCATATTTAAGTGCTGAGTTTTTGGACAAGTAGACATAGTCCATGATTTTCCAAAAGGATGTGATATCTGGACTCTTGTGTATTACTCCCACATTGGTAGTCGCAACTGTCAGACATGGTTGTCCGGGATACAAATATCGACTGTATACTTTGACCAGAAAGCGATCCAGAATGTTCGGGTGACGGAAGTCAATCTGGGGTATAGACAGGCGCATTTAACTTATGATAACATTTGAAACGTGTCTACGAAACGTACAAAAAGAATTCTGGTTGAGGAGAAGGATTCTCCGATGGATGCGGTAAGTAATTTTGAAAGTTTTTCTGCGAGAAGTGAGAATTTTAATAAATCTTCTTCATTTGATAAAAAACCAGTATTTGTTGTCGGAGGTGTTGTTTTGGCTATTGTCGCATATTGGGCGGCAACAAATTCATGGCCGGTAGTTGCTATGGTGGGGATGCGTCCAGTAACCAGACAAGAGATTAATAGTTCATTGTTTAACAAAGGTGGTAAGGCTGAGATAGATAATAAGATCACTGAAATTCAGATTATGAATGCACTGAAAAGTAAGGGAATAAAGGTTTCTTCCGCTGAGATTGATTCGAAGGTGGCCGATGTAAAAATGCAGTTGGGCGCAGGGGTTGATTTAAATCAGATATTGGCTTCACGCGGGTTATCGATGACAGATTACAGAAGGCAACTGGAGTTGTTGATGGGTGCTGAGAAAGCGGTTTCAGATAAAATTGTAATTTCTGATGACGACGTAAAGAAATTTGCAGACGAAAACAAGGATTACATAACCGCAACCGGCGAAGCCAGACTTTCTGAAGCCAGAAATATGCTTCGTATGTCAAGACTGGATGAGGAAATTCAATCCTGGGTGGAGGAAATTCGCAAGGACACTAAAGGCATTTGGCGTCTACCTGGAACTTTTGACCCATCCCCTACTCCTGTGGTTATGCCTCCTGCTGAACCCACCCCAACCTCTTCCAAGTAACAGTTTTTGGGCTTTTGCGGTAAAATTACTATCAAGATTTCCTTTGTGTGATCTTGTGGCTCACGCAGGTAGTAGTTCCTGGTCCACTGAGCTACGGAATTACGATGCCCTCGTAGCTCAATGGACAGAGCAAATCCCTTCTAAGGATAAGATGGTAGTTCGATTCTACCCGAGGGCACACGAGAGGTCGTAGCTCAATGGTTCGCTGTCGCTAACCATTGAGCAACATTAACAATTTATTTTGGGTTCGTAGCTCAATGGTAGAGCAGCATCCTCTTAAGATGACGGTTGAGGGTTCGATCCCCTCCGAGCCCACCTGTCTATGGATAAAATATTTTATTTGATGCAACAGGCAGGTATGTTGATGCTCATGCCCAGAACTCATATGAGGCAGCTGGGTAATACTTTTGATACTGTGGCCTCACATAGCTTTCATGTGGCTATCATTGGCTACTGTCTGGCACGGATGGAGGGTTTGTCGCATGAATCAGGGATGAAGACGGCTACAATGGGCCTAT
The DNA here is from genome assembly GCA_964502885.1 of uncultured Gammaproteobacteria bacterium. Lineage (GTDB taxonomy): Bacteria > Patescibacteriota > Microgenomatia > CAZETR01 > Amesbacteraceae > XYB1-FULL-44-23. The sequence continues at coordinate 23,643 of CAZCXU010000006.1, forward strand.
TTCATGATCTAGCAGAGGCGAGAACTGGAGACCTGGATTTTGTGGCCAAACACTACACTACAGCAGATGAGGACAAAGCCATTAGGGACCAATACTCTGGTTTGCCGTTTGAAAATGATTTATTGAATTTGTCCAGTGAGTATGAGGAGAGAGAATCTTTGGAAGCCAAGTGCGCCAAGGATGCAGATAGTTTGGAACAGATGTATCAGGAATCAGTTCTGGCGTGGCAGGGGAATAAAATGGCGCAGAAGTGGTTTGAATCGGATTACAAGGACCGTGTGCCCGGACTGAGGACACAATCGGCTAAAGATTTGGCTATGCGGATGAAGGATGTGAATCCGCAAGAATGGTGGTGGAGTAGTTTTGTAAAAGACGATATGGCGATTGATAAGGAAAAACTGCTGGGAAAGAAGTGATCTTTGTATTAGCGGAAGATTGACAGACCAAGGATAGGAGGTAGTGTGTTGGCTTCTGGAGAGGCTGGTGTTTGGGAAAATTCTGTCAGCTGTTTTATCGCCTGCTCCAGTGGAATAGCACCTACGGGAGCCGTGATTTGCTTTGTCTGACCATGATTTTTCAGCTTAAGCACAAGTGAGGATTCGATTTTGCCATTTGTCATCTGTTCTAATAATTGGGTCTGTCCGGTGGGCAAATTGTCACCGAGTTTTGATAAGTCCTGAGACGTGTAGGATTCCAGCTGCAACAGCCGGTAGTTTTTTTGATCTAACCACGCCGTGATAGATATCGATGCCATAAACTGGGATGGATTGGTGGTATTTGCAGTTGGAACTGAAAGCTCTTCAAATGGTCTTGTCTTGAGCAATTTTTCCTGTATAGTATCAAGCTCCTGTGGAGTAGGTGCGAAAATGAATTTGTAACTTGGAGTACCATTAAGGTCTGTTTGGGTCATTTTCAAATAGGGCAAGAAGACATCTTTAAGCACTGTTTGCATATCGTCAATCTGTGTGGAATATTTTTCTGATCTAAGTTCAGAAGTGTCTCCAGAATATTTTGTGGAGTCGATGCTAATCCAGCTCGTAAGCAATCTGGTAATTTCCGGAGAGCTGTTTCCCATGAAAAGTGATACAGCCGGGGGGAGATTTGCAGCTTTGAAGTAAAAGGAATTGTCGAGAAAAATGGTCTTGAATTTAAATTGATCTGTAAAGTCGGCATTTACATCCAGAACAGGATTGTCGATATTTGTGAAGTCGGCGTATCCAGATAGAGAAATCGATGCTTGGGTGGAGCCAGTAAACATCTGTAAAGAAGGTGATGAAAAGCTTAGATCCAGGCTAAAATCGGCGGAAGCAGGTTGCCTGCCGGCAATGATGGCGGAACTAATGACGTATTCAGGAGGTTTGGGAACAAAAGGGAGGCTAAATACTGCAGAGGTAATACTATCTTTGATTGCGGGAGGAGCGGCCATCTTGCCTGTGGCTATGAAGTAGCTCATTGCCGATAGGCCAAGGGCTAAGAATAGAAATACAGAAAGAATTATGAATGGAAGTGCCGGAACTGATGACTTACGGGGTTCCGGATTATCTGCACGAGTAATGATAATGGGTGGAGCTGATGGAGGAGTATTAGCTGTTACTTCGGTAGCGGGGAGTTCGGCGGGGACGACCGCAGGGGCACTTTGGACGGGAGATGGTTCGGGAGCTGATGGTGGTGAAGGTTGCGCGACAGGTTGCGGAATATTAGGGTCCATAATTGATGAAATTAGTATGGCAAAGTGTAATGGATTTGTAAACAATGAAACCGATTTTAGTGTTTTGTGCCTGTATATTTGTTAAAATCAGCGGGTAGTACCGGATCGTCATGGGACGCTTGACGGTTGTGCTGCGAGATCGGCTAATGGTAGGCCAGAGGACTTTGGATCCTTTAATCTAGGTTCGAATCCTAGTCTCGCAGCACAGCCAGTCAAGCTGTGTCGTATTAGTTTGTGTATCTAGGTCATCAAGCTGAGCTTGATGCGTTTCACGAGCGAATCCTAGTCCGGTAGCACGACCCGTCAAGCTTTGCCTCCTTTCTTAGGGCTAAGGATCACAGACTTTGGATCTGTGTATCTAGGTCGTCACAGCTTTGTCTGTGACGCGCTTTGCGAGCGAATCCTATGGGAGCCTCTTTCCTCCTCGCTGTCGCGCTGAAGGTTCTCCCATATATCTTGCTTCGCTTGGCTATAGTCTTGCAGCACGGCCCGTCAAGCTTGACTGTTTTTTACTAGATATTCATGACCGAAGGAAATAAATATCTGGCGGTAGAGCTGTTTAATCCGGCTGTCATTACTGTTGCAATCAATAGTGCTTTGCGAGCGATAGTTGAGGCCCTTAACAACCCTGGGGATAGACAGGTTTTAAATGAGTTTGAATCGGCTCCTGATGCTGCGACCAATGCTGTCACTGCCGCAGTTTTAGGTCCCAGTAGAAGACTTACCGACGATGAAAACGATTTGTACATTAAGCTAAAGCGGAAGAAACTACGCGAAACCTCAAGTGGTTGTTTTTTGCGGATGAAATTGAGTGATGATGAGGAGCGGGTTTACGATGAGTTGGAAGCAAAAGCAGACGGGCGATAAGTGGAATTACTTGATAGTCGTGGTGACGCGTCCTGGAGATCGGGGGTTGTTGTATTCAAGTACCCTTGCCTGTTTCCATGCCGGAGAGAATCGGGAAGTGACCGCGGTGGCAATTAAGGTTTTATTTTTGGATTTGAAGTCGTATACAAATAATTCTGTTTTGTCATCAGTCTGTTTGTATTTTTCATATTCCTCATAGTTTTTGAAGTCGGGCAAGGTACTGTAGGCAAGTAACTCGCTTTCGGGATTGAATACATACTCAACTTTGATATTGAAACTGCGCAAGTTGTGGTTTGTAAGTTTTGACGTTTGGGTGTTTATTTCTAAAGCAGCGGTGAGACCTGGGCCATCTGTAGTGGAAACCCACAGGTTATCTTTGGACCAGCCTAGTAGGGACATTTCCACTCCAGGCAGAGTTAATGAAAAAAGACTTTTTGAAGCTACTTCCGGAACCACACGATAAATGGAGACCTGTCCTGGAGAAAAAACTGCGGCAAAATTTCCACTATCAGAGATGCTGAAATGCATATTTGGTGCAGACGCAACTTTTACGCCCAGTAACTGTTTGTCATATCTCCATAATTCGTCGGGCGATTTTCCTGACGAGTCGAAACGGCGGATAACATACAGATATCCGTGTTTAAATATGGCGGGCCGCGTGTGTCCGGAAATGACGTTGGCGATTTTACCAAATTCGTGAGCAGCACTAGTTTTTGCATCGGATAGAACTATCCGTGTCTCTACTTCAGAGACAGTATTCAGATTGACTGAATAATCAGCATTGGGATTGTATTCTTTTGGCTGAATAGCGACTGAATCTGTAGCGGTGCTCTTTTTGGGAGGGGAGAGAAATCCATACTCTCTGTGGGCAAGCATTCCCATCAAAATAACAATGCCTGCCGATACCAGGATTTTACGCATGATTAATTATATATCGATATTTGCTCTTTCGTGTACTGGCCGAATGATAAGTGTGGTGGTATCCTTTCTATACGGAGGTTTATGAATCGGAAGCTGGCTAGAAAGTTGGTGTGGAATTTTACTTTTGGAGTGGAGGATAGTTTGGTTTCAACTGTGGGATTGGTGTCGGGCATTGCGGCGGGTGGTGTAGAAGGGCCGAAAATATTTCTGACCGGATCGGTGCTAATTGTAGTGGAGGCGTTGTCGATGGCTGTGGGCAGTTTTATGTCTGATCAAACCGCTGAGGAATACTTACTGCATAAAGAAGTCCCCATGTCCAAATCTGTCCCCGGAGCTGCAATTATGTTTGTATCATATTTATTATCCGGACTGATTCCGATTATCCCATATTTAACCCTGCCTCAGGATAAGGCATTTGGAGTGTCAATTTCGATCACTGCTTTATCACTGTTTGTTCTTGGCGTATTTAACGGATGGCAGTCGAGAATCAATCCTGTATGGTCGGGGTTAAGGATGATTGGATTCGGATCATTGGCTATAGTGGGTGGAGTACTGGTGGGTAGGTATCTGGGAAGTTAGATACCGGAAAGTTGACATGAGGTCTTTTCGGCAATTTTTTCCAAAGACATTTCACCTTCGACTCTTGATCCGTCTGAAAACTCCCAAGTCGGATAACCTTCTATTTTTTTCTCGATACAGAGCTGGGCCTGCTCCGGACATTCGACGTATTTGATGTTTTCAAAACTCTCCCCAAATTTTTGTTTTTGGCTCTGACAATGCGGACACCAGGCCGCTCCATACATGACTGCCCCCCTATCGGTTACGCATTTGGCAAATTCTTCCAAGTTTGAGTATCGTGTGCCCGACGCATTACCAGTGATTAGTAATACACCCCCCACCAATGCTATTAGCGATATCAATACAATGGAAACGGTAACTTTTTTATCCATTTATTACTCTTTGCAGCAGTCCACCAGCCCTGTAACAATGTCTGTCATTGACCAGGGTTTTTTGACATCAGGAGCTGATTTTGATAATGAGTTGGGGTCAATTTTTTTTACTCCTTCAAGAGAAACCAGTTTCAGACGAATACCCCAAAAAAGAGAATAGACTTCGTAAGCGAGTGCAAAAGTGTCTTTGGATTCTTTTGTTTTGCCGTCAGTTTGTAATTTAGTAGCAACTTCCATAATGCGCATGGTTGCAGCTAAAAGATGCTTTGATATACACCAGGTTTCTCCTTCGTGCTTGTCAATCATGCGACCTAATAGTTTTTTGCGAATCTCGCGGGTAGTCTGCAGCAGATCGAGATATTCATCCTTACCAGTTTTTTGGGAAGTAAAAAAGAAATGCTCTTCGAGGCTGATTAGATTCATTATCGCAATGCTTAAATCTTCTTCCATGGATAGATCAAAGGCTGAGCCTTTTTTCAGCTCTTCTACCTTTTGCATCAATGACTTGAACTGATCTTTTGGAGTGGACATGAATTTAGAGGAAGAATATCACAATTCCCAAAATAAGCGTAGAGAGAGCAGCAATCAGATTGGCTTTGCGTGAGTGGTGTTTTCTAGCTGTATAAATTTTATCCATGATTGAAGTTTGTGAAGCGGCGATCACTATGGCAACAAGCGGCGATATAAAAATCAGGTTGTAATAAATTAGATACAGGAAACCCTGGCTGATGGTTGAATTGTCGTGAAGCAGAGTCAAAATCATAAGATATGGCCCTCCGGTACATGGAAACTCAAACAAGCCAACAAGCACACCAAGCAAAAAGATTGAGGGCAGAGTTGCGGAGTGCATGAGGACTGCTAATCGCGGCTTGATGATTGATGGAATGGCCAGACGAATGGGAAAATTGGGTATGTATATCTCGGCCAGGTTTATCAGGCTGGTAATGATTAGTATTAAACTTCCGATTTTAGAAAGGGCACGAGGAATACCAAATAATGACAATGCGGATAATGCTCCCACACCTATCAACACATAGGTAATAAAGATCCCCAATACATACAGACCGGATACGGTGATAATCCGCTTTCGGCTAGAATTGAGGCTGACAAGAAACCCCAGGGTGAGAAATAGAACGGATATCGCGCAAGGATTTACGCTGTCTGCCAAAGCGGCTATTGTGACTGCCGGAAGTGTCAATTGCATATTGAGGGTTATTCTAATATATTCTGCCGGACGTTACATCCGGCAGAAATATATCTGTCCATTACGATAAACAAGGTCAGATTACGATTTCTTATCTGAGCTTGTAATGCTTATCTTTTTGGGTTGGGAAACCGGTGACTTGGCGAATTTTATGCTCATTACGCCATGCTGGTAGATTGCCTCCGGTTCTACTTTTGGATCAAGGTCTCCGGGCACAGCTATCCTGTATGAAAAGGAGCTTGTTGAGCGACGATAATATTTGCGCTTTTTCTCAGACTCCTGTTCTGAGGTTTCACCTTTTACCCAAAGATACCCTTTGTCAAAAGTGATATCGATGTCTTTTTCTTTTACTCCCGGAAGAGCGGCGGTCACATAGACATGGGTATCATCTTCTGAAAGTGACAACCCACTAGGAACACTTGAAAGACTTGTCAGGTCTTCCTCCTCATCCCCGAAAGCGGGCGGGATCCGGAAAGTGGGAAAACTCCAGAAATTTGAAGGAATTAAGTCAAATGCCATTTTGTTGTCACCTCCTTTCAATCAGTTAAAATTCTTAACTGGCACTCTTATATCACGAGTGCTAAGAGGGTGTCAAGAGGGTTTAGCGTGAAATGGAAAATGATTTGGGATAGAAGAGAAAAATCGCGGGAACTTCTTCTACCAGATACTTCTGAAAGTCCTGATATACCTTTTTCCTCTCTTCCTGATTGTAACTTTTACGACCGTCCTCCAACAGCTTGTCAATGCGGGGGCTGGTAAGTCCTGTCAGGTTGCTGGAAGTTTGGGTAGAATGCCAGAGATTGTACTGATCAGGGTCTTTGGGTATGGCCTGAGCAATAAGAAGAGCGTCAAATTGAGACGGAATTTCCGTAACGACCGAAATATCAGTTTTTACCCCCAATCTTTCCCAATCGATTTTGATTTGCTCTGCGACTGACAAATAGGCAGGAACCGTATGTAATGTGATAGTTTCCGGCTTTTTCTCGACTTTTTTCAACAGTTCCTGTGCGCGTTTGAGGTCATAATCATATTTTTTTACTTCGGGGTAATAAGCCCAACTGGTGGGTCCAACGGGTCCATTCGCACGATAATCAAAGATTGATTTGTTGGTAGCGTAGGACAATGCCGTGCGAAAAGATTTTCCGGAAGCTCCTGAAAACAAGGCTCCTTCAGTATTGAAGAATATGGCAACAAACTTACTGACAGAAGCTGTTGAAGTGATAGTGGCACTTGGCCATTCGGCTAAATCCCCCACCTCCAATATTTCATGAATTTGGCTGATCAAACCAAGTTTAAAGGCTGTACGAGCGATCTGTGGCGTAGCGTAAAATTTGTAAACCAAAACCGGAAGGCGAGATCTTTTGTCAATTGGACTTAGGGTGAGCAATTCCAATAATTGCCCGTTGGTCTTAAACGATTCCAAACGATAGCTGCCTACACCCAATACGCGGGTTTGCGACAACAGGCGGGATGTTTTAAGGTTCAAAACCGGTTTGGAGAGCAGGGTGGGAAGAGGCGCAAAGGGATCTTTCAGTTTAAAAACCAAATGTGAGCTGTCGGGATATTCTATGACAGCATCCTTGAATTGATACTTGATATCAGAACTTACGACTTTGGTACCATCATGCCAATGAAGAGTAGGGTCTAGAGTGAAAATAACTGTTTTACCGTTATCAGCAATTTCCCAAGAAGTGGCTAACCCTGGCCCCGGAACCCCGAACTCATCTACTGAAGTCAGCCCGACACTTATTTTTTCCAGGACAGTGGTGGGGAGGTCGGTAAGACTGTATCTGCCGACTATACCGATTTTTGTGGTGAAGCGAAACGGGGGTAGTTGGGAAATAATGTGCGGCGCAAAGAAAAATGCCGCTACGGATAGAACTGCTCCTGCAAGTATGAATAATGAGTACTTAGAGGTAAGCGCCACAGCAAAGCGAAAGTAAAAACGAAGTCTTTTATACATGTGCGGGCAATTTTTTGGATAACCAATCAGATCAACTGAATGACTATGGAAACAATGACAAAAACTATTGCCGCAACGATTGTCATTCTGAATACAACAAATTCAACTCCCCTCTTGGAGTGATAAGTACCCTGGCCAAACGCACGCCCCAGACCGGTACCTTTAGCCTGAAGCAGGATCAGAGTCGATACAAGTATTGATAAAAGTATTTGTACAATGGTAAGCGTTTGTTTCACAACGGTATTATACCGCACCGGACGACTTTAATCCTGAAAAAGCCAGTAGATAAAGTGAAATACTGAAGTCAGTGCAATTGTGACCAGAATAAATGCACCAAAAGCGGAGAATTGGATGGGTGGAATAATCAAATAACCCAGGTCGAGTCTTTGCGACACAAAGGCGTGAATTTTCAAATTGGGAACGATGAGGGTGACTAAATACAGACAGGCCAGATTCGCCACCCAGCGGAATGTGCCAAGCGTTACCAGATGGACGGGTAGCAATAGCAAATTAATCAGCGGTCGAACAAAGAGATTAGTCAAAGAAATAAGAACAGCCGCCGTGATCAGGGTTTGAATTCCTCCCACATAAGAAATCACCCCCGATAGCAACTGGATAACAATATAGATTCCGGCTAGATTTATAGAAAGAGAACGCAGCGCCAGTCTGACCATCGGTAGGTACAGTATATGTCAACTGACCAGTTTCTTCGACCTGAGTTTGTGGTGAAGCCTGCGGCTAAACCGATGAGCCTCATCCCGCAACTGCTGCAGAAGGTGCAATCCCGGGAAATTATCCGGGGGGGTAATTTCTTTAAAGTCATCTTCTGCCGGAATAATGATTGTCTCAAACTGTTTTGCCAGAGAAATTACCGGGATTTCTTTCAAAAATTCGTAGTTGTTTTTGAAAATTGATAATTGTGGTTTACCTCCGTCCAATACAACCAAGTCGGGTTTGGGCCAATCTGCGTTTTTGAAACGTCGAGTGAGAACTTCCCACATCATATCTACGTCGCTATCAGACTGGGCGTATTTGATACGAAAGTGGCGATAGAGGGAATGGACTAATTCTCCGTTTATGGCCACTACCATGCTACCGGTGGCACTATCACCCCGCAAATGTGCCATGTCATACATTTCAATGCGTCCGAGACGCGGAGGCAAATCCATACCAGCTTCAGTCAGTAGGTTTCTGAGGGAGTCGATCAGTCGTAAGTTTTTATCTTCAACCAGATTGGGGTTTTCCAGGTATTCATCTGGCTCTGTTGGCCGGTTTTGTAACGATTCCAGAGCCTGAAGATGGTCTCTGATGATAACAGCCTCTTCAAACTTTTGTTCACGGGAAAGCTGAAGCATCTGCTTTTGAAGTTTTTTGGCGACGGAGGCAAAGCGACTGGTAAGCAGCAATCTGAGTCGGGAAATGTTTTTCCGGTAGATAGCTTTTGCGACTGGATTATCGGAGCTGCCGGGACAGGGCTGGCATAAACCTATATGTGAGTAGAAACAGGCACGTCTGACCGGGCGCGGCGCCAGACAGTATGGTGCAACGCGACGCAGCTGTTTTAGGATGCGCTTTGGTATCAATCCATTTAGAAATGGTCCGGCTATTGCCCCCTGACTTTCGTGATTGAGTATTGGCCGCGGGTACGCCTCTTTTGAGATGTGAATGTAATAAGGGGCTTTGTCATCCTTTGAGGATATATTGAATGGGGGTTTGAATTTTTTGATAAGACGGCTTTCAAGCAGGAGAGCTTCAGTTTCCGAAAGGACTTTTATGGTCTCGATGGAGCGAATATTTTGGACCAAAAGAGAAGTCTTGGCCCCCAGATGAATGGGCGACTGAAAATAGGACCGAATACGATTTTTAAGGTTTTTGGCCTTACCGATGTAGATGACCTGAGCGTTTTCGTTTTTGTAGATGTAAACTCCAGGCGTGTTGGGCAAAAGCCGCTGATAATAAGAATATACTGCTGATGGCGAAGATAATGAGCGCATGAGTGCTGATAATAGTGTAATCAGGCAAATTATAAGTCATGAGTGAATCCCCCATGTTTACGATTACTCGTTTGGGGTAAATAATTCCTGCAGGAATCAGCTCAGTATTGAGCTTGAGCGAATAGGTTCCCAGGGGTGGAATGACCGGAATGTTTGTAGTTTGCGGGTTGACTAATAAACCAAATGAATTGATATTGAGAGGGATTGAATAGGCTGCTGATTTCGAATTGTTTTTTATTTTGAGGTATGATGTGGTGGAAAGGCCTAAGAAAATTTGTCTGGGGGGCTGCCACTCTACTGATAGCGAGGGAGTTGTGGCAGCATAAGTGTCGTAAAACATTTCTGCGGAATACGGTTTGAGATAGTTGGGGTTTGGAGTCGATTTGAGAGGGGAAAAATTAAGAATTTCGGGTGAAGGTATGCCTGACCGTTGGGGTGTCTGAGTGCCCAGCCTAGTTTGTCCGGTAATTTGCACTGTTGCTTTGGATTTTTTATCCAGTGAGTATGTGGCAATCCAATGACCATCGTCTGAGATGGAAATGGAGTGCGGCTGGGGTTCAAGTGTAGCCAAGGAGATCTTCTGTCCTGTTGCATCCATAGGTAATGCCAGTTCAAAGTTTTTTGTTGCAGATGTAGGATTTTCAAGCTCATATTTGAGCCGGAAGCCCCATGTTTGAAAAGCGCCGAATATAACAGAGAGACCTTGGGTAGCGCTTTGTTGCTGGCTGAATTTGTAGGTAAGGGAATCAGCTTTCGTATCGGCGTCGTCCGGGGTGGCTGCCAGCGAAGAAAAGGCTAACATACCAAACGCTTTGGGGACGGTAATTTTGATTGTGTAGTGATCTATCTTTTGTGTGGTGTGAATTTGCGGAATGGTTATCTCCCAGACGGTATCGTTTCGTCTGGCCTGGGGTCCGTCGTGACTGAGGGTAAAATATTTGATTTTGCCAATACCAGCCGCTACAGAATTGAAGATCGCGCGGATCTGCGTAGAGCCTCCGGGTAGTTTGTCGGTTTGCAGTGTCAACTTTCCCCTGTTGTCAGAGCCGGAAAAGTTTGCTGGCAGCTCACCCTGCAGTTCCAACTCGTAGCTACTGATCAGATACCGTGAAGTAAGGTTGCGGACGGCAAATGATTGTTTGACAGTCGAGGCTCCAGTAGTGTCAAAAGTGTAATGAAGAGTAACGTCTGTTGAAAAAATCTGATTGTCTGCGGCGAGAGTTGCAGGGGCTGAAAATAGTGACAGTATTACAAGCAGAAATGAAATAAGAATTGCATGCATGCATTTATTCTAGACGAATATTGCGCGCCGTGTTGGCCGCAAATTGAATCACAGGAACGGTGCGGTTGGAGAGCTGGAGTTTTTGGCCAGAGCCTGAGGCGTGGCCGCATCGACTACATAGCCCCCCATGTCTCCACCTTCCGGACCAAGCTCAATTACCCAATCAGCATTTTTGATAACATCCAGATTGTGTTCAATGACAGCAACTGTGTTACCCGAAGCTACCAATCGTTTGAGTACCTGCAGGAGTTTTTCCAGATCAGCAAAATGCAAACCAGTGGTGGGTTCATCAAGAATATAAAAAGTTTTACCAGTAGCCCGTTTTGAGAGCTCAGCTGCCAGTTTTACCCGCTGTGCTTCTCCACCTGATAATGAGGGGGCTGGTTGGCCGATGCGAAGATAGTCGAGACCTACATCTTTGAGTGTCTGCAGCTTATCGATGGCCACGGGAATGGACTTAAAGAATTCCAGAGCTTCTTCCACCGTGAGATTTAAGACTTCGGCAATATTTTTGCCTTTGTAGCGGACCTCCAGAGTTTCTGAGTTGTATCTTGTCCCACCACAGACATCGCACTTTACATAAACGTCCGGGAGAAACTGCATTTCGATTTTTATCTGCCCCTCGCCCTGACAATTTTCGCAACGGCCGCCTTTGACATTGAACGAGAACCTACCGGGCTGGTAGCCGCGTATGCGTGATTCCGGCGTCATGGCAAACAGGTCTCTAATATATGTAAACAGGCCGGTGTAGGTGGCGGGATTGGATCTGGGTGTACGACCAATCGGCGACTGATCAACAAGAATTACCCGATTTATATGCTCCAACCCCTCTATGTGATCGTGTTTTCCCGGTTTTTCCCGATGATCGGGATTTAATTTTCCGGCCATGGCGTGATAAAGGATATCGATGAGCAGGGTGGATTTGCCTGATCCGGAGACACCGGCTATCACCACAAATTTACCCAAGGGAAGTTCAACATCAATGTTTTTGAGATTGTGTTCACTGGCACCAATTATTTTAAGCTTGTGCGGGTTTTGATCTGCGGGCTTGAAACTGAGACTGTCTGATTTGAAATTCGGGTCTATGGTGCGGCGATTGGACAAATATGCTCCGGTAATGGATTTTTTGTCGGCCATAATCTCCTTTGGTGTACCCATAGCGATTACCTGACCACCATGCTCTCCAGCTCCAGGGCCGAAATCGACGATCCAGTCAGACTCTTCCATCATTTCACGGTCGTGTTCGACAACAACTACGGAGTTTCCCAAATCGCGCAGGCGTTTCAGGGTATCTATAAGCCGACCATTGTCCCGCTGGTGCAGACCGATCGAAGGCTCGTCCAGTACATAAAGCACTCCGGACAGACCGCTGCCTATTTGACTGGCTAAACGAATTCGCTGAGCTTCCCCTCCAGCTAAAGTATTTGCGCTACGGTCAAGGGTCAAATATTCGAGACCTACAGAGTTTAAAAAGCCCAGTCGTTCATTAATTTCTTTGAGTATGGGGGCAGATATCTGTAATTCACGCGAGTTGAGACTTGGCAGAGAGGAAAGGATTTCTTTGGTCTGGGATATGGAAGTCCGGCAAACGTCCATTATGGAGTTTCCGGCGATCGTGACATTGAGAGCTTCCGGCTTGAGCCTTTTACCCTGACATTCGGGACAAACTTCTCTCTGCATGTATTTCTCTATCTCTGTGCGGATAAAATCGGATTCAGTCTGTTTGTATCGCCGCTCAAGATTGGGAACTATGCCCTCAAACCCCCCTTTTATTCCCGTATCCTCTTCGGTGGCTCCGTAAAGAAGAGTTTTCAGCTGATCCTTGTCCAACTGGCCAATGGGCGTGCGGATTGGGACAAATTGAGCTACTTTCTGGGCAAACCAGGAGTCATAAGTAAATGTGTTTGCGTATGGCAATATTCCCCCCTCGGAGATGGTCAGATTGCGATTGAGAACACGAGAAACATCTAAAGTAAGCAAGGTCCCCAAACCGGTACAGGTTGGACAAGCTCCGTGCGGTGAGTTGAAAGAAAACAGTCGCGGCTCAATTTCAGGCATGGCGATATTGTCTATGGGACAGGCAAATCGCTCGGAAAAGAGAGTGTCTGCAAATTCTTTGGGCTTGACGGGAAAATCGAAGGACTTGTCCAATACTTCTGAGACAATGCATAGTCCCTCAGAAAGCTTTGTGGCTGCTTCGACGGCTTCAAAAAGACGGGTGCGCAGCGAACTCTCCTGGTCGGATAAATAATTTTTGTCCACCACGATGCGATCGATGACTACATCAATGGAATGTTTGTTGTTTTTGAGCAGGGCGATATCCTCATCCAGGCCTACAATCTTGTTATCGGCACGAACCTGAGAGTAACCTTTTTGACGAAGTGAGGAAAAGAGATCCAGAAATTCCCCTTTGCGATCACGGATAACCGGGGCCATCAACAAAAATTTATAGGATTTGCGTGTTTTCAAGGATGTGGATGTGAGGGAAATAATCTGGTCGACTATCTGCTGCACGGAAAGCTGGGCAATTTCCCGACCACAAATAGGACAGTGGGGGTGACCGATGCGTGCAAATAGCAGACGGAGGTAATCATAAATTTCCGTAACTGTTCCGACAGTGGAACGGGGGTTGTGAGAAGCGGACTTCTGGTCTATTGAAATTGCCGGTGACAGGCCAGTGATTTGATCCACATCCGGCTTGTCCATAACGCCCAAAAATTGTCTGGCGTATGAACTGAGAGACTCTACATAGCGACGTTGGCCCTCGGCGTAAATAGTGTCAAAAGCCAAAGAAGACTTACCAGAACCAGAAAGTCCAGTAAAGACTATGAGCTTGTTTTTGGGAATGTCCAGGTCAACATTTTTGAGATTGTGCTCCCTGGCTCCACGGATAGAAATTACTTCCGGCATAACAAGGCATTGTATACTCAGTTTCGGGTTTTTTTCAAGTATCCAAAGAGGCGCCGGCTTTGATACCATGCATATATGGAAAGACCAGCCATTTTCGTGGACTTCCCACACGGACGGGTGAAATTAACATGGATCGAATGTTTTGATGAGACAAAAATCGATGCTTTTAAACCAATAGCCCAAGTCTATGGGGTGTGTTTTAATGATGCCGGAGATATTCTGACCATTGATACAGGGGGTAGGAACAATTGGATTATCCCCGGAGGAAGTCCGGAAAAAGATGAGACTGTCGAACAGACACTGAGGCGGGAGCTGATCGAAGAGGCGGATGTAGAGGTGGGAAGGATTGCTTTTATAGGAGCACAACAGGTGGACGATCCAAGTAACCCCGATCCGGACAAGAAAGTCTATTTTCAGCTAAGATTTGCAGCTCAAATTACCAAACTACAGGAACAGACTCCTGACCCTGATGGGGGTAAAATTTACCAACGTAAGTTTGTGGCGATGAAACGAATTTGTGAGACTGTGAAATGGGGAAGGACGGGAGAGGCGATGTTTGCCTCAGCTATTAAGGCTTTCAAAGAGATTTTATCTGCATAATCCGATCCCGAATTCTGGCTGCGGTTTCAAAGTCGAGCATCTTTGCGCTGGAATTCATCTGACGGGTCATCAGCCTAATTAATTTGGTCTGGTCTTCGGGGGTTAATTGGGTGACCTTGGTCATATCGATGTCTGCGACATCGTCGGTTTTACCTTTAAGGATTTGTTTGGGATCCAACTTTATGGGAGCTTCATCGTCGGTCTTTTCCACCACGCGGTCACGAAGCGGCTTGGAGATAGAGACCGGGGTGACGTCGTGTTCGATATTGTATTGAATCTGAACTTTGCGGCGACGCTCAACTTCATCAATCGCGTTGCGCATGGAATCAGTGACGTTGTCTGCGTACATAATGACGCTACCCTCGACGTGACGGGCAGCACGACCCATGGTTTGAATAAGGCTGGAGCGTGAGCGCAGGAAACCCTCCTTGTCTGCATCCAAAATAGCCACCAAAGATACTTCCGGCAGATCCAAGCCTTCCCTTAAAAGATTGATTCCCACAACAACGTCGTAGATTCCTGACCGCAAATCAGAAAGAATATCAAGTCGCTCCAGAGTATCGATATCTGCGTGGAGATAGTGGACCTTGATCTGCTTTTCAGCCAGGAAAGCGGCCAAGTCTTCGGCCATACGCTTGGTAAGTGTGGAGACCAAAGTTCTCTGGCCTTTGGAGATGCGTTTTTGAATTTCGTCAACCAGATCAGCCACCTGTCCTTTTGTAGGCCGAACTGATACCTCGGGGTCGATAAGCCCAGTAGGACGAATCAACTGCTCGATAACTTTGTCGCCGGATTGAGATAATTCCCATTCGTTGGGAGTAGCCGATGTATAGACGGTTTGGCCCATTCGACGCATAAACTCGTCGAATTTGAGCGGACGATTATCGAGAGCTGAAGGAAGGCGAAATCCGAAATCAATGAGAGTGCGTTTACGAGCCTGATCGCCGTTGTACATTCCGCGAACCTGGGGAATGGTAATGTGTGATTCATCAACAATGAGCAGATAATCTTTTGGGAAATAGTCCAGCAAGCTATAAGGAGGATCACTGGCCTTTCGACCATCGAAGTAGCGCGAGTAGTTTTCGATACCATTTACATATCCCAACTCGGCGATCATTTCCAGATCGTAATTGACACGCTGGCTGATGCGATGGGCTTCAAGCGGACGATTTTGTGATCTCAGTAGAGCGACCTGGGCTTCAAGATCTGAACGGATAGCGCTGAAAGCATCTTTGTAGGCGTCTTTGTTTGCGATGTAGTGTTTGGCTGGATAAATAGTTAGATTGCCATTTGGATATTCGGAAGGTACGACTTCTCCGGTAAGAGGATCTATTCGCTCAAGTCTGGTGATACGGTCAAGCTGGTAGTGAATCCGAATACCCACATCCTCGTATGCCGGATAAATATCGATAGTATCCCCACGAATGCGATAAGTACCCCGCGAAAAATCATATTCGGAACGGGTGTACTGCAAATCGTTGAGCCGCATAATAATCTGGTGTCGTCCAACTTTCAGGCCCGGAGCAAGCTCGAGAATAGACCTACTATAGTCTGCTGGTGAACCTAAGTTGTATATACAGGAAACCGAAGCCACGACAATGGTGTCTTTGCGAGTAAGCAGATTGGTTGTGGCAGCTAATCGTAGTTTGTCGATCTCCTGATTTATGTCCGTTTCTTTTTCGATGTATGTATCGGTTGCGGGGATGTATGCTTCTGGCTGGTAGTAGTCATAGTAAGAAACAAAATAGGATACGGCGTTTTCCGGGAAGAAATCACGAAATTCCTGATATAACTGCGCTGCAAGGGTTTTGTTGTGAGAGATGATTAGTGTGGGTTTCTGAACTTTCTCGATCACATTTGCCATGGTGAATGTCTTGCCTGATCCAGTAACACCAAGCAGTACCTGATTTCTGGCTCCGACGTTCAAGTTGGCAACCAACTTTTCAATGGCCTGAGGCTGATCTCCGGTGGGGCGATATTGAGAATGGAGTTTAAACATGACTGTCTATTTTACCTTTTTCATCAAAGTGATGTTTGAGTGAGTTTAGCGCCCGGTTATAAAGAGATTTAACACTTCCCTCAGTTCCGCCTAAAACAGATGCTATTTCTTCGTTTTTGAATTCGAGAGATTTGAGCCAGATAACTAACTGGTACCTGGGCAATAACTGGCGGATGGCTTCTTTGAGTTTGTTTGCTTCCTCCTTTTCAATAACTTGATCCTCCAAGCTGGATTCATCGTGGGAAACTATCTTTTCCAGGCTGACTACAAACCGGTGTTCTGTACTCTCTTCGTCTGACGACTCAAGTGTATCCAACGGCACGGAAGGGTGACGTGATTGATCCCGCCTGTAGTTTTTGGAGAGATTTGCGGCTATTGTGTATAGCCACGCTTTGTATGGATCAGCTAGCTCGGGATTGGGTTTAAATTCCCCAATCTTGTTCCTGGCTCGTGTGAATACTTGCTGCACTAGGTCTTCTGCTACCGGATGATCTAGACCCTTTCCAAATTCGAAGAACATGTGAATCTTGGCCCGATGTTGTTCGTAAAGCGAAGCTAGCTTATCCTCTAGCTCGGAAGTGAGTGGCGGTTGAACAATCTCTATCTCTATCTGTTTTTGGCGATTTAAGAAATGGGCTGTGGCTACTGCTGCAGCTACAAAAATAATCACTCCACCAACGACTATCGGCTCTAAGCCACGATCCTTCAGCAATTTATCTAACCGCGAAAACACCCCAGACTCAACAGGTATAGCGTTATCATCAATCCTTACTTGGAGATGTGGCTCTTTCGAACGAGATTCCTTCATGTAGTGGCTCTTGACATTTGGGTAATATTCGGTTTAGATTATATCCATGCCAGTAACTCTATACAACAGGCAAAGACAGATATTAGACTTTGTTGCTCAGTATATCCAAACTAATGGTTACTCCCCGACTCTGCAGGAAATTGCCAAAGCGCTTGGAGTGAGATCGCTGGCGACTGTGCATGAGCATTTGCAGGCGATGGAAAAGAAAGGAATTGTAAAAAAGTACGAAGGCTCAGTGCGGGGAATTGAAATTTTGGATAAGACAGCTGCGAACCGGACATCTGTAGGGGATGTCGCTGTGGATTTACCGGTTTTGGGCTATATTGCAGCAGGACAGCCAATAGAACCCCATACCGACCCAAATGCCTCTTTCTCGGTCCCTCCGTCTATGGTTAATTCCAAGAAACGCTGTTTTGTACTACAAGTAAAAGGTGATTCCATGATAGAAGCGGGAATTTACGATCACGATTATGTGATTATCGAACAAACAGAATCAGCTTCTAATGGTGACGTAGTGGTGGCGCTTTTGGATAATGGTTTTGCAACGCTAAAACGTTTTTTTAGGGAAGCGACACGGATCAGGCTGGAACCGGCAAATTCAACTATGTCCCCTATTTTCGTAGCTGGAGACAAGGTGCGGATTCAGGGGAAGTGTGTGGGTGTTATACGAAAATTTGCATATGGCAACACCAACTGAAACTGAAAATCGGCCAACAACGGCTAGATTTAACTCGCCGCGTTATAGAGAACTGTTAATGTTTCTTCGATCACCCTTTGGGAAGCTGGATTATGGTTGCCGCAACGATACCAGCAGATCTGGAGACGGAATTACACAAGGTAAACGCTACTTTAACGGAAGACGATTGCCGAAAAGACCAGCTGCTGAATAATTAAGATTTCTTTATCCGGGACTTTACTACTTCAAATACGGCGGGCAAAACGGAGATTAGGATGATGACCATGATCACAATCGAGAAATTGTGTTTGACAAAGGAAACATTTCCGAAGAAGTATCCCAAGAAAGTAAATATTCCAACCCAGAGCAGCCCTCCGACGACGTTGAAAGTAATGAACTTTCCATATTCCATGCGACCGATCCCGGCAACGAAAGGAGCAAAAGTGCGGATAAATGGCATAAATCTGGCTAAAATAATGGTCTTTCCGCCATGTTTTTTGAAAAAAATGTTCGTCTTGTCAATGTGTTCCTGATTGATGGGAATTCTCGGATTGGCGAGAATCTGATTGCCGAAAAAGTGACCAATCCAGTAATTTACTGTGTCCCCCAATATGGCCGCCAGTGAGATCAGTGCGAAAATGAGAAAAGGATTAAGTGAGCCGAGGGCGGCAAACGCACCGGCGGCAAAAAGCAAACTGTCTCCGGGTAAAAATGGAGTAACCACTATTCCGGTTTCCAAAAAGACAATTGCAAAAAGGATCCCATAAACAAGCACTCCATAATTGGCGATAAGCTCTCCCAAATGGACGTCTATATGAAGAATGAAATCTATTAGCGAGGTAACGATTTCCACAGTACCGACGAGATTATCGTGTTTTTAACAGAATTGCAACACACTGAATCGGCTGTACAATAGCAGTATGGGTATTTTGTATGTAGTGGGAACGCCGATTGGCAATCTTGAAGATATTACCATTAGGGCTATTAAGGTCCTTCTGTCCACCCCGACCATAATTTGCGAAGACACCCGCCATACGGGAAACCTAATCAAACTATTGATAGACAAAAAATTTTCGTTTGCAGAAAATGTGATTTATCCCAAACGATATATATCGGTTAGAGATTGGAATGAGAAAGAGCAGATTGCTGAGGTATTGTCTGTTCTCAATGTTTCCGATGCGGCAATGGTCAGTGATGCCGGAACCCCACTTTTGTCTGATCCGGGATTTAAGGTAGTGCGTGCCGCCCGTGAAGCGGGAATAAAAGTGGTACCTATTCCTGGTGCCTTTGCCGGTGCGACGGCAGCGTCTGCTGCTGGACTACCCACGAATAAGCTTATGTTTTGGGGATTTTTACCTAAGAAGTGGGAACTGGCTCCAAATATTACCCATGTGATTTACGAGTCTCCTGTCCGGGCAGAAAGGACTTTGCGGGAAATCAAACTGCGCTATCCGGCAGCTAAGATAACTGTTGCCAAGGAATTGACCAAGATACATGAATACATTGGTGAAGATTTGGGCAATATTGATAAGGGTGAGATAACTCTGCTGATATATCACTCAAGCGAGTAAGTTACGGCCGTTCATGGTGAATGGGGCAGGAATCTTCAGCATTGACAAAACTGTTGGGGCTATGTCGGCAAGAATCCCCTGAGTAATCAATTGTCCGGTCTTATAATCTGCGCCGACGATAATAAGCGGCACCGGATTGGCGTTGTGTTCTGTATCGATCTGTCCCGTTGATATGTTGATCATTTCCTCCACATTTCCATGATCCGCAGTAATAAACATAACTCCTCCCACAGACAGGATAGTTTCGACCAGCCGGCCTATGCATTCATCAGTAAATTCAACAGCCCTGATTGCGGCTGAAAGATTGCCAGTATGAGCAACCATGTCTGGATTAGCATAGTTGATGGCTATAAAATCGTATTTGCCCGACCTAATTTCCGAGATGAGCCGATCGGTAGTTTCCGCAGCTGACATCTCCGGTTTTTTATCGTAGGTCGGAACTTTGGGAGACGGGAGAATTATCCTCTCTTCATTCGGAAAAGGTTCTTCTTTTAGTCCGTTGAAATAGTAGGTAACAAAACGCTCTTTTTCAGATTCTGACATGCGTAATTGAAGCAGTCCGTGGTCAGAGATGACTTTACCCAGCGGATAGTCCACAGCCTGAGGCGGATAGGCAATCTTTACGGGAAGATTTTTTTCGTATTCCGTCATGGTAACGAAAAAAAGATTCTGGAGTTTGGGCCCGCGGGTAAAAGGGTGCTGTTTTGAAATACTCAGACCAGCATCGTGTTTTTTCAAATACTTAACGGCATAGGGGTCGAATCCAATAATGTTGGCTGTATTTTCAAAATCATCCAACACAAAGGCTTTGCTCAACTGGCGGGGGCGATCAATACGAAAATTAACGAATACTACGGCATCGTTGGTTTTTATGCGGGGAGTAGGACTTCCGGCGTTGTCCAGAATTACTGTTGGTTCGACAAATTCATCAGTCTTGCCGTCAGCGTAGGATCCGGAAATGGCTGCCTCAATGTTTGCTGCAGTTTTTCCCGATCCGTCGGTAAGGCAGCGATAAGCTTTTTCGGTACGATCCCAGCGAAAGTCCCGATCCATAGCATAATAACGTCCCATCACCGATGAGATTACTCCTACCCCCTCACGGCTCATGGCAGCCTGCAGTTGATTAATATAGGTCATAGAAGCTGTAGGTGGAGAATCGCGTCCGTCGGTAAAGACATGAATCGCAACATTAGCCACTCCTCTCTCACGACAAAACCGCAAAATCGCAAAAAAATGTGAGAGATCGGAGTGAACACCTCCTCCTCCAACAAGCCCCATCATGTGGAATGTAGAATTGTTTATTTTGACATGCTCTGCAGCTTGTGAAAGACTGGGGTTTTGAAAAAAACTACCGTCAGCTATGGAAATATTGATACGAGGCAAATCCTGATAAACAATTTGTCCGGCTCCGATATTAAGGTGTCCAGTTTCCGTGTTTCCCGGTTCCCGCTTAGGAAGGCCAACCGATTCTCCATGAGCGATCAGCTGAGTGTGGACATAGTTTTGCCAAAGTTCATTGATTACGGGGGTTTTGGCTAAGGAAATCGCATTTCCCTGACCCGGAGGGGCCAAACCCCAGCCGTCCATAATTACCAACAACACTGGTTTTGGATGTGTTTCCGGCATTTTTTTTAGACCGGCGGGAGCTCGTTTTCTATGACCAAGAAGCGATTGTATTTGACAACACGCTCGCCTCTGGCCGGGGCACCCAGTTTGGCGTAGTCGGCTCCAACTCCTACCGCAAAGTCTGAAATAAACGTGTCATTTGTCTCTCCGGAGCGATGTGAGGCATTTATTTTCCAACCAGCTGTTCTGGCTTGTTTGACAACTTCAATTGATTCGGTAACAGTACCAGCCTGGTTTGGCTTTACGATGATACCGGCGCACGATTTCGCGGCAATAGCACGATTGACTCGCTCTTTGTTGGTAGCCAGGAGATCATCACCTACGATAGTGGTATTGTTTCCCAATTCGGCAGTGATACTGGACCAACCCTTCCAGTCTTCTTCGTGTAAAGGGTCTTCAAGTAAGCGCAAGTGGTACTGATTATTGAGATCTCGGAGATAATCAATAAATTCAGGTCCTTCCATTGGACTACTTCGATCTTTGATAATGTATTTTCCGTCTTTGTAGAAACTATTGGCTGCCACATCCAGACCCAACTCGATATCGACATTAATTTTTTTGTGGCATTCAGCAGCAGATTCGACAAGAATCTCCAAAGCATCCAAATTGGTAAATAGGTTTGGAGCAAATCCCCCTTCATCGCCGACACTATGGATGGCGCCGCGACGGGCTAGCAGCTTTTTTATGGTTTGATATATCTCTACTCCCGTTTCAAGCATGGATGCGTAGCTTGCGACACGAGTAGGGATGATATGAAATTCCTGAAAATCCAAATTTCCGGCCCCATGCTTGCCGCCGTTTATCATATTGAAAACCGGAGTGGGAATAAACAGAGGGGATTTATTGTCGGCGATGGTAGCGATGTATTTGTAAAGAGGCATCTTGTAAGCGATAGACAATGCTTTTGTTACTGCCATGGATACTGCGAGGATAGCATTGGCCCCCAAATGGGATTTGTTAGGGGTTCCATCTAGCTTGATGAGAGCTGAATCAAGAGATTGAGGAGAGTCGAATGACTGACCAACCAAAGACTTGGCAACTTCTAAATTTACGGTGGCGACCGCTTTGAGGACACCCTTTCCCAAATACCTAGCAGGGTCATTATCGCGGATCTCTACTGCTTCGGCTGTACCAGTGGAGCTGCCTGAAGGTACTGAAGAAACACCAAAACTGCCGTCATCCAAAACGGCAACCGCTTCTATTGTGGGGTTTGAACGTGAATCCAGTATTTCCCTGGCTAGTAATTTCGATAAAACGGGCATATTTATTTTTTGTCTTTAAATAGCTTTTGTTCACTATGGTAAACAATTTCACGAGTCCTGGCAATGGCATCCGGATTCACTGAAATACTGGTAATACCCCATTGAACAAGCTTTTCTACCAGCTCAGGATATTCGCTGGGTGCCTGGCCGCAGATTCCGCAGGTGATGCCCTTTTTGGCGCAAGTTTTTATGGTACGCTCCAAAGCCCAGAGAACGGCCGGATTACGCTCATTGAATTGCGGCGCGACTTCACTGTTGTCCCGATCTATACCCAGGATAAGCATGGTGAGGTCATTGCTGCCAATGGAAACACCATCTATACCAACGTCTATAAAATCTTCCAAGAGGATAACGTTTGCGGGAATTTCTACCATCATCCACAGTTTAAACTGCGAAGATCGGTATAATCCTGAAGCGGCCACTAGCTTTTTTACCTCAACCAGCTCGTCGACAGTAGAAACAAAGGGAATCATGAGATTCAGATTTTTAAGACCCATTTTGTTTCTGACTTTTTTGATGGCTTCGAGCTCCAGATTAAAAACTTCCGGAGTTTTAATATAACGATAAGCACCACGGAAACCCAACATGGGGTTGCTTTCCTCCGGTTCGTATTTGTCTCCACCCTTTAACGCACGGTACTCATTTGTCTTAAAGTCGGTGGCACGATAAACCACAGGACGAGGGCTAAACGCTTTGCAAAATTCGGCGAGATCATTGGCCAAGTGATCAATGAATTGCTGAGATTTGCCATCTGCAATAAGTTTTTTCGGATGAGTGCCTATGTTGGCTATCATGAACTCAGCCCGAAGCAAGCCCACACCGTCAACATAGCGTTTTGAGATATCTTTGGCCAACTCCTTTTCCGCCAAATTCACATAGAGCTTGGTTGCGGTCTTGTAATGAATATCTTCGACCGGTTTTACCGGAGCATGAAGTTTTTGAGCAGGCAATACGGCTCCACCTTTGAATATTTCACCTGTCGAACCATTTACAGTAACAGTCATGCCGTCTTTGAGAATTTTTGTAGCCGTGGATGTACCTACCACACAAGTAACACCCAATTCCCGAGAGACGATTGCCGCATGAGAGGTCAGACCTCCGCGATTTGTGATGATGCCGGCGGCCCGTTTCATGGCGGGAACAAAGTCGGGTGTGGTCATATCGGTGACCATAATGTCACCACTTTTTACCTTGTCGAGGTGTTTGATATCGGCAACAATACGAACCGGGCCGACCACCAGACCAGGGGCGGCTGGAGCACCGGTGAGAATTTTTTCCAATTTTGCTGTAAGACCACCCTGAGTCTTCAGGTCATTCTTCACATCTTCTGCAGATGCGGTACCCAGTGTGGTGATCGGGCGGGCTTGGGTGATATAGAGAGTCTTGTCCTCATACGCCCACTCAATGTCCTGCGGAAAGAAGTAATGGTGGTGGATTTTCTTGCCGATTTTGGCAAGTTCGAGAATCACTTCATCGGAAAGTTTTTGCTTTTCCTGAAGTTTCTTATCGACTTTGACTTCTTTGACTCCGTTTGACTTTCGAATTTCCATAACCTCCTGTTTGGAGATTTGTTTGGAAATAATTTTTTCTTCGGACTTGGAAATTTCGTAATGATCTGGAGTGACTACACCCTGAACCACATAATCGCCCAACCCATAAGCGCCCTCAATTACTAATACATCTTTGTTTTTGGAGATAGGGTCGATGGTAAACATAACACCGGATACTTCGGACTGAACCATTTTTTGGACGGGGACAGCGATGCCGACTTTGAAATGATCAAATTTCTGCTGCTGCCTATAAAAAATACTGCGAGCGCCAAAAAGCGACATCCAGCATTCTTTTACTTTCATGAGGACATTGGCGTCACCAACGATGTTTAGGTATGACTCCTGCTGGCCGGCGAATGAAGCTTCGGGCAAGTCTTCGGCAGTAGCAGATGATCTGACCGCTACAGCAGGATCTGATCCTGATGTTGTGTAGCGTTTTTTGAGTTCGTGATAAGCCAAAAATATTTCTCTGGAAAGTTCGGAAGGGATGTCGCCCTGATCCATGAGCTTTTGAATTTTTTTGGAAGCCATGTTTAATTGATGCGGATCGAGAATATCGGTGGCAGAAAGAATCTGGTGAATTTGTGGACGCAATTTGTTGTATTCCAAAAACTCAAAGTATGCAGAGGATAAAACAACGAAGCCCTGAGGAACGGGAATTTTGGCCTGGGTCAACTCCCCCAGGTTGGCGCCTTTTCCGCCGGCAATACCTACATCCTCTTTACCTAATTCTTTGAACCACTTTACAAATTTCATTTTGATGAGAGATTTTTTAATTCGTCCTTGAAATAGTCTACCCAAGGAATGGGTCCCGGGTCAACCCCATTTTTCTGAGAAAGATAAAACGACAGAAATCCGCCGAGCTGAATTAACTCCATAACCTCAAACAAACGACTGGGAGCCGCAAGGTTAACCGTGGTACTTGGGACGTGGAGTTTTTTAAGTACCAATTCCGTAAGAGGATAGCGTTTGAGAACTTCGGGGTGATAATGGCTGGATTTAAAAAGTACAAATTGGAGATTGTCGGAATTTGATTTTGGGAAAGTCAACCCCTCCATTAAATGGTGATTTAATTCGGGCAGGTCAAAAAGAGCGGCGAAATTCTTTGAATTCTCATTGAGCTGGTTGCGTACGCAGTGGGCAGCTCCTTTGAGATGCTCGCTGGCGACCAGTATCGGAATTTTACCCATCAGTTTTTCTGCTAAATTGTCGTACTCTGTCCGGGTGTCCTGAAGTTTGTGAAGAAAATCGGGAAGTTTGCCCAGGTCTTTGAACGGATGAACCAGATTGCAGCGGGTAAGCAGCATGATGAGCGTCAGCACGGCGTAGCCTAATCCCATACGGGGTTGGCCGGAGGGGTTGGAGCGAGGATCAAACACATAATGAGGAATTTTTTGTTCTGCGGCGATCTGCGCCAGTTTTCCACCTGAACAGACAATAAAAATTTTTGCTCTCCGAGATAGACTTTCTGATAAAGAAGAGATAGTTTCTTCAGTATTGCCTGAATATGAAGAGATAATTACCAAAGAGTGCTTATCCACAAAATTCGGAAGATGATATTCGGTGGAGATTATCACCGGAACTCGCAAAGTTTGGCGCTCCAGACTGGCGATTACCCGCCCCCCTAAAGCCGACCCACCCATTCCGGAAACAACGATATTTCTAACATCGTAAAAATCCTGTGGCAGTTCTACCTGAGCCATTTCCCAGATTACTTGTTTGCACTGTTCGGGAAATGCGGTGACTGAACTATACAGATGGCACGAGTCCAGGGCAGAATCTTTTACAGTCACATAAACAGATTATGTCATCGCAGTCCAAACTTCAAGCTGGCCGGCTAAACTGAGGGGGGATTTTGAATTTTTGTGGGAAATGTCGATGCGATATAGAGCTTGATATAGCTCCAGTAACTTTGGAAGCGGATATTTACCTGATTGTGTTTGAAGTTTTTTGGCCTGCCATGCAGGAAATGAGGATACTTCACCGGTTTTGATCAAAATGAGATTATGAAGATGGCGAACCATCAAAGCCAAAACAACTTCCGGAGGAGTAGCAGCTAAAGTTTTTTGAAGCAGCGATAGCGAAAATGTGTCAATGTATTGATACAGATATTTTGGTAAGTCGTGCTTTTCCAGA
This sequence comes from uncultured Gammaproteobacteria bacterium, assembly GCA_964502885.1. Taxonomy (GTDB): domain Bacteria; phylum Patescibacteriota; class Microgenomatia; order CAZETR01; family Amesbacteraceae; genus XYB1-FULL-44-23. Next base: position 49,670 of record CAZCXU010000006.1, read on the forward strand.
AGTATAGGCAAAAATCCTTTTATGGGGGTCGTCAGCTCACAGCTATCCCAAAAAGTGATCGGAGCGGACTGATTTTCAAGAAGATAGGCAATGATCTGTTTTTTTTCTGCAGACTCCCGTCGTGAGAAGAAATTTTCAACAAATAGTGTCTGGGTTGTCCCAAATAGAGATTGCGTATTTAGATAGTTTTTCAGATCAGTTAATGTCAACTGCTGTCCATCGAGCTCTAATGGTTCACTATTCTGAGGAAGATGATTTTTGGAATTTATCAAGCTCTGCCGGGAAGCAATAACGTTCTCACCGTGAATGATCTTCATACGACTTGATTTTAAGTGAATCAAAGAGCTGGTCAACCTCTCTGTGATAATGGGAAAAGTGTCTGCGTTTTCCCGACCGATGTGGAACTAATCCTCCCGTAAAGTTTTTGGGGATGTGCAGCAGCTCGTGAATCAAGACTTTTTCCTGGTCTGAAAGACTTAACCGGTCATAGCGTTCGGAAACAACCTCAATGCAGTAACCTGGTCCCACAGAGAGGGCCATCTGCCAGACAGTGGGCAAACTCCAAATTCGGGCAGTAGCACGGCCACTGGAACCATAACTGCGAAAAAAATGCAATTTGTCGGTTTTGACTTTGGGAAGATCCAGTTCTTTGACGATATGTTTTATTCGACGATCAATGTCCGGGGCAGGTTCAAAACGCATAGTCAACGGGAGTTTAGCACAACTGTGTCACCAACTTTGATGTTGAACTTTTTTACGAAGCCAGCGTTCACTTCAAGAACCCAATTTACCGGCTCATGTGAGGATATATAGGCAGGTCGGTTCGCTGTCAGTTTTGGCGGGGGGACGTTCTCATTTATCTGAATAATGCGGCCGTTGTTTATCCAAAGAAAATCGAGGGCGAAGTTCATATCCTTCATCCAAAATGTTTGTCTGGCGTTGCTGTCGAAAATGAATAGCAGACCAGTATCAGCCGCCAAATTCTCCCGACCGGAAAGACCGCGAGTGCGCTTTGATGGAGTGTCCGCTATTTCGACACCGAATATCCGATCATTTATCGCAATTGTCTTTGGTTTGGGCAACCGAAAGATAAATTCCCAAATGCGGGTGAAGAAGTTTGGTGATGAGGACCGGATTTCTGATCCCGAACTGAATGACAGTGCGGGGGTGCTACCGGCCGGCTCAAATTTGGGATTCAATAACGGGCTGCCAGCGATTTTGGGCAGGTTGAAGATGTCCATATATGAGTCAGTGGGTTGATGAGCGGAATTCAAAAGTGAGAATGGGGCAAACTCCCCTGCTCCGGCAAACAATAAAAATGGGGTTATGGCCACAATGTCTTTTTCGATCCAAACTTCCTTAAACGCTGTGGGGTAGAAATCTTTTCTGCCAATGTAACCCGTCTCAGTGATAAATACCGGCTTACCGGAGAATCCCAATCTTTTGAGCTGGTCCAATTCGTAACGATAGCTGGTGATGCCATATCGGGTTTTTGACTTTGGAGAGGAAGAAAATGCAGGATTCGGGTAAGCGTGAACACCGATTCCATCGATGCTCTGATACCATTTTGGACTCGTCCGAGTCATTTCTCTGAAATAGCGGAGGGCGTCCTCCGAGGTAATATTCGAAGGTGCTGACATATCAAGTCCTCCGGAAATCAAAAAGAAGTCATCTGATCTGGCCTTGAAAATATCACGAGCCTGAACCAGCAAGTTGGCATATTCTTTCGGAGAAACATATCCCCCCCACTCTTTTGAGTGGTTAGGTTCGTTGAAAAGTATGATGTATCGGTTTTTGGTGGGCCAGGGTAATTCGTTTAGAAAATTGGCGAAATCTATCAGATCGAGTCCGGTCGGGGTAGCCCAGCGAGTCTTATCTGCGTAGGTGGCCAATCGCAGGATGGGAATTATTGAGTTTTCGCGGCAGTGCTGAAAAAAGCGGGACCATTTTTCCTTGTCGCGTTCGTCAGTACGGATGGGGATGGTGACATAACCCCATTTCCCTCCCGAACTATTTACAAGTTGGGATGCCTGAAATACCTCATCGACCTCCAGAATGTGGACACCAAAGCGGTTGTTTGGAGTGGACAATGGATTCACAATAGCCATTGCCGGCGAAGCTGATAAAATAAACTGCATCAGCAGAATAAACAGTGCTATCACGAAACGAAAATTCATATAGTTATTATACCTTTGATATCATCTACCCATGCAAATCAAACCTTATCGAAAAAATAGCCTGACCACCTTTACGATTGGAGTATACCCCAGCCTGGAATTAGTGAAATACAATCCGGAAAAGATCAGGCGCATACTGATCGACCCAAAGGGAGAAAAAAATTCAGGAGTAGACAAGCTTTTGGACTTTGCGCATAAGACAAATCTGGAAGTAATTACGGATGCGCATAATTTATATGAGTTGGCAAAAAACGAGAATTCGTATGCTCTGGTGGAATTTGAAAAATTTGATCACCCGATAATTCCCTCAAATAAACAAGTGGTGCTGCATGGCATCCGAGACGGAGGAAACCTGGGAAACATCATGCGCACAATGCACGGATTGGAGGTTTTTGATCTGGCGGTAATTGAGCCTGCTGTCGATAGATGGGATCCGAAAGTGGTGCGCGCATCGATGGGATCATGTTTTAGCGTCAGATGTACCTACTATATCAACTTCGATGACTACCTAAGGGCAAATCCAGGTAATGAAATCTACCCATTTATGACCGATGGGGAGAACTTGCTGCACGAGGTACAGTTTGGCGATAGGTATGCGCTGGTTTTTGGAAACGAGAGCGAAGGATTGCCGACTGAGTTTTTGAAGATCGGGAAAAGTGTACGAATTTCACAGAGTCGAACTATCGACTCTTTGAATCTTTCGAGCGCGACTTGTCTGGGGATTTATCAGGCGCAGATTTCATCACGTGGCAGATAGCTAGAGCCAGCGCATCGGCGGCATCATCGAAATGAGATTTGTTGGTTTTGCGCTTGCCGACAAGACCGTCCTTGATCTCATTTACTTTTTCACCGCGAATTTTGAGCATTTGTTTGACCTTGACCTGCATAGCCTTTTTGTCTGCCTTACCAGAACCACCCACATATAATTTGACTTGCATGGGGGTATAGTCGAAAACCGGCAATTGACTCTGGTGAACAGCAAGCTTGATAACCCCGATGGCCTGCCCAACAGCTATAGCGGTCATGGCGTTTGTGGCAAAAAACAATCTCTCGATAGAAACCACGTCAGGGTGGTGCCGCTCTACAATAGTCGAAATACCGTCGTAGATCAATTGAAGCCGTTGGCCATGCGGTAACTCCTTGGAGGTAGTAACCAGACCATAATCAAGCAATACAAACTCAGAATCACCATTGGTGCTGATGACTCCAAAGCCGGTAGTGGCAGTGCCGGGGTCGATTCCCAGGATAATCATTTTTCGTGAGTATGATATCCGGATATTTAGTAGAATAGCAAGTGATGAATAGAATATTGATGCTAATTTTTGTCTGGGCTGCGGTGGGAGTTTCCGTATCGCTGATGAAACCTCAAAATATGGAGACGTCTAAACCTGAGGTGCTTTCGCGGGAGACAGTTACGAATTCTTACGAAGTTGAATCTGATATTGAAATAGTGTGGGCTAAAGTGGGACAGAGAGCTGTCCGGTTGATAAATAATCTGGAGAAAAAAGTCCTCTCCGCCCAGCTGATGGATGAAAATAAATGTACGACAGGCATTAATGGCGGATACTATGGAACAGATGATAAACCTCAGGGTTGGATGGTAATAGAAGGAAAGCAAATCAGCCGTAGAAAGACGAGCCTGCTGATGAACGGATATGTTTATACCGCCACAGGAAAAACTCTTTATGTATCTGATCGTTTTCCCGGTGAACCGGTAGAGTATGGATTGCAATCAGGGCCAGTCCTGATGACCAATGGATATCCGCATAAATTGAGTATGGCCCGGGACAAAAATGCGAGACGGATGGTGGTAGCTAACAGCAAATCCGGTGAAGCTTTTTTTATTTCTGTTTACAATCCAAACTATCTGTATTCCGGCCCTATGATGGTTGAGCTGCCGCAGCTGATTAAGAACCTATCTGACAGGGAACATTTGGATATCGTGACAGCTGTGAACCTGGATGGAGGAAATGCTTCTGCATTTATAAACGATGATCAGGGAAATCAAATCTCACTATTTGAGACCACTATGGTGGGAAGCTGGTGGTGCGTCAGCGAAGCGGAATAAGCGGCGGGTTTAGCATTTCCTGTCTTACCCAATTGCCTTTTGAAGTCTGACAGGCGGCAGTGGCGGAATAGATATCAGTAAGTTTGTTTTTGGAAAGAAAAGAGTCAGTGGAAATTGATTGCTCTTTATAAAAGCTACCGATCCCAACGATCAGATTGCCGCCGGCGGAAATCCTGTCCCAGCGTCTGGAAGTGTCACTATTTCTGAATTTATTGAAAGCGTTATCGATGCGGCATTCGTAATTTGATCTGGTGGTACCACGTCTATTGCAATCCTGAAGAACAAATCTTTTGGAAAAACCATAGAAAATATCTTTTTCACCTTTGGAAGTCAGGGCAACATAGCAATTTAGCAGTGTGTCCTGCGAATGACTTTTTATATCAAGCACCCAGTAACGAATTTCCTTGCCCTCTTTGGTGATTTCACGAACTTCGCGCACTACTGAAGTAAGCGTCTTGTCAGGAAGCAGTGATGCATTTTTGATCTGATGATCGGATGCGCCGCGACGAAAAAGAAAAACGCTGACTGCAATAGCCGGAATAATTGCTACTAATACAAGAAAAATGATAATCTCAGCACCACCGCGGCGAAACAGTTTCATCTGTGATTAGAATATCCCGGGGACTAAGAAGAAGCAACTATATTTAAAAAAATGAAAGTAAGCTTGTATTTTGGGGGTGCGAAGTTTTGGCAGTCCGGCTTTTTCATCTAATCGAATAGGCTTTTTGATTGAAAACGCGTTGATCACGTCCGTCTCCCTCTTTGTTAAATACTACTCCGTGGTAAGCCTACTTGCCAAATGTCCTCACGGCACTATTTATGGCCTGGGTGGAATTGGTGTATCTGGACGCCCTGAGCTGGAACAATAGTTGGCCGTACTCTAGCATCTCAATCGGCGTGAGAATAACCTGAAGAAGGGGTGCTAAATTTAAATCTGTAGCTATTGCGCTCCTACCGGTTGTCCATTCCGGGTCTGAAAGTCGACACAATCCCCCGGAGACATAACCAGCTGGAATTTCATGACGATTGGCTAATGCCTGTGCGACATTCAGGGATCTGCCACTACCGTCATTGCACAAAGCTAAAACGAGAAGCCCCTTTGTGTAATGTTCCCTCAATTTTCCCTTGCAGATGTCCTCAAACGATACTTCTATTTCTCTGCCCATGAGTTATTTTACTATGAGTCCTATAGTTTTTCAACAGAGTGGGGCGACAGGGATTCGGACCCTGGACCGTCTCCTTAAAAGGGAGTTGCTCTACCAGGCTGAGCTATCGCCCCGAACTTGAACCTATTTTAATGGTGCATTGTCCAACCTGAC
>CAZCXU010000006.1:55333-58652 GCA_964502885.1 uncultured Gammaproteobacteria bacterium
TCACGGTCCAAATTATATCGTTTTTGGCCTTGCGATTCCACCAAGCCGCAAAAATTCCTCAATGTCTTCCGGAGCGAGCTTTCTAAACAAGGGCTGGGGTTTGCCTGTCTGATGCAGCTTCTCCAGATCATTTTCAATCATTTTTATCTCTTTTCCGGCCTCAGGCCAAAGCTGGTTAGTGGTTAATCCCATCTGCGCTGCCAGTTTTTCGCAAAAATCCGGTAGCAGTGCGCTCGCACCGATAGAGATCGCTCTGACTATGGCAAGTAACTGCTTTATTTGCAGAGCAAACTCTTTGGGATTTGCTGATTTCAATTTGTATGTCTGATGCTGGTCGATCAGTTTATTTCCCCAGTCACTTAGAGAAATCATGGCATCCTGGTACTTTCGGAATTCCAGATTGTCAAGTGACTTTCTTGCCGCAGTAAAGAATTCTTCTATTCGTAACTTGGTGTCAGAAAGTATCTCGGAGCTGGTCACTTCTTTTTCCTCAAAACCATAAGCCATAGACAATGTCCGGTTTATGAAATTTCCAAATGTACTGATTAGTACATCATTATTTACGGATACGAAATCGTTCCAGGAAAAACTGCTGTCTTTTGTCTCCGGCATTGTATATGTCAAATAAAATCTCAGCGCATCGTTTCCAAAATAATCCACCATATTTGAAAGCGGCACGGTTACTCCACGGCTTTTGGAAAACTTTTGCCCCTCATAATCCATAAACATATTGATGGATGCGATATCCGGTAAATGAAGTTTTGGATCTGTAGCCATCAGCTGCCCTGGCCAAAACAAAGTATGAAATGGCAGATTATCCTTGCCCATAAAATATAAATGCTTAGCGTCGTCTGCATACCAGAAGTCTTCCCAGGTTAATCCGGATTCGGGGTGCTTTAAAGACCACAACTTGCTGGCAGACAAATAACCGATTACCGCGTCAAACCAGACATAAATGCGCTTATGCTCCAACCCCTCGATCCGCAACTCACTGGGAATCTCTTCTACGGGTAGCGGTACTCCCCAGTCAATGTCCCGGGTAATTGCTCTGGGCTTTAGCCCCTCACCGGAAAACCATCCCAGAGTCTCCTGATAGACCCAGTTTTTCCATGCTGGCCCCTTTGATTTTACAAATGCTTCGATCTTTAGCTGCAGCTTTGGCCAATCTACAAAGTAATGCTGACTATCTTTCAGGCTCACCGGATCTTTTGTCAGCTTGCTTTTGGGATTGTCCAGATCATTTTCTCCAAGAAGTTTCCCACACTTATCACACTGATCACTGCGGCTTTCATTATATCCGCAAAATTTACATGTCCCCTCTACATACCTGTCCGGCAAATACTTCCCCTCATTTTCGGAATAGTATTGCCGCGACGTCCCGATCGTAATATATCCGTTTTTAAGCATCTGCAAAAAAACTTCCTGAACGATCTTCTTGTGGTGCTCTGTGTCTGTCCGCGTGTACATGTCATAAGTCAGCTTCAATTTCGACAATAGCAGCTCCTCGTCTTTGGCATGATACTCATCTGCTATCTCTTTCGGAGTTGCGCCGCGCTTATCTGCCTCCACTGTGATGGGGGTGCCAAAACAGTCTGAACCAGATACCATAAGTACCTTGTCTCCAATGCTTCGGTGGTATCTGGCTGCAATATCTGCTGGCAGCAGGTACCCGGTACCATGCCCCACATGCAGATCACCGTTTACATATGGCCAGGCCACAGCAATCAAAATTTTCTTCATACGTTGATTATATCAGCGCTCCCCGCCGATCAACTGATCACCGGTTGTTGTAATTCTTTTTGATACCGCAGATGTCCTACTTTCTGCGCCATTTCCAGTCCCAGAGCTTTGGATGACTCAGAAGAATTGATCCCGGCCTGGTATCTTAAAACTTGAGTTTTTCTCAGCTCAAACAGCCTGTCTTCCGGCGATATGTACTTCAGGTGTTTTTTTGCCTGTTCAAAATGACACACCGTTTCTGAAAAATTTCCAACTCTTTTTGCAGCCTTGGATAGTCCGAGGCTTAGCCGGACTTTTGCGGCCTGGGAAAAACCACTAGCCTTGCTGGCAAACTCCCCCATTACTACCTGTTTCCCCAGCTCGGCATTTGTCACCATATTGCTATGATGCAACTCGGTCTTCCAAAACTCATCCATCACATTGTCAGGCCCTACACTAGAGATAATTTCGTTTGCCTTGTCGTACTCACGGCGGTAATAGTGATATGGGTAAAAAATCAGCTCTGACAACTGACCGAGACTGGCGTCATTTTTTGACTTACCTACTCTTTTCAGCAAATCCGCGTGGGTGGTCAAGTGTTGGTGCACTGCGTCAGTCCAATTAAAAACCACCTGATTGCGACAATAGGTCAGATTTACAACTGTCTTGGTGTACATATCGATTGTTTTTTCATTTACGCTTGCTGAAACAGGCTTACCAAGCAGCTCCACTAATTGATATTCAACTTCGCAGTTCAGATCAAAATAGCGATCAAATGGGATTTGAAATCGTTCCTGCTCCAGTCGGGAAACCGCATACTCCAGAAGTGAAAGTGACATGGGAGATTCGGCATCCTGAGCGTTTACACCTATTTTTAGCGACCAGTCATCTCTCAGTGCTTGTCTCAATGCCTGTATCTGCCTCTTGTCCAGCTTGAGAATATCGCAAAATACATCCACCTGCCGACTGGTGAAGAGACGCTGCCCGCTAAGTACCCGGGAAATTACGCTCGCATCTATACCCCTGCAACCCGGAACTTCCCACATTTCCAGCGCCAATTTATTCAGGCTCATTCCATTTACAAACTCGATTCTCCTCCCATTATGGGTATAGTAGTGTTTCAGCCGATCTGCAAGTATCCCCAACTTATTGCAATTTTACGCTTAAACCGGTTGTTAGTCCACATCCGTGATCTTTTGACATGCTTGTCAATGAGTATTTGTCGATTCAGTGATAAATTCTTGCCCAAGAATGGAGGTGAACAAGTAAAGACTATGGAGAGACAACCTGAACCACGAAAGATGGAGTATTCGGATGAATGGAAAAAACGGGTGCAGAAAACAGCCCAAGGTGTCTATGAACATGCCGGAGCCAACTCGGGTGATGTAATTGCGCCAAAGCAACCTAAGCAGGAGGAAGAAAAACCCCAGTCTGATTCCAAGCAATCAGGAAGCTGAGATGTAAACTCCTGCCCGGGGTGTGCAGACGGGGCATATCTGTTAAAATTGAGCCTGATCAAAACCATGGCCCCGTCATCTAGCCTGGTTAGGATAGCGGGCTTTCATCCCGCACACTGGGGTTCAAATCCCCACGGGGTCAC
>CAZCXU010000007.1:0-43142 GCA_964502885.1 uncultured Gammaproteobacteria bacterium
GGATTTTACTTTCTCCCGAGAGTAGAGCTACTTTCGAGAGAGTGTCGACTGGAGCTGGGGACGGTACTCAGCTCGAACCTGCCACTTCCTTTGTGGCTTTTTCTCAACTTACACCGTCTTATCACTCTCGATCTGATTATAAAACTAAACACTCTTAAAAGCCATCTTGATATCCCAAGTTTCAAGAGCTATGAAAAATGGTATCATAAACATACCGAATGATCTCTGCGGTGAACGTACCTTTTTTAGGGAGCTGATGGCACAAATTGTGATCCACCTTAGCCGCAGAGACCGAAACATTTCTTAAGACAGAAAACTAGTAAGTTGCGCTTAGCAACGCATTCTTAGCCTGTAAAGCTTCAGAGGTTGTAAAAAACTTTTGAGCTTCAGCTTTTGTAAGTTTAATTCCGTTTGTTGTTAATCCTGCAGACAGATTAGTCATTATTCCACCATTGTTTTTACCTTTAAACAACAGATACCCCATACCTCTTTTGGTTTCTAAGATACTGCTACTATCTAAAACAGCAAGAATCGGTTCGTAAGTAACTCCATCACTAGTATTGAGATAAGCAACAAGATATAAATTGGTTATGGCTGGCAACTTTTGTTTTTCAACGACTTCATAAAGTGGGCAAGGTGCTCCTAATTCGCCCTCTTTTTGAGTAAATGGAATATTTGGATCACAACTACCACCTAGACCGTCTAAGGTGGCGATCCAGTTAATTTTAACCTTACCACTTGGACTTTGAACAGTTATTGAATCTCCATTTACAGAGTCTGCCTTTTGGGATTGGGTTATTTTCCAATCAGAGGGATATTTGAATGAAAGTTTTTCAAATGAGGAAGTGTATGTTGTTAAACTAACTGGTGTAGGGGTATCTGTTGGAGATGGCAAAACTTCTGTGGGTAGCGTTGTAGTTGGTTGATTCTGGTTGGCAACCGGTTGTTGTACATTGTTGGAGAATTGCTTGCCAATATAATATCCACCGAGTCCAAAGACAACGGCGCATACTAAAACAGTAGACAAGATTGGAGCAAGTAAATTCGTTTTGACTTGAGTTGGAATAGGAGATTGATTAATTGGGGCAGAGTTAACAGGTGCCGTTTCATGCGAATTTGTTGTTGGTTGATTTTCCATATTTCAGTTATAGTCCTTTCAATAAATAAATACAATATTTGGTGAGTTCAATTCCCATCTTTGGTTTCAAGCTCTTCAAGGCTAGGGTGTAAAAATCAGAAAACCTAGTTCGAACCAGGTTTTAGAGTAAATTCAAGGCTAAATTTGAGAAATTTGATTTTAAGTACCGTCTGGAGCGGGATACGGGAGTCGTGGCTTGCCGCAAGGAGCGCATTCGCGCGACGTAGCCGTTTCCTCACTCAGGATTTTACTTTCTCCCGAGAGTAGAGCTACTTTCGAGAGAGTGTCGACTGGAGCGGGATACGGGAGTCGAACCCGTTTCCTCACCTTGGAAGGGTGATGTTAAGCCGTTTAACTAATCCCGCGAACGCAGTGAGTGGGATATGGGGGGAACTTCAAGCGTAAGCTTGAAGATGGGGCCCCTCATATCACGCAGACACCACACCTGGAATCAAGGGATATGGTGAAGACTTCGAGCGAACGCTCGAAGAGCAGCTTCGCCATATCACGAACCACACACGACTCTCAAATTATACCCAATCTGCACCCATTCCGCACCTCGTGAGCTAACGCAATACAAAATTGTTTACCACTTCAGAAAAAGTCGTCATATATTTATCCTTTTCTGAGTTCAAACTTGAAAGGGTAAGAACGAAAGCTTTAGTTGTATTGGCAAATACCGTTAATCGCAGGGAGTGCAGTTTAAACACACCCAATTCATGGGTATATTCCTGCAACATTCCGCTGGAAGTACCAACTTTTATAGCCGCCTCAGACATCAGCTCATAACCAGCAGTCTTTGATTCTACAGTTTTGATCTCATCCAGATAATCTTTTAGCGTTTTATCGGACACATCAACACTGGACACAGCCAAATTTGCAGCATACTTACCACCTACCGTCGCATCAGGAACTGCCGCAGTTGCCTCAAGCAAAAATTCTTTCGATATCAAAGACTCCTGCCATCCGGCAGGAAGCTTCAACGCAAAGCCCGGCCTCTCAGTCAACTTTGTCTCCAAAAGAGATTGCAGCTTCGAAATATCTGGAGCCTCAGGCGGAACAATGTCGACTTCCTCGACAGGAGTCGGAGACACCACCGCTCGCTGCTCTTCAGTTTTGGGTAAAACAACATCAGCCGGTGAAAAACTCTTAAACACAAACCATCCGGTAATCGACAGTAGACTCATCACCACAAAAACCAGAACCACGACAAGTCCTCCACTCATTTTCTTTTTTATTGGTTTCTCTACAGCCACCTTAGCTTCTTCAATGGTGGTTGTCGCAGGTGGCAAAGGATTCTTAGCAAACTCGGACATCGTAGTACCTGAGGAGGGTTGAGCCACTGGTTTTTGAGCTGACTGAACACCACCCAATTCAAAAGTACTTATCCCGCTTCCGTCGCCAAATGCCAAAGAACCCAAGTCAGACTTCACAGAAATAGGTGGAGCAACTGGCGCAAGAGTAGATGCACTTATTTCCGGCCCTATTACTTTCTTGATCTCCTCCAAAGGCCATCCAGCAGTAGCCAACGCTTTAGAAATCGCGTCCCTGCTTTGTCCTGCGGCCAACTGGGAATTCACATACTCTAAAAGCTGTTGATTAGGCATAAAACCAGCATAACATTTCTACTAAATGCACACAACCTAAGGAGTGGGTACAACTTTATAGATGTTATAGATGGATTCTTTCTTGGAAATCTTTTCAAAGATTTCAGAAAGAATCGTCGTCAGCCGGGAAGCATTTGCTGAGTTGAAATACTCCGTAGCATAGGTATTAAAAACCTCGGTCACTTCGGCAGGTGGTCTGTCCAGTACCGTCACCGCATAGATATCCACACCAGGATCTCTCGTACCCCACGGATGTTCATGTGGGCTAGTTTCCATCGTCCACCTTTGATCACTAGTTGCCAGTGCACATCTTAAAAAATCTCTGGCGTGAGGAGCGCACTCATCGACTCCAGCGCCCAACGGACAACTCCATCCAGTACCACCTGAAATCCTTCTAGTCTCATAGCAGTTCCACCCCGCAGGACAACAATAACTGTCATGGGCAGGACAAAACACATTCTTTGGACACCCAGGATAAGGCGTTCGCTGATTCGGTTCTCCATCAGTAATTAAAATTTCCACTCTGGATTTGGATTCAGACACCGACTTGAAATAATCATGCATAAACACCACTCCAGCTCCGGCATTAGTCGAATTCAAAGTGCTTATACAAGCCGGGCTGTCAAACTCCCCACTGCTTTTTAGATTATTTGAAATCGCACTCTTGATCTGACCGATACTCAAGCTGCTATTTGGGTTCACATCTGTGCCAATCGGATGACCGGAAGCATCATAAGCCGTGTTCATCCAATTCGCGACCATAGAAAACACCGATATTCCCACTTTTACTTTTTCAGATCCCCGACTGGCCTCCAACGCATCCAAAAATGCCATTACAGCATTCTTTTGTTCATCCATTCTTGTAGTAGAACACGTCTCACAGGCTTTACTGCCCATACTCCCCGTACAATCCAAGCTAAATACAATTTCCATATCTCTCGCAATCTCTTCCGTCTCCGAAGTGTCTGTTTTGTCCAGACGAATCTTAACCGATGAATACTGACTCTCTGCTACAGCAGTCAGGGTCTGCACATTTCCATTTTCCTCTCCCGACAAATTCAAGCGTACCCCTCCGGCAAGAGTCTCCGACCGTTCAAATGGGAATGTAAACGCCGCCGCAAAACCACCCAAAAATCTTGCTACTGTATCGTATATCTTGGATTCAGCCGAATATCCCGCAACTATTGACTCAGATAATGCTTTAGCTCTCTTCTGCGAATAAAGTACCCGGACTTGCCACGTCGACAAAATAAACGCCCCCAACACCGAAAACAGCATCACCATCAACAGCGAAATCGCCCCACGTCTCTTAAGTACCATTTACTACCTCCGTTTGCCGCTGGGATACTACTATCCTCATACTGTCGTTATATATAGAACTTCGCGCTGACGAAACTTCTACAGAAATCTCCAAACTCACTCTCCTGGAGGTGGCACTATAGTTTTTCACTTCAAATCTATTGATTACTACATCGTCAGACGTGACAGCTTCGCCCGCCTTCCTCACTTTCCCATCATCGAGAATATACGAGACTCCATCAACCATCACCCCGTCAGACAAAACCTCCACATCTTTAGCCCAACGAACCGCGTTTGAAAGCTCCACAGTCAAATCATTCTTAGCCTGCTCCAGCTCTTCTTGTTTCAAATCCCGGGTATTTCTTTCCATAATAAACGCCGTCAGACTCCCAGCCAAACCAAAAACAACACTAGCGAGGCCCACTGCCAAAAGCATCTCCATCAATGTAAATCCTTTTTTCATCGTTCAAGTTTGGTTATTAATAATTCGGATGTCAAAGACTTTGTTTGTTGATTCTCAGTCCACAGTACCGTCGAAGTAATTTTTCGGCTATTAATATCCCCAGCTGATCCGCTTCCACACGCTTCTTCCACCAACTCGCCACTACCATCGCGCCGACATACATCCGCGATTTCCACTCTTCTGGAAAATCTCGCTTCAAGATTGGTCTGATCGCCCGGAAGAAGTGTCCATTTATATGGATCAGAAGAAGCATCCACAGCCGGATGGTAAATACCCTCCGGATATTGGATGGCAGAAGCAGACCAGTCCGAGGTTAGCACATTGTACGCAACCTCCACACCCTCTTGCATCAACAGGCTTGCAGAAGCATCGTGCTGTAAGTACTTAGACTTCACAACTAGCCAACTCACCACTGGCACCGTCGAACCCATTACCAACAAAAACATGCTCAATGTTGCCAGAACCTCTACCAATGTAAACCCTTTTCTCATAAAGAAGTGTACTTAATTAATCCCACGCTGGTCACCTCAACGGTCGCCGTCTTTCCATCAGCCGCAACCAGCTCAATCGACGTCGGACTAGACACCTGACCGGTAGCTTGCCCAAACCAGACGTCAGAGAAACTTCCTTCAAAGGTCACCGGTCCATCCAGGTAATAGATAGACTTCACAGAAAAACTTGATGGTGTGCCGGAAACCAGCGAATAAGAATTGCTGCTTACATATCTCACACCCCACCCCACTTTGCCTTTCTCCTCACGAGCAAAAACTCTGGCCGAACGCAAGTTATTAGTAAAACCCTCCACAGACACCCGCAGGCTCTGCTTATTACGAAATCCGGAGATAGAAATCACCCCCGCGATCCCCAAAATTGCCATCACCCCTATCACAACCACAAGTTCAATCAAAGTCAGGGCAGGTTGTCTCTTCATGTTCGAATGTTTTAAAACTTGCTTAGTATTGCCGTTTTTCCTGTCTTCACATTTAAATCCGGAATTCCAGTACTTATAGAGCTTTCTTCTACATGAACTTCATACTTTCCCTCCGAAGTTGTAGTGACAGTCAACTCACCCAAAACTACTTTCCCGGAAAATGGTTTTGAATAGTTAATTGCTGTGTTAGATACATTAAGTCCTTTATCAGCTGTCACCCAACCCGACAATTGCGGAACAATCGTGTTCTTATTATTCAATTCCGCCACCACCTGCAATCGAAATGCTTTCCCGGGCCTGGCCACCACCTCTGCAGGTTCGAGCCACACATTCAGCTGCTTTGCACTGTCTGCACGGCTATTCAGACTAAAACCCCCAGGACTCATCAACCCGACTAAAGCCATTGGCAAAATCGCCGCCATTACGACTAGGGACGCTACCACTCCAATCGAGTTTTTAAACATTCCTATTACAATATAACACCCGTTCAATCCTACCCACAAGCACCTGCATGCAATTAGAAAATTCATGAAGATGCCACAATCGGCATGTGAACAAGGAAAGAGTAGCGGTTCGAGCTATCCTGGATTTTTCCGGCAAAGTTTTACTGGGTAAACGTGGGAGGGGAGTCGAATAGGGAAAATACGAACTACTGGGAGGTAAACCAAATGGAGATGAAACCCTGAAAGAGGCCATTATCAGAGAGATAAAAAGAAGAGTCCGGGCTCGATTTTTTGAACCCCACACTGTTCACCGAAGAAACAAACGACAGGACCATTCCAAATCAGTCTTGGCATACTTACTATTACACCGGTGAAATTTATGGGGAAATTGAACCGGATCCACGTGAGGTGAGAGAAATCATATACGTAAGTCAGCAGGAATTAGCCACCATAGAAATCGCTTTTACTCACAGAGACATACTGGAACAATATTTTGCTACTCGCAGTTGATTAACGTGGTATTTTATTGACAAGCCTCTGCCTCTCGGTCCCAAACTAAAGCGTTCTATAACGAACGAAGTGAGATATATCAAAAGACCTTTAAGCGTCAGCGAAAAGTAGTTCTCTTTTGATACCGATGAACTGCGCCCAGCCAACTCTATTTGTCGGGGTGGAGGGAATTGCTCGTCCGATTCATCCGGACGGTGTCAAACAGTCACCCTGTTTGACAAGCCTCTGCCTCATCTGCCGCCAGGCAGATCAGCTCCGGAAGTATAGTGCTAGTTTGTCGGGGTGGAGGGAATTGCTCGTCCGATTCATCCGGACGGTGTCAAACAGTCACCCTGTTTGACAAGCCTCTGCCTCATCTGCCGCCAGGCAGATCAGCTCCGGAAGTATAGTGCTAGTTTGTCGGGGTGGAGGGAATTGGACCCTCTGCCTCTCGGTCCCAAACCGAGCGTTCTACCGATGAACTACGCCCCGATACGATCAATTTTACCATTCACAGACACTTAATTCGCACCAAACAAAATTTTCCTTACCGCCTCCTTGTCGTCAGCACCCAACGACTCCGCAAGTTCGTTTATCTTTTTCGGCTCATCATCACCCGAAACCCTGCACCACGACTCCTTATCACAAGATTGACACTTATGAACAATCATCAATTCGCCCACGTCTTCCTTTTTATATTTGTTCCTATTTTCTCTAAACTTTAGACCAATTGGCTTCATCAAACCTTGGCAAGAAGCTTTTCGATCACCCACTTCTTGATCTACATGCTTAGACCACAAACAAGCTGGGCAATGATTCCTGTTTCTCACCCCGGTCGCTATCTCTGAAATTTTGGTCCCGCACTTTCCACATTCAAACATAGTTTAGTGCCGAGGGCGGGACTCGAACCCGCACGCCCTGTTATGGACACAGGATTTTAAGTCCTGGGCGTCTACCATTCCGCCACCTCGGCAATACATGAATTTTAGCATTGAATATCTGATAAAATACACCATAAATACCCACGGGCGAGTGGTGAAACTGGTATACACGCAGCCTTGAGGAGGCTGTGGTCGCCAAGTACCGAGACTATTTCTTCAAATTTGAAATATTGTCCCTTATCTGTAAGGGACAATAAATACTCAAAAAACCTCGCCAATGAAGTTAATGCATCATGAGAAATTGATTAGTTGCAATCATACTATGGGTCATAGTACAATACAGTAGTATTACTGTCGCTTTACAGATCATATGTCAATGCAAGAGAGTC
Source organism: uncultured Gammaproteobacteria bacterium (assembly GCA_964502885.1). Lineage (GTDB taxonomy): Bacteria > Patescibacteriota > Microgenomatia > CAZETR01 > Amesbacteraceae > XYB1-FULL-44-23. The sequence goes on from CAZCXU010000007.1 coordinate 7,641, forward strand.
GACGTAAATTCCTTTTCTCGTTAGCATATGCTGCTGGCGCTCTTCTTATCCCATCCTGTTATGGTCAGGGAACCCCTGAAACCTCAAATGATCCTGAATCTGAAGTGCCCTCCAGTCACGTTAAGTTTTTAACTAATTTAGGAGATTTTTCCATTCCCACATCAATTATTGCACAAATAGCTACTAGAAGTAATTCATTAAATGTTTTCAGAGCGGCCAACCTTACACTTTCGAATAGCGCCTTTAGAATAGCCTCTCAAGCGCTCAATAAATCATTACCAGCAGCTGGAATATCTTTATTGATTATCGAAGGTTATGCCAATGAAAAAACTCTGCCATTTATGCAGTTACTTACTACAATGGCTAATAGCACACAGTCCACTTTTGAAGGTACTCCCAACCTTTTTTTCAATGTAAACACCAATGAAGTTGTTTGTGTAGCTAATTGTGCAGGTACGCCTAATCGACAACCTGCAATACCAGACCTGACTATAGACCAGCAGAATCTACAAAAGCTCAATGAAGAAATAAAGGCTAAGCAACAGGCAAATGCAAACAGTTCATATGTAGCTAGAGCAACTGATAGAGGATATTCACTATCTGAAGAATATAATGGCACCTCAAATTTTGATAAAAAGCCGACACCCGGCGTCGATGACTGTGCTGGTGGTTTTGAGAAAACAATCGAAGCAGTTGACAGTCTACTGGATGACAAATCAGTAAGCGATGAATTATACGAAGCCATAACAGCCCTCAGGCGTCAAAACAATCCTTCCTATTCTGTTACAGAGAATACACTTATATTAGAACATCTCAAGTCATTTAAACCAGCAATCATTGACCAAAGTTCAGGAACAGTATTTGAAGGCAACTGGGGTGATACTCATCAAAAAATCGCAACCAGTAATGGCGTCACCAGACTTGTCGGAACAAACTATCTCTCGAACCATTATGTCAGTTGTGCGGTCGTTGAATTTAGGAGCCTGGAAAATGTTAAGGTCCTGATAGAAACCGGATACACACATATTACGGCAACAGACATTAAATCCACAAGTTCAAGTGGTTATCTGGCAATGAACAATAATATGGAATGGATTACGTCTGATCCTAATGATCCATATAGGACTTGCACAAGACCATCGTCTTACAAATAGCTTCCTCTCCATAAGCCACAGTTCCTCGTACCCCAGTTTGAGTTTTTGCTTCCGCCACCTCGGCAATACATGAATTTTAGCATTGAATATCTGATAAAATACACCATAAGTACCGCGGGCGAGTGGTGAAACTGGTATACACGCAGCCTTGAGGAGGCTGTGGTCGCAAGGCCGTGGAGGTTCAAGTCCTCTCTCGCCCACCAAACTATTACGATTTAATGCACATTTACACGGGCGGATGGCGGAACTGGCAGACGCGCTAGCTTCAGGAGCTAGTGACCCTAACCGGTCGTGGAGGTTCAAATCCTCTTTCGCCCACAACAATCCCGATGGTTCAAAAACCACAGCAGATTAAAAACCAAATAAAAATAATCTAATTGGACGATTCTCGCCAAAGGCGATAGAGATTTAGCGACAAGCTAAATTGATAACTCAGTTGGTTAGAATTGCTAGACCAGTTCGACAACCGAATGGACGATTAGCTCAGTTGGTTAGAGCACTACTTTTACACAGTAGGGGTCGGGGGTTCGAATCCCTCATCGTCCACAAGCACAGCGCAGAGGAAGATATCTAAATAGCTTCTCTTTCAAAGTGAAGAACATATTTTCGTTATCGTCCACCAATGTCAAAATCACCAGAACAACACAGTACCCCAGGACCCATATCTCTTCAAGAAATAGCCAGCTCCCTCGAACAGATTATGAACAACAATTCGCGCAGCAGACAAGAGCGATTAAATGCACAAGGCTTACTCCGCGAAATTGAAGGGATGCAAGGCAATAGGGGACACGCATCATTATTGGCTTCTTCTGCTGAAGAAAAAGATCACGCCACACAAAGAATTATTGAAACATTCAATCGCTTTTTCCCCTAATCACGACATCCATAAAATAATGCTAAAATCAGGCCACATGAAAATTGAAGGATTTCAGGATACTATCGACTGGTATAACCATAACGCTGAAGAATATGCCCGCATAACCCTCAAAGGTGCTTCTCCAGAAGAGTTAGCCGAGTTTGTAGCCATGCTGCAGCCAAATTCAAAGGTTTTAGATGCTGGATGTGGCTCAGGTCGAGACACAAATCTGCTATCAGAAGCTGGTATGAATGCAGTAGGTCTAGATCTCTCTGAAGGTCTCATAAAGGTCGCAAGGAAACTTTTTCCTGATGGCAACTTTATTGAAGGAAATATGTTAAAACTTCCATTTCCTGACAAAAGTTTCGACGGAGTGTGGGCCCATGCATCTCTACTACATTTTGAAACTCAAGACGATGTTATCAGAGCCCTAAGTGAGTTCAGTCGTATCCTGAAACCTAATGGAGTTATACATGTCCTAGTTAAAGCCCAAACAAGCAACAACAAAACAGCTGTGGTTTCAGATTCACTATCCAAACACGACCGCTTTTTCCAGTACTTCGACCAGAATGAAATAAAAGAAATATTAACCAAAACCGGGTTCGAAATTTCAAAACTAGAACAATACAAAGAGACAGATCGCAATCCAAGTGGTAGACCTGAAGTTGAATGGATCCTCTCTCTAGCACGTAAAAAATAACTCCAGATCGAATAACCAAATATTCGTGACCTAACAATTTATAAAAGAGAGAGAAATGATAAGATTGGTATAATATGATGAAGCACGGGCCAGTAACCGGCGGATAAAAAAACGCCGAGATACGGCTTACGCTATATCTGATCTTTTAAATCAGTGCACAATCTCAAGTCGAGATATTTCTCAGATCGTTTCGGTTTCGCTTACACGAACCAGTCTGATCATATCTCAGCTCAAAATTTCTGCGAAATTTTTTCGCCGAGATAGCCAAGGTGGTCACGGCGGGCGCCTGAAGAGCGTCAAATGGGGGTTCGACTCCCTCTCTCGGCACAAATGGCAACTCTCAAAAACCTCCAACCCAAAAGCCCACTCCAACTAAGTGTTATTCGACAAAGACATCATCTATACATATAATTAGCTAGTCAGTCATTCAGTTTGCGGGAGTAGTTCAGCAGTAGAATGTCTCCTTGCCAAGGAGAAGGTCGCGGGTGCGAATCCCGTCTCCCGCTCAAATACAATGATATCTGTAAAAAAAGTTCTATTCTTTGGTTTATCGACGCCCACCCTTATAGCGCTTTCCTTTTCATTACTCATAAGTCATCCCGCTCAAAAACATTCTCCCGATAATTACATCGCTCCAAAAGGCGAAGTATTATCCCTCTCCACTGATTCCAATCGGCCACTAGAAAAACTTCCGCAAACTATCGGCACATTTCACACCACCGACGCAAGAGTCCACATCATAAAAGACTATCTGCACCGCTATTCCTCACCCCTATACAACTACGCTCAAGATATCGTAACTACATCTGATAAGTACTTGCTTGACTATCGCCTGCTTGTAGCCATTGCCCGCCAGGAGTCAAATCTTTGCAAACGCATACCACCAGGATCCCACAACTGTTGGGGATTCGGAATCTACGGAGACAAAGTCACCGTGTTTGACAACTACCCTCAGGCTCTGGAAATTGTGGCCAAAACACTAAAGAAAAACTATATTGATATTGGCCTCGACACTCCGGAAAAAATAATGGCTAAATACACACCACCTTCAATCGAAAAGGGTGGTCCATGGGCAAAAGGAGTGAGCGAATTTATGTCTGACCTTGAATAAAAAAATGAAAGCTCACTATGACGATCCCAATTTTTCCTATACCCACTATTGGCAGGGAAGAAATTATGAACACCGGAGCGAAGTCATCGCCATTTCCCGCCTGCTATTCGGACGAAGTTTTAATGAGATATTTGATATAGGTGGAGGCTACGGACGACTGACTCCAACACTTCTTCAGTTTTCAAAAAAAGTTTCTCTAATCGAACCGTCAAAAAAACAACGAGCAATTGCCGAACAAATGTGGAAATCATACAAAAAAAGATTTCGGGCAGTTTCCGGAATTTCCGAGAAAATCCCTTTCCCCAATTCATCTGCCCCCTGCATTACCATGATCCGCGTCATGCACCATATTCCCAATCCCCAACGAGCTTTTATCGAACTTCACCGAATTCTAAAACCCAACGGCATTCTCATTCTCGAATTTGCAAACTCTACCAATTTCAAATCCCGAATTCGCAGCCTGCTTACCGGCCATCCAATTTTACCTATCCCCATAGAACGTCGTAGCTCCGCAAATATCAAAAGACAAACAATAGATTTTGTAAATCATCATCCCATAACAATCCAAAAACTTCTCAAAAAAAACGGGTTTACAATTGACAAAACCTTATCAGTATCAAACTTCAGATCCCCATTTCTCAAAAAATTACTTCCGCAAAAAATTCTTTTGTGGCTTGAAAAAAAGTTTCAGCCACTATTCTCAACCATGTACTTCGGACCAAGCATATTTGTCATGGCTCATAAGTCTTCCTAAATTTACTTGACAATCAACTCATCCCATAGTAGTATTTACCTAGGTTTCATGGTCTAGCCTAATCGCTTCACTGTGAGATTTTACAAAAAGCCTCGGCACTGGGCAGGAGTCGGGGCTTTTTTTATGGTTTAAAAAGTAACTTAAGGTATAATTAAAATCCTATCGACGGGCTGGTGGTGAAATTGGTATACACGTACGCTTTAGGAGCGTATGCCTCACGGCGTGGAGGTTCGAGTCCTCTCCAGCCCACCCAATCTGTACCACTTATCTCCCAAAAAACCCGTCACCTCTGGCCTTATCAACTCTCCACCTAGTAACCTGGCAGAGTACACAGTAAAAAGTCCAAATCTGGAGTTAATCTGATCGGCAGCCTTCAAAAAGAATGATCTTCTTTGCAACTGCGGAATTATTGATAACTGAAAATTCCAGCTCAAGTTAGAAATTGCCAATCCTGCAAATCTGACCACAGAAAGAGGGGATTCTTTATATTTCTTCCACACCGTCCCAAATACAATCTGGGGATCCGCTGTCGCCATCCGCAAAGTCTGCCGCAACCAAAAATTTTCTTCCCCTCCGCGTAAAAATAGACAAATAGTTCGTCCCACCATATTCATCTCCCGCAGTTTGGAGGTAGCTTCCTCCACCAGATTTCGCACCAGCCTTTCAATCTCTGCTTCATGCAAAATGTTCGCAAATGTCGTAAATGTCCGGGATACACTTTTCGCTGGAGATAAATCACTATCAGTAGTTAATTTTGAGTCATCTTTGAGCCAAACCAACCGTCCTATTTCTGCGGGCAAGTCTACCGACCTCGCCTTACCTAAAGTGTCCAGACCCCGATCCAAAAGAAACCTGGTTCTCGATCTTCCGATTCCGCAAACCTTATCCACACCAAGACCCTCCGTCTGTTTCAGATAATTATCCCGCGTCAAAAATACCAGTCCATTTGGCTTCTCCATTTCAGAAGCCAGCTTCGCAGCCAGCCGATTAAATGACACCCCGATGCTGCACCTTACCCATTCACCCACATCTTCATATATTTTTTGTTTCATTGTGTATGCGACTTCCAAAACTCCACCGGCAAAACATTTCTGACTCTCGGTAACATCCAAGAACACTTCATCAATTGAAAAAACCTCTACGTCAGGAGAGAAATGTTTGGCAATGCTTATTAATTTTTTTGTCTGTCCGAAATATTTATCCATGTCAGCCGGCACTAAAATTATTTGCGGACACAATCTTCTCGCCTCCCACACGTTAGAACCTGTACCTACTCCAAATTTTTTTGCCTCCATCGAGGCCGCAATAATACAGCCACGGCCTTCGGCCTTTATTATCCCCACCGGCTTACCTCGCAAATAAGGATTAGCCTGCTGCTCCACGGTAGCAAAATATGAATTCATATCCAAATGCAGAATCGTCTTATCAGCTATACCGGCTCCGCTCCCCATACGCTCCATCTCAAATTCTCCTTTTCTAACGCCAATTCGGCCACCATACCTCCAGTTTCCACTGCAAAACACAAATATCTCTTTCCACCATTACTTCTCTCAAAAGTCATATTTACTCTTTTTATCTCATGCCTTCTGCCGTTCCACACAAATCGGAGTGGAGTCAATTTAGATCCCCAAAAACCCGCCTCCACTCCGACTATTTCTTTTGTGTCTTGCATACTCGTTTAGCCCTCCCTTCATTAATAACCGAACTAAACCCGAATGTCAATATACATTTTTTATGACATCTAATACCTAGGTCACAAAACCGTGGGTTTTCACCACACCCAACGTCTAATAATCAAATGACGTGTGAAATAGACCATCAGCCCGCCGCGCTTACCCGCACAAAAGAGCAAAGATATCGCCTTATTGGTTACAAATGCGCTTACTGCAAAACCAAAATTTTTCCGCCAGGTCCTTGCCCTAATTGCGACACATCCGGAATATCTGTACCTACCACAATAAAAGAGCCGGTCTTGCCCATAACACTCCCCATATAGTAATATCCGGCTAAATGAAATTCGACCGTAGACAAGTCATTTTGGGAACTTTCATTCTATTTGCATTTTTCTTTTACCTGCTCAAAGATCGTGAACGGGTTCTCCCTTCAGGAAAAATCACCACCACTCTTGGTGAAGATCTCAACCTAAACTTCCCCTCACCTGGCACGGAAAACCCCATACCCGGTCGCCCCATAATCTCAATTTCCACGCACAAAGGACAAATGACCATCGAACTGCGCCCTGACTTAGCCCCTGAAACTGTCATAAATTTTCTCACCAAATGGGCTAATGGAGATTGCGACGGCCGAATTTTCCATCGCGTAGAAGACTGGGTCATCCAAGGCTGCGATCCTTCGGGTGACGGTACTGGAGGCGAAAACAAACTCCCCACAGAAGTCTCCAGTACGAGTTTCCTTACCGGAAGTGTTGGCGTAGCCCGCAAGCCATTTCCCAAAAATCTCTCAAACGACTCACAATTCTTCATCGTAAAAAAAGATTCCACCTTTCTTGATGGTGAATATACATACTTTGGTCGAGTCACCGAAGGGATGGATGTGTTAAACTCCATCGAAGCTGGAGATATCATCATATCTACAGATATTCTCACAAAATAACATTTTATGGCCAAAGCAGACACAAAAAACACCTCCCAGATTACCCGCCTTGATAATGGCAATATCGACATCAAGCTCACCCTGGCCTGGGCAGAAATTCAAAAAGCCTACGAGTCTCAGGTGGAAAAATCAGTTTCCGAAGCCGAGATTTCCGGCTTCCGCAAAGGCAAAGCTCCTCGCGACATCGTTGAACCCAAACTTGATAAGTCTGCAATTATGTCAAAGGCTATCGGAGACCTCCTCCCAGAAAAATATGCCGCAGCCGTCAAAGAAGCAAACATAAAACCCGTTCTCTATCCTCAAATCCGCATCGATAAAGGCGAAAATGGCCAGGATTTTGAATTTACTGCTACAACATGTGAATTGCCCGCTTTCGAATTGCCCGACTATAAAGAGGCTGCAAAAAAACTTACACCAAAAGAAGGGGAATCAGCCATATCAGCTATTCTAGACCACATCCGCAAAGTCTCACCATTAAAAATCCCCGATATTTTAGTGGAAGAAGAATCAAATCACCGCCTGTCTGCCCTTGCAGAAAACCTTACTCAGCTAGGACTCGACATGCAAAAATATCTGCAAACCAAAAAGATGACAGCCGAAGATCTCAAGGCCCAGACTGCTGCCTCTTCACGAATTGAGCTGGAAGTAGAGCTTATCCTCTCCAAAATCCAAGAGACTGAAAAATTGGCCGACCGGACCAAAACTCTTGATTTTCTCAAGGGTCTGATCCCCGAAATCAAGGCCTAGTTCGGCTGCCCAGGCCAAGCTAATTGTGCTATAATACAACCGTGGCCACATCCTATAGTACATCCAACAAATCAGGGCAAAATCGAAGCAAACTCCAATCTCCGGAGAACTTTCTTGAAGTGCTCAAAACCCTTCGCACTGACACAAAAGACGAGCTCAAACAACAATCCAAAGCAATTTTTTCCCAGGATATTCCTGAAAGTCTTGGCTTCACTCCAAAAACCGGAACCCTGAAACCCAATGAAACTTTCTCATTGGCCGACGTTCAAAAAGCCGAAGAAAGAGGCTACCAAAAAGCTGAGGTAAAGTTTTCAAGCGAACTCAAATCTTTCAACGATGCCCAGCTCCGCCGTCTCCAGCAGGAAGAAGCTCAGTCCAAACAGCAAATATCTGCCATTCGAGAAGAAATTGCCAAACTGGCCAAGTCTGTAGGTAGCTTTATGCAGGAAGTTGAGATAGCAACCATGCAAATACCCACAAAGCCCGGAAAATACCACACAAACTTTTACTCTCACCTTAGAACCGTAATCATTTCCTTAAAGCAAAAAGTCGAATCCTCAAGGTCCTGGTTAGCAGCCAGCAAAGGTCGCAGTCAAAAACAAAGCTATTATTGGGGACAGGTCAAAAACTCAGGTTCCAAGTTCATGTTGTCATCCGAGCGTTACATGGTTACTTCCACTGGTTAGACTTATGGACCTGACCAGTTTTCCTCCACAAGATGAGCCCCCACTTAAGACTACTTTTAGACTACCTGTCCATACCATCCGTCTCCACCCAGCCGGAGCATTCTTCGGATTGTAAAGCCGCCAGAGACTTCCTTCTCCAGACTTTCAAAGATATGGGTTTTACTACCCAAACCCTGACAGCACAAACCCACGATTTGGTTTACGCATCCCTTATATCCGACCCCTCAAGACCCACTGTTCTCATCTATGGGCATTACGACGTACAGCCAGCAGGAGCTCCAAGCCAGTGGACCACACCCGCTTTTACTCCCAGTATCCGCAAGGGGCGTATTTACGCCAGAGGGGCAAGCGACAACAAGGGGCAATTGGCTATCCATATTCAGGCAGTAAAAGAGCTCCAACAGAAGTTTGCCGGACAAAAGCTCCCTATCAATATCAAATTTGCGGTTGAAGGAGAAGAAGAGATTGGTAGCCCCAGTATTGAGAGTCTTGTATCTCGATATCCCGACAATTTTTCCTGCGACTATGTTTTTCTTTCCGACACCGAAATGGTTTCCGAAGACCATCCCGCCATAGACATCTCTTTGCGTGGAGTCATGGATCTTGAGATCACACTACAAACTGGCAGCCACGACCTCCATTCCGGCCAATTTGGCGGTATCGCCCCCAACCCTGCATTCATTCTCTCTGATATTCTTTCTGGTCTCAAATCCGGCTCAGGTCGTATCAATATTCCCGGGTTTTATTCAAATATTGTTCCCTTGACCGCAAAGGAAACTGCCGATTTCAAGCGACTTGAACCTTTACAAAGTAATTTGCTCAAGGAAGGGCATTTTTACTATATTACAAAAGACGATCCCCGCGTCTCTCTAAATCGCAGACGCTGGAGCGAACCAACTCTGGACATCACCGGACTGGACTCCGGCTATACCGGTCACGGTACGAAAACCATTATCCCCAATACGGCCACCGCCAAATTAAGTATTCGTCTTGTTCCAAATCAGGATCCGCTCAAAATTTACTCTGGTTTAGTCAAATATCTCAACCGCCTCATCCCCAAGCGCTGTGTCTATTCCGTAAATTATTATCCAGTCGTTTTACCATACAAAGCTCCGTCCATTCACCCCATATATCAGTTGGCAAAAGACTGCCTCAGGGCCAGTTTTCAAAATCCGGCCGTGTTTACAGGTCAGGGGGGTTCTATTGGCTTCGTTCCTGCTCTTGCCGCCAAATTACAAGTTCCCTGTGTTCTTATTGGATTTGGTCTTCCGGATGACAACGTCCATGCGCCAAACGAATTTCTTTCTCTATCCAACTACTTCAAAGGAATTTCTTCCCTTGTTCAGATATATTCCCAGCTTCCCAATCTGCAAAAAACAATCAACTTGACAACAAATTACTACAAGTCTACAATTGCGCAAACATGACACACATGGCGTCCTCCCTAATTATTATTGCCGCTCTAGTCCTCTTTATGAGGATCGGGCACAACGTGGGAGGAACCTTTAAGTAAGCATAGCCCAAATTAAATAACCAAGAACAAACCTCCCACAGGGAGGTTTTTTTATTTTCATACACATATGTCAAATCAAGAATGGTGGGTCAATCGTTACAGCGAAACTGGTCTTCCAGCCTATATGCTGTCCCATGGAGAGCAAACCGCCCAAACTCAAACTCAGCTTGAAGTAACAGCACTCGATGAGCTCATCACTACCCACAAACCCGACTGGAAGAACAATCCAATTTTAGACGTTGCTGGGGGAATGGGTCGTCATGCTGCCGGCTTTATTACCCAAGGTTGCAACCATGTAACAGTACTGGACCAATCCTTACCCTTCTTGAAAATGGGTCAGGAAATGGCAATCAAAGCAGGACTAGTAGGACGAATAAATTTCGTCAAAGGCGACGCCAGATCAATCCACACACTTGGAATGACTTTCCCAACAATTACTTGTTTAGGAAATAGTGTTTTAGGTTATTCCACACGTCGCGAAGATGATGAAGCCTTCTTACATAGCGTCTCCCAATCCCTCGATCCAAAAGATGGATTATTTTTATTAGACGTTCAAGATGGGGAACGAATGAGACAACAATATTCTTCTCCTCAAACAGAGGTTAAATTCAGCCAAGGACATCGCATTGCCACAACGAGGCACTTTTCAAATGGTCGCATCGAAGTACAGGAAGAAATTACATCTGGACCACGAATTGTCTCGACAGCAAATTTTTCTATGCGCCCATACTCAGAACAGGAAGTGTTCGGGATGTTGCAAGCAGCTGGCTTTACTTCATATTCAAACGGTCACTCAATAGTAGTTCCCGGGGCAACAGGAACAATGGCAAATCGAATGTTATATATCGCTCGAAAAAATGAATAAAGAAATCGAGAAATCGCCGTCCCAACAAGAACGCCAAGATCTTGGACGAAAATTGTCCAGTTATTTTTCTGAATACCGAATAGTGTTCGTGGGTAACGTCCCCCACGCCCTCCCCCCAGCATCTCGCACCGCACTTACCAACCACACCGTTCCCCCTGGTGCATATGAAGGGCGTATGCCTTGGATTGCTGCTGCATATAGGCTTCCTGAAGCACCTATCGTAGTAATGCAAGAAAACCCGGTACCTGCTGAAATCTCTCTTCTCAAAGAAATTTGCACCCAACACGAAATACCACCTCCAGAAGTTGTAATTGTCCCCAAATTCTCGTATTCAGAAGTGCCAGTAACCGCATTAGAGCAATATATGGGCAAACCCGCATTTGTCCATCCCTTCATAGGCTCACGCGAGCTCCAATTGCAAAACACGACTCCAGACGCAGCACGTTATAACAATAAGGCCCAAATGAAACTCATGATGCGCGATGCGGGAATGGGCAACAACATTGTTGATGGCGTCGAGGTAATAGCAAACGAGGGCGACACTGCCAATTCCATGGCAAATAAAATTTCTGAGGCGATATCTCAGGTCGATTTCCCCATAGCCTGGGTAAAACTTGGCGAAAGCGCCAGTGGCATGGGCACAAATCGTGTAGACGTTCAACGTTTTAAATCTGACACAACTTACCAAGCAGAAATGCAAATTAATTTCCACAAAATGTTTACATCCGAAGGTAAGGAATACCCTGCGGATGTAGTCATAGAAAAAGAAGTGGCTTTCGGGCAAGCTCAAGGCTATTCCGACTACGGCGCAAGAGGATATTTATTGCCCAACGGAGAATTTAAATTCTTTTCAGTCGGAAGAGTCGTCTCCACATCAGAAGGCGTGTATCAGGGAATGATAATGGCTTCTCCTGAAAAAGCTGATCTCATTGGCCTCAGCCCTAGCGGCATCTCTGAGGTAAAACGCCTGATGTCTCGCTTTGCCCAGGCAGTTCATTTACTGGGATATTGGGGGCCTGTTAATTTAGACATGTTTATTGCCAAAAATCCCTATGAAAGTCCGGGCAAAGTTCATGATTGGAATATGCGGGACGGGGGCAGCTCGGCAAGTGGCAATATAGCCAGTTTAATTTCTGACGGCGCAGCAATAGACATAGATCTCAAACTGAACACACCAACCGCTTTGTCTGAAAATCAGGGAAACCATCTCGTTGAAACGCTGTGGCGGGAGGAACATGCCGTAACATATGCCACCACTTTTCTTCGTCATCCGAAAAAAACCGGCTCAGACTGGTCACACACCGTTAAACTGATCGTCCCAATATCCGGTTCCGTTGATAGTGATCAGTCCGCATTGGATCAGATTCATTGGGTCTGTGATGTCCTCAACACCAAAAACCTCGGCTCTTTTGAGTTCGAGGAGCCAAAGTAATTATTTGATTAACTGGTGCTATCATTCAAACATGACTCCGCAATTAACTCTTACCTCTAAGCTAATGTCCATTCCTTCCACAAAGGAATCCCCCAGTCAGCTCCTATCAGTGCTGGAATTAGTCAAAACCGAACTTTCCGGTTTCAACTACAAAGAATTTACCAATGCCGGTATTCCTAGTTTGCTTTTCTATAACGCTAAAGAAGTTCCGGAAAAATTCAAAATCATTCTCAACGCCCATCTCGATGTTGTTCCCGGCCGTCCGGACCAGTATCAGGCAAAAACCCAGGACGGGAAACTTTGGGGTAGGGGAGCCATAGATATGAAAGGCGGAGCTGCCTGTGAAATTCTCGCCTTCAAATCGCTTGCCAAAAAAGTTAATTACCCTCTTGGCCTTCAATTAGTTACCGACGAAGAGGTGGGCGGATTCCACGGTACAAAATATCAGATAGACCAGGGAGTTACTGCCGACTTCGTCATTGCTGGCGAGCCTACCGATCTTGATCTAAACAACGAAGCCAAAGGTATTGCCTGGGTAAACGTCAAAGCCGCAGGCACGCCCGGACACGGAGCCTACCCATGGAAAGGCGACAATGCCCTTTGGAAAATTCATGACTTTTTAGCTCGTCTCAAAACCCATTATTCGCTTCCCGAAAGAGAAGCTTGGGTTACCACTGTCAATCTGGCAAAAATTGGCACCTCAAACGAAACCTACAATAAAATTCCCGACGAAGCAGAAGTGCGATTAGATTTCCGCTATGTACCCAGTGACACCGACACTATCATGGGTACCATCAAACAGCTCGCGGGGCCAGATCTCGATGTCCAGTTTATTACCAAAGAACCATCCCAGCACACCGACAAATCAAATCGATACCTAAAATATTTAGCCGAAACAATCACGGAATCAACCGGCAAACCTCCGAAATTTATTCAAAAACATGGCGCCTCAGACATTCGCCACTACGACCGCATCAAAGTTCCCGGAGTCTGTTTCGGGCCTACCGGCGACGGTCTCCACTCCGATCAGGAATGGGTAGATATATCTAGCCTCAATACATACTCCGAGATTCTCGAGACCTTCCTCATGAGTTTGTAGTAAAATAGACGGGTCCTAATTGGGCACTTAGCTCAGGAGTAGAGCGTCTCATTGACATTGAGAAGGTCAGGGGTGCGAAACCCTTAGTGCCCACCGTTTTTCAAAAAAGATGCTTTTAGGCGCACACGTCTCCATAGCCGGCGGATTTGATAAATGCATCGATCGTATAGTGGATCTGGGTGGCAACACCCTTATGACATTTGCCTCATCGCCTAGATCGCTTCAGACAAAAGAGTTTTCCGTTGGCGAGTTGGAGTTATATCAGAACAAAAAACAAAAAAACTCTATCGGCCCGCATTTCTTTCATGGGGTCTATCTCATAAATCTCGCCACCTCCAAACCTGACTATCTTCAAGCATCCATAGATTCACTCATCTTTTATCAAAAGCTGGCACAAGAAATCGGTGGAGTCGGCACAATATTTCACATCGGCAGCCACCAAGGTAGGGGATTCAATAGTGTTTTCCCGCAAATCACTGATGCAATAAAACGGATTCTTGATCACACTTCCGGACCTAGCAAACTTTATCTCGAAAACGCTGCCGGACACCAAGGAGTGATAGGCGACAATTTTGAAGAATTGTCCCAAATCATGAACGTAATAAATGTTCCCGACCGTTTAGCTGTTTGTCTGGACACCCAACACGCTTTTGCCAGCGGAATTCCCATCTCAAACCTCCTCCGTCAGTTTGACTCACAAATAGGCCTCAAACACCTAGGTGTTATCCACTTCAATGAATCTCTGGTCGAGTTCAACTCACACAGAGACCGACACGCAAACTTGGGAGAAGGAAAAATTGGCCTATCCGAAATGAAAGCTTTTCTCAATAGTCCACAGCTTACAAATATCCCCTTTATCCTCGAAACCCCCGGTCAAAATCACTCCGGACCAAGAAAACAGGACCTGGATATATTGAAATCCCTGCAAAACAAATGAAAGAAATCATGTCACCAGCCGTTCTAGAAACTGTTATTACCTTACCATTCAAATCTTCCTGTCAACAAGACAAAGCCGCTGAGGCACTTCAAGCCTACCTATATCCGGACGGAAGCATCATAAGCGGAAGAAACGAATTAGTAAATATCAAGATTGGTCAAAAAAAAGTTGTCGTGGAAGTTCTACGAATATATGACGAAAATGCACTAGAAAACATCTGCTCAAACAAGCTATTTGACAATCCCACCGTCTCAGGTGCAAAATAACGCTAATAAATTTTGACGTTCGCATGAGATCTCACCAACCTCAAAGTCAAAAGCCGCTATTGCTAAAAATAGTTTATTAAGCCACCATAGTAGTCAGATGGGACCCCGGGTCTGACAAACGGGTGGTTTTATTTTTTTTATGAATCTAGATCATCTCAATCATTCCTGTTCACACTTGCTGGCTGCAGCAGTTACCAATCTATGGCCACACGCACTCCCAACTCTCGGCCCGGCCATAGAAAATGGCTTCTACTACGACTTCGACTTCGGATCAACCAAGATATCCGAAGAGGATTTCTCCAGAATTGAGGCGAAAATGCACGAACTGGCCAAAGATTGGAAAGAGTTCAGCCGCATTGATATTGATACCGAAACAGCCAAGAAACAATTTGCACACGACCCCTACAAGTTAGAGCTGATCCAGGAAATTTCCGGTCGTGGCGAACCCCTCACTTTCTATAAATCGGGTGAATTTACAGATCTCTGCCGGGGAGGCCATATCGATAATCCCGATTCACAGCTATTGCACTTCAAGCTACTATCTGTCGCAGGAGCTTACTGGCGCGGCAACGAAAAAAATAAAATGCTTACCCGAATTTACGGCACCTGCTGGCCAACCGAAAGACAACTATCAGACCACCTGCTTTACCTGGAAGAAGTAAAAAAACGAGACCATCGCAAACTTGGTAAAGACTTGGAGATTTTTACTTTCTGTGAAGAAATTGGCCCAGGACTGCCGCTTTGGCTGCCCAAAGGCACCATCATCAAAGAAGAACTGGAAAAGTGGGGCAAGGAAACCGAGGACCAATGGGGGTACCAACGAGTCAGTACCCCATTTCTTACCAAACGCGATTTGTTTGTCACATCCGGACATGTGCCATATTTTGAGGACGAAATGTACAAAGTGGAAGTCCCCGGAGAAAACAAGGATGAAACATATTTTGTAAAACCCATGAACTGCCCGTTTCACCATATGATCTTCAAAAACAAAACTCGTAGCTATCGTGACTTACCTCTACGTCTTGCCGAATACGGTACTGTCGCCAGATATGAAAACGCCGGTGCCCTCAATGGCATTCTACGACCTCGAGTTTTTGTGCAAAACGACGCCCATATTTATTGTACAGAAGAGCAAGCGGTGGATGTTTTTGTCGAAATCATCAATCTCCATAAATATTATTACGACACACTTGGTCTCACAAACTACTACATTGTTCTCGCCCTCCGCGATCCCGCCAAAAAAGACAAATATCACGGAGAAGACGAGCTCTGGCAAAAAGCCGAAGCACTTTCTCGTGCTGCCATGGACAAATCAGGAATCAAATACATAGTCCAAAACGAAGGAGCAGCCCACTACGGACCAAAGATGGACTTCAAAATCCACTCCGCCATAGGCAATGAATATGGCATCTCCACAAACCAGATTGATCTATTTATGCCCCGTCGTTTTGACCTCAAATATACGGACACCGACGGTAAAGAGAAGTATGCCATAGTTCAGCATCGCGCCCCCTTGGGATCCAGTGAGCGCTTTGTAGGCTTCCTGCTCGAACACTTTGCCGGAGCATTGCCGGTTTGGCTCTCCCCAGTACAGGCATGCATACTTCCTATCACTGATCGTCAAAACGAATACGCCTCACAAATCTATGATCAGCTTAAGTCCGCAAACATACGTGTCCACTTGGACAGTCGCAACGAGCCTCTAAACGCTCGGATTCGCGACTGGCAGCTGCAAAAAGTACCCTACATACTAGTCATCGGCGACAAAGAAATTGCTTCCCAATCAGTATCAGTCAGATTCAGAGGCCAAAAAGAGCAACAGGTCATGCCCCAAGCGCAGTTTGTCGACATAGTCAAAGACATGATTGCCCGTAAGTCTCTCAGTTTGTTATAATGAGGTTGTCTAGTGAGCGAACAAACCTACAGAGTAAACCACCAAATTCAGGCTAAAGAAGTCCGACTGCTTCGTGAAGACGGAACACAAATAGGCGTTCTCCCTTTAGCAGAAGCACTAACTCAAGCAAATGAGCTCAAAATTGACGCTGTGGAAATTGCTCCTCACGCCAATCCTCCTGTAGTCAAGCTCATAGACTACAAAAAGCTCCTCTATCAACAGGCAAAAAAAGAACGTCAAAGTAGGGCTGGTGCCAAAAAAGTTGATCTCAAAGAAATTCGTCTCACCCCCTTCATGGCTGAAAACGACTTTCAAACCCGGGTCAATCGGGCCAGAGAGTTCTTACTCGAAGGTAATAAGGTGCGAATTACTGTCCGTTTTATTGGTCGACAGATGTCAAAAAAGGAGTTCGGACCACAAGTAATGTCAAAAGCCTATGCAGTACTCTCAGAGGTAAGTACTTTTGATTCAGAGGCCAAATGGTTCGGCAAACAGTATACAGCCACACTTTCACCCGTCAAACCCTCCAAAGTGTCCACACCCAAACCCAACCCCTAGGAAAAATCCGGTTAAAATTGTATAATCCACGGAATATGGCTCACAAGCAAAAAACCAGAAAATCAGCTCTTCGCCGCTTCAAGATAACCGGCTCCGGCAAAGTAGTCCGTCGAGTGGCCTTTGGCCGCCATTTGCATCGCAACAAATCCGCCTCCCAATCCCGCAGACATCGACAAACAGTATTAGTGACTGGTAGAATCGGCCGACGCGTCAAGCGTCTTATGGCCCGAGCCTAAAAATCCAAAAAACAAATGCGCGTCAAATCACCACGTCTATACAGACACAAAAAAGTCCTCAACTTGGCAAAAGGCTACCGCATGTCCCGCCATCGACTTTATCGGGTCGCCCGCGAAGCCGTAATTCACGCCGGCCAATACGCTTTTGCTGGACGCAAGCTCAGACGACGCGATTTTCGCACTCTTTGGACTGTACGCATTAATGGTGCCCTTCGTCGTCTCGGAGTCAATTACTCACGATTTATTTGTGAGATGAAAAAATCTTCTATCCAGATCGACCGCAAAGTCCTTTCAGAATTGGTCACCAGCTATCCTCAGGTTTTTGAATCCGTTGTAAAAGCGGCCGGCTTTAAACTCCAAAAGTAGGGGAGTCGCTGCAATTTTTTGCAGTAAAGCAACACAACTCCCCGAAAAAGGGAGTTTTTTTTGATTTGTTAACAGATATAATGAAAAAAATGCACCAGCGTTTGCAAAATATCAAAAACGAGGCACTGGCCATGATTCTCCAGGCAGGAAGCCCAAATGAACTGGAAGAAATCCGCATCCGCTATTTAGGGAAAGCAGGCCAACTTGCCGAAATCGCCAAATCGTTCAAGGACTTGCCTCCGGAACAAAAAAACAAAGTCGGTCAGCTCTTCAACGACGTAAAGTCAGCTATCCAATCAGCCTTTTCCTCAAGCCAAAAAAGCTCAGCAGAAAAGGTCGCCCACTCACACTTTGATTCAACTCTTCCTGGAAACAGGCCAATCATTGGGCACCTCCACCCCGTCACCCACGCGATATCCGAAATCAGCTCAGTATTTGAAAAGATAGGCTTTACCCGCGTCCGCTACCCCGAAGTCGAGTGGGATTGGTACGCTTTTGAGGGTCTAAATTTTCCCGACAACCACCCCGCCCGAGACGATTGGGAAACTTTCTTTATTGACACTCCGGCTCACCCCCATCTAGGGAAGATGCTTCTCACCCCTCACACCAGTAGCGGCCAGATCCGCGAGATGCAGCGAGTCGGCACACCACCCATCCGCATGATAAACATCGCCAAATGTTATCGTCGCCAAATTGATGTCTCTCATACCCCCATGTTTCACCAATTTGAAGGCTTAGTTATTGACCGCGGCATCACTATCGCAAACCTAAAAGGTACCACCGACTATTTCGTAAAGACATTTTTTGGTCCCAACCGCATCTCCAGACTGCGTCCCTACAACTTTCAATTTACCGAGCCATCTTTCGAAGTTGACATTTCCTGCGGCATTTGTGGAGGCACAGGTTGTCGTCTTTGCAAGGAAGGATGGCTTGAGCTTGGTGGAGCAGGCATGGTTCATCCAAGTGTTCTGAAAGCCGGCCACATCGACCCAAAAATCTATACTGGTTTTGCTTTTGGCTGGGGAGTAGAACGTACCTATATGATGAAAGCCGGCACAAAACTCGATGACATCCGTCTCCTTTACGGAAACGACATTAGATTCTTAAACCAATTCTGATTTTATGAATATTCTTATTCCCGACTCCTGGCTCCGCGAATATCTGGATACCAACGCATCCCCCCACGACATCCAACGCTGCCTGTCCCTCTGTGGACCCTCTATTGAACGTATGCACAGCACCGGATCTGATTCCTCCAACCCAGACTACATTTATGACATCGAAGTCACCACAAATCGCGTCGATTGCATGTCTGTCTACGGCATAGCCCGTGAAGCCGCCGCAATATTGCCGCAATTTGGTTTTACGGCAAAAATAAAACCGCTCAAACTTGCAAAACTTTCCGCATCAGACAAACCTGATCTGACCATCAAAAACGACCCTCACCTTTGTCGTCGTCTGCTTGCAATCAAGGTCTCGGGAATCACTATCAAAAGCTCGCCTGACTGGATCCAAAATCGCCTCAATGCAGTCGGGATCCGCCCCATAAACAATCTCGTAGATATCACAAACTATGTCATGTGGGAAACCGGCCACCCGACCCATGTCTTCGACTTCGACCGTCTCACCACAAAAAAAATGCTTATTCGTGAAGCCGCCCCAGGAGAGACGCTTGTCACTTTGGACGAAAAACCCCACGACCTCGTCGGGGGAGAAGTAGTGATTGATGATGGCACAGGTCAAATCATTGATCTTCCTTCAATTATGGGTACACAAAATAGCGTCGTCCAAGACAGCACTACCTCAGTTCTCCTTTTTGTCGACAGTGTCATTAGTTCCAAAGTGCGTTTTGCCTCAATGAAACACACCATCCGCACACAAGCCGCCACACTTTTAGAAAAAGACATAGATCCCGAAATCGGCCTGATTGCAATGAAGCGCATGCTTCAAATAGTTCATACTCTTTTTCCCAAGGCGCAGATTAGCGGTCTAGAAGACATATTTCCACCTCTACCGCCACCAGCAAAGATCACTTTTCCCGTTTCCCGTGTAGGCAATCTGATGGGAGCCAGTCTACCCATGTCTCAAATCAAAGAGATTCTCAAACGCCTCAACTTTCAGGTATCTTCCACCAGCACGGCGATTTCAGTAACCCCTCCGTCATGGCGTAGATTCGACATTCTTATTCCTGAGGACGTCATAGAAGAAATTGCTCGCATATACGGTTACCACAATATTCCCTCCGAGCTCATGGGTGGTATTTTGCCTACAAACAGAGATGATTCAGGATTTCTATTCGAGTCGCGTATTAAAACCGCCTGGAAATATCTTGGACATACCGAAACCTATTCTTACAGCCTCACCACCTCCGCAAACGGAGACCTTGCCTTATCAAACCCGCTTTCATCCGAATGGACACATCTGCGCACCAGCCTCACTCCCTCCCACCTGCAGATCATTTCCGAGAATTCCGGCCGCATCGAGCATTTGGATCTGTTCGAAATTGCAAACGTCTACTTACCCAAACCGGCAGATTTACCCACAGAACAACTGCGGCTCATTGTCTCCACTACTCGAATCGACACTGCTGATTCAAATCATTCAAACTACTTTCGTTTCAAAGGGAAAATTGAGGCTTTTTTGCAGGATCTAAAAATAGGGGATTTTGAAATCAGGATTTCGGCCCACCCCAACTGTTATGTATGGGAAGTAGCTGTAGAAGATCTGCTAAAAAAATCCACAAACACCAAACCCTTCACCCCTATTTCCAGGTTCGCCCCAATCTACGAGGATTTCAACATAAAGCTAACCGGATCATATTCTCAACTCGAAAAACTCATCTACTCAAAAAGCCCCCTCATCAAAAACGTCCTCCTCATTGATCATTACAATGACAAAATCACTCTTCGCCTTACTTTTCACACAGACGACCACCAACTCAACTCAAACGAAATTCTTCCTCTACGCGAGCAAATCATGCAAATATCCCAACAGAACCTATAGACTCGGTACCACGGTGACAGTTGGCACAGGAGACGGAGTTGGTGTTGGGGAGGGTGGTCCTGCATAATCCTGATTCACCGAAAACTCCACATACCTCGTACCCACCTTTCCTTTATCATCTTCTGCCCGCACTTCGATCTTATGATACCCATCATTTAAATTTGGGACAGTTACTTCATACGGAGCCGACCCGTTTGTGTATCTCAAATTTCCATCCACAAAAACTTCCACTTTTTTCACAGGATTCAGATCGTCCACTTCCACCCGCAATTTCACATCTCTGGTATTAAGTCTCACCTTATCAGCCGGCTCCACAATTCTCACCCAAATTGGATTGTTATTGCAATACTCGGTTGGTGGATGATATTTCGGCTCAGCCTGCGTATTCAACCACGCCAATACCCCCTCCTGCCACTTATTGCCTCCATTTTGTTTCTCAAAAGGATCTTCCTCTTTAAAATACAAAAACTCTTTCTCATCATAATTTCCAGATGCCGCATCAGCCGGAGTTGCCAGTTTTCCCTCACCCTTGCATACTTTAACTTTTTTATGAATCGGATCATCGGCCCACGGCTCCGTTCCTTTCAAAAAATATTCTTTCTTCGCTTCAAAACCGTCATGAGCCCTATAACCTGACACCTTGTCCACATCCAGTTCCATTACCTCATCCGGTCTGGTAATTTTTTCATCAGCCTTACCTTTCAAAGCTTCCATCATTATCTTTCTCCATATGGGCGACGCACCTGTCACACCCGAAGCAACTTGTTTCATCGAAGAATTATCATTATTCCCAACCCACACTCCCACCAGAGCAGAGGGCGTCCACCCCACTGTCCAATTATCTTTTTTATCATTGGTAGTTCCAGTTTTCACAGAAACGGTTTTCCCGGGAATTTCCAGCAGACTTCCGGTTCCGAAAGTGATCTTTCTAGCATCCGGATCAGCCAAAATTGAGGAAATAATGTATGCTTCTCCAGCCGATATTACTTGTTTTGTAGATACACCGGCATTGCTCCATTCCTCCAAAACTTTTCCATTGATATCCGTTACTTTCAAAATCGCAGTTGGGCTAATTTTGTACCCACCATTCGCAAAACTGCTATATGCTGCACCCATATCCAAAAGTTTTACTTCTCCGCCACCCAGCGCAATTGACAATCCTACTCGTTTCAACAAAGCGGCAGTAGGTTCCAAAGTGGTAAAACCCAAATCATATGCGGTGCTCAACATTTCTTTCACGCCCACCAGTGCCACCATTTTCACAGCCGGAATGTTCAATGAATTTCCCAAAGCTTCCCGAACCAACACCGGACCCCTGAATTTCCCATCATAATTTACCGGAATGTACTCCGGCTTATCCCCGCCAGGAAAAGAGGTGGGGGTGTCCATCAGCATACTGGCTGCGGTATACCCTTTGCGTAATCCCGTCAGGTACACCACAGGCTTAATCGCCGATCCCGGTTGTCGAATTGCGGTCACTACGTTGTATTTTCCATCATAATTGGGATCTCCCCAGTTTTTGCTGCCCACCATGGACAAAATCTGTCCGGTTTTGGGATCTACCACCAATGCCGCACCATTCGTAATATTCAAATGTTTCACTTTATCGATTTCTTCCGCCACTATCTGCTGTGCTTTTGTATGCAGTTCCAGATCCAAAGTTGTAGTTACCCGCAAACCCCCCTGTTCCACCACATGTTCGCCGTACTTTTCCACCAGTAAATTTTTTACATAAAATACAAAATGCGGAGCGTTCAGTGTCCCGGATTGAGTAGCTACCGGTAAAGTTTTCAAATCTTCCAACGCCTTTTTTTCTTCGTCATTACTTATATAACCATCCTCGCGCATTCTCCGCAGCACCTCTTCAGTTCTTGCCTCATACGCTTTGCCGACAAAAGGGGAGTATCGTGATGGCCACTGCGGCAAGCCGGCAAGCACCGCCGACTCCACCAGATTCAACTCGGATACAGATTTTCCAAAATACATTTGCGCAGCTTCCCCGACACCCCACGCCGTACCCCCATACGGGACCTCATTCAGATACATCTGCAGAATCTCATTTTTCGAGTACTTACTCTCCACCTGTAATGTCAAAATAAATTCCTTTATCTTTCGTGATAGGGTTCTTTCATTCGTCAGTAACACAGTTTTCACCAGTTGCTGTGTCAGAGTGGATCCACCAATTACCCGCCGTTTAAACACCACATTGTATGCAATCCTAAAAGGCGTCAATGGGTCCACCCCCTTATGCGCATAAAAGCTTTTATCTTCAATTGCCACCGTAGCATTTCGTAAATTCATCGCCACATCATCCAGTTTTACTGGTGTGCGTCTCTCATCAGAAAATACGTCGTAGAGAGATTTACCATTTCGATCAAATATTTTCGTCGAAAAGCCTTCACGCCTCACCACTTTATCGGGACTTGGCAAGTCTTTAGCGACATAGGCAAAAAAAGCCATCAGACCTATAATTCCTGCTACCATCCCCACAAACACTACTCCCGCCAAAGTCGACAGAAGTTTCCCCATAGACCTTTTTACTATTGGACGCCTCGACAATTTCATTTGTTTCCGCTTCCACACATCATACCAGTCACGGATATTATCCACCCCCCAATCATATCCTCAAAGAAACCATTTTTCCAACTCGCACATATAGTCGCAACAAATACCATCAATACATATCCCGCACAAAAAAATCTGACATTTTGTTTTGAAAAAGCTATATAATACACGCATGGCAGTCAACAAAAAGAATCGCCGCCTTTACGCAATTATTATCGTCATCAGCTCCCTGGCGCTGCTTATTGGCTCCATCGTACCCTACTTGTCATACGTCTAAAGTAGTCAGCATGCAGCTTTATTCACCCACCACCGCTATTCCAGGGGTAGGGGAGGCCATCACTGGTAAGTTGGCCAAGTTGGGCATTTCTTCCGTATTTGACCTGTTATATCATCTGCCATCACGCTACGAAAATCGCATTCCTTCAAATACAAATTCGCGCCCTCAACCCGGAGAACAGGTCACCCTGAATGGCCGACTAAACTCTCTCAAAAATGAGTTCACCAGAAATGGCAAATTTATCCAAAAAGCTCTTCTGGAAAACGGGTCTGGTACTTTTCCAGTTATCTGGTTCAACCAGCCATTTTTAGTCAAAGCCCTCAAAGATAAATCAGTTAGCCTCTATGGCAAAGTTGATTTCTTTGGCTCAAAACCCACACTTATCTCCCCGGACTACGAATTTTACGAAGTAGGGCAGCCAAGTATCCACACCAACCGCATAGTTCCCATTTATCCAGAGACAGCAGGCATTTCCTCAAAATGGCTTCGCACAAAAATCCACAACCTCTTGGACATATTTGCCCATACCGACATTTTCCCTGCCATACCAGATCTCTCTCCTTGGTCGGAAGCACTTCACAATGTTCATTTTCCCAAAGAGATGACCCAGATTGCCACAGCCAGAGACCGGCTGAGTTTTGACGAGCTTTTCCTGCTGCAGCTTCAATCATTGCAAAACAAAAAATTATGGAACAAAACCATACTGGCCCACAGCTTAACCATAGACCAAGCCCAAATTCAGGAATTCATAAACAGATTACCTTTCACTCTCACCGGCTCCCAACAAGCAGCCATCAAAACCATTCTCGCAGACCTTTCCCGCCCCATACCCACCAACCGGCTCCTGGAAGGTGACGTCGGCAGTGGAAAAACCATCGTCGCCGCTCTTTGTATGTACGTTTCCCATCTCAATGGTTTTCAATCCGTCCTGCTAGCCCCCACCCAAATCCTTGCAGCCCAGCACCACCAAACCCTTTCCTCCCTTTTCCGTACTTTTGATATCAGCACTACACTAGTCACCTCCCAATCCAGCCCCTGCGCCACTTCACCCATACTGGTAGGCACACACGCTCTCCTGACAGAAAAAAATCAGCACCTCTTCACCGACGTTGGAGTCGTCGTCATCGACGAACAGCATCGTTTTGGAGTTGCTCAACGCACACTGGCCTCACAGCTTGGTACATCACCCCACATTCTCACCATGACCGCCACACCAATTCCACGCACCATCGCCCTCACCATGTTCGGTGACCTCGACGTATCAGTTCTCACCGACAAACCAATTGGCCGTCTCCCCATAAAAACCTGGGTAGTTCCGGAAAATAAACGTACCGGGGCTTATGATTGGATCAAAAAACAATTGGCAGATACCCAAAATCAGGTTTACTGGGTTTGTCCGTTTATCGAAGACAGTGAATCAGCCAGCACGGTCAAAGCCGCCACTACTCATTTTCAGGAGCTAAAAAATCATTTTCCGAAACTATCTATTGGACTACTGCACGGACGTCAGTCAGCCAAAGAAAAAGATAAAAACATAAATGACTTCCGTTCCGGGCAAACTCGCATCCTCGTTGCCACCCCTATCATCGAGGTAGGTATCGACATACCTGCGGCCACTATCATGATCATCGAAGCCGCCGATCGCTTCGGACTGGCGCAATTGCACCAGTTGCGCGGTCGTGTGGGCAGAAGTAATACTCAGTCCTATTGTTTGCTCTTTTCGTCCGGAGCAGATCAACTCTCCCGCCTCAAAGCCATGGAGCAATACGACAACGGGTTGCAACTTGCCGAAATTGACCTCAAACTTCGTGGTCCGGGCCAGATGTACGGCACAGCCCAGCATGGAATTCCCCAGTTCAAAGTCGCTACTTTTGATAATCTGCATTTGATTGAAAAGGCAAAAAACCAGGCCGAATTAGTCCAAAATGACCTGGATAAATACCCCGTATTGCGGGATCTGCTAAAAACAGCTAAAATTACGTTCGTTCAGCCTAATTAGGCCCACACAAATATGACACCCCTACAAAAACGCCGTCACAGCACCATGCGTCAGGGCAAACGTCGAGCTTCCATCAAGCTCACACTACCTTCCCTCAGCATCTGCTCAAACTGCCAAAAGCCCATTCTTCCACATCGGACTTGCTCCTACTGTGGTTTCTACAAAGGTAAGAAGGTCAAATAATTCGCGTTTTTCCTCATGAAAACAGCCTCCGATCCACGGCATAAAAACCGTATCAAGTTAATGCAGTATCTCTATTCGTCCGCGGTGCAAAAATGCCCCAGCAGTGAGATCCTGCACATCTGGAACCATCTGGACACTATTGACCCTCTCGTGATAAAGTCTGCCCCCGAATGGCCTCTGGAAAAACTCAATCCGGTAGACCTGGCAATTCTACGTCTGGCAATCTACGAATTGACAATTGACAAAACGGCCCCTTTCAAAGTTATCATAGACGAGGCAATCGAACTGGCAAAAGAGTATGGCAGTGAGGCCAGTCCGAGTTTTATAAATGGTGCCCTCGGCACCGCGGTAAAACATCTCAATGAACCCCAATCTTAACCACGCGATAATTCAATTCCTGGCAAACGAATTCAAAACCACTCCGGAAAATATTCTTCCTGAGTCGGATTTTGTAATTGATTTCAATTTATCAAAAGAACAGACCCTGGAATTGATTACCCGCATGCAGGATGCTTTAGATTTCATTCTCCCGGAGGACAAAGTTGGAAACATTTCCTCTGTCTCCGACCTATTGCACGCCCTCGAACCCGAAAGCGAAACACTCGAATGACCAACCTTGCAGATTTCATTACCGACTGCCCCCTCCTTACCTTAGCCTTTACACATCGCTCATACTGCAACGAACACCCGGGTACACTATCAAACGAACGGCTGGAATTCCTGGGAGATTCGGTTCTTTCGCTTATCATTTCAGATCGTCTTTACCGACTGCTTCCAGATCGCCCGGAGGGGGAACTTACCAGCCGCCGCTCACATCTTGTTCAAACCTCTACCTTAGCCGAAAAATCACTGGAGCTTCAATTCAACAACCACCTTCTCCTTAGCCGAGGTGAAGAAGATTCCGGAGGTCGCACCAATCAAACGCTTCTGGCAAATACATTCGAGGCTGTTTTGGGAGCCATATTTTTGGAAAAAGGCCTTGCCACAGCTTATTCCTATCTGGAATCAGTCTTCCCCGATTCGGAAATTATCTCCGAAAAAATCAAAGCCAAAGATCCAAAAAGTCTTTTGCAGGAACTGTCCCAAGCTGCGGGTTGGGGTACTCCAACCTACCAGACTGTCTCTGCCTCAGGTCCGGACCACGCCAAATCTTTTGTCATCTCAGTTACCCTAAATAGTGGTGTCGCCGCTACAGGCCACGGCCCCAGTAAACAAAAGGCCGAAACAGACGCTGCCCAAAATGCGGTCAAAGCACTTTTTCCTGAGTCCCAGGTATGATAAAATACCTTCTATGTTGAAAATCAAACTTAGTCCGGTAGGCAAAAAAAACGAACATACATATCGTATTGTGGTTTGCGAAGGCAGATCCAAGATCACCGGGAAGAATATCCAGATTCTTGGTCAATACAATCCGCTGACCGGTTCCGTTAACCTAAACAAGACCGATGCTCTGGGCTGGATCTCCAAAGGAGCCCAACCCACCGAACGAGTAGCCCGTCTCATCTCCGAAGCCAAATAAAATGCAGGATTTCCTTAAATACATCATCTCTCCACTGCTTACCGATGTCGACAGCCTGCAAATTACCGTCGACGGTTCAAACTATACCGTCAAAGTCGCTGATGCTGATGTTGGGCGTCTGATAGGCAAACAGGGAAATGTCATAAACGCCATCCGCACATTGGTCAAGACTTATTGTGCCGTAAATCGCCAACCCGCCGCAAATCTGATTCTTCTCACCCCACCAAGTCCCAAAAACGCTCCTGCTGACTAATTGCTCAAAACGGCTTCCATATCATCCTTTTCAATCAACTGTGGTTTTATTTGTGTCAGATCGGCTGCATATTCCGGCAGGGGAGTTGCTACATCACGAATTTCAGTCTTCCATGTCGCCCACGCTCCCTCCACTGTTACCACCAATCTTGTCACTAGAAACTCCACTTTCCGTACCCGTAAGAGCGGCCTGACTGAAGAAAAGTATTTAAACAAGTTTTCCAGATTTTTAAAATCATCAACCAGATATTCCACTTTAAGTACCATTTCATTACCCGAAACTTCCTTAACTTGTTTTGCCCCCTCACTTGCTTCTTTTACATCTCCCACATCACCTCGATAAGACACCAATTGCACTCCAGATTCGCTTGCTGCAGCCGCTTGTTGTACCTGAGCCACCAACAACCATGCTTTTTTGGCATACGGCATAGCTGAAACCAGAAGTTTCAGGTCTTCTTTGGCAGCCTCACCATCCAGACTTTGTACCTGCGCAAGCTTGACTTGCAATTGTTTTGCCACTTTTTCTTCCGCTGCCACCTCATCCTGCCGATTACTGAGCGCCTGAAAGTCAAAAAAGCCCACACTCAAAAAATAGCTGACACTAAACATAATTAGCCCCACAACCAGTAATGGATAGGCCAGCCATAGCCACTTATCAATCTTTATGTTCCCCAATTCGTTCATGACTCCTTTTTACCGCTTACAATAAATTTGCCTGACCACCCGGTTTCCTCACTCCACATTATCCTTTCGACTTTCACCGCTTCATATTTATTCTGTATATACACCTCAAATTCTTTCAGCTTCTCCGGCGAATCCCCACTTGCAGTTATTGACTGCTTACCGGAGCTGTCAGCATCCCACCCGATTATGACAAATCCTGAATCGGCAAAATATTTCGCTTCCTCAGCAAAATTCAGTTTTTCTCCCATGAAATCGCTGATTAAGGTGGTTCTTTCCGCCAACTTCCAGACAGCCACCTCAGCATCAGAATAGTTGGCGATGCTGTTTTTCATATTCTCAATATTTTGCGAAGCTTTTTTTTCTTTATTATTCCAAAGCAAACTCCACCCCGTCATACCGGCCATTACCACCAGATATATACCCAATACAAAAGTTGTCCACACCATCACCGTATGTCTAACCTTCGATATCGACTCTGCTTTCTTTTCGTCGCGGGAAACAAAATTTATCATACATCTCTCATAGCCAGACCAATCGCCACTCCATAAATCGGCCCACCTGCCGCCAGCGCCTGAGTCTGACCCTTATCCATAATTAGTTTGGTAAATGGATTTCCCACTGAAACCTCCATACCCACCATACCTGAAAGCACACCCACCATTTCCGGCAGTACTGACACTCCACCGGAAATCGTCACAAACTTCACCACTTCTCCGGAATGCTTCGAGGTATAAAAGTCAGATGTTTTTTTGATCTCAGCTGCAATCAGTGCCAGTACCGGACGCATCGCTTCAGACAGCTTCCCCCCCAGTTTTGCCGAATCAAATCCATAGGTCGCTTTATATTGTTCAGCCTGGGCCGGATCCAACCCCAGATTGCTCTGAATAGCCCTGGTAAAAGCTTCTCCGGCTGTAGGGATAGTCCTGGCAAACACCAACTGTCCTGCCTGCACCACCCCCACATCTGTGCTCTTTGAGCCAATGTCAACAATTAATGACAATGGATATTCTGGGGGAACTTCAGACCTCGCCGTCGCCATCAACTCAGTTTCCATAGCTACCACCTCAAAACCCACCTGTTCCAGTACCGCCAGATAAGAGTTTACCAAGCCCTTAGACGCAGCAACCAGAAGCACTTCCATTCCACCTCCCACAGCATCCTTACGAATCACTTGATAGCTCCACACGGCCCTATCTGCCGGAATTGGGATATATTGTTCCACCTGCCAAGTTAGAGCCTGTTTAATTTCATCTTCTTTCATCATCGGCAATTCCACTATATGCGAAGACACCTGCTCCTCCGGCAATGCCACCACCACCCGATTGGAACGCACTCCCGCTTCTTTTTTCATTTTAGCAATCGCCTGCGAAAACGCCACAAGATTGTTTTGGTTTGCCTGTATTCCCCCGGGGATAGACGGCATAGCGGCAGCCGTCATCAATCTCCACTTATCTTTTCCGGCAGGCATAAGCTCTACCATCTTTATTGATGTGGAACCAATATCAATTCCTATCTTGGGCAGATTACTCATAATTTTAATTCTTAATTATCGCTCCTCCGGAAAACATAGCTTCCTCAAACATTACCGGCAAATCATATTTCAAGACCGTTGCCCGCACTTTCTGCACAGACTGTCCGGACCGACCCGTCGATTCTATCACTCCTCCCTGTATAGGCACAATTCCACCACTCAATTGAATCGCCACCGGATGCACCTTCACGGGAATGGTACTATCAATCAATCTTATCTTGATACCGGTAATCACCGCTCCGACAGGGACATACATATTTCTGTTGTTGTTATTATTCAAATTTATATTCGCATAATGATCATGCTGCACGGACGTCCCGCAGTCGTGGTTTCCATTAGGTACACTCACCGAACCTGACCAGGTGACAGGATTCGCCGGATCATACTGCTTTCTGTTCACAAACGGTTGCTGGTCAAATACAAGATTTACCGCAACTTTTGCGGCATTGGACGAATCATCTTGTCCCCAACAGACAGTAATTCTGGAGGCGCCCGTTACCATATAACTCATCTCCGAAATCTCCAAATGACGTCCGCTCTCCAACATATACGGGCTCTGATACGAGCTGGAATTCCCCACCGTATTTGTACTTGCCGGCACGAAATAACTCGCCCTTCCACCGTCCAAATCTCCACCTCCGCCTTCTGCGGTATTCACCGGATAGGGAACCCCGCCCAAATAGCGTTCCAGCCCCGCCTCGGCGGCCTGAAGCGCCATAGATGACTCATCTTGGGTAGTCGTTGTACTGATCTCGGTTACTGTTCTCGAAGAAATGGACAATGTTATCGTCACCACCACTGCCATTATAAGCATCACCACCAAAAGTATTTGCCCTCTTCGCATATGTCTAAACCATTATGGGAGTAGTCGTTTGTTATTGTCAATTCTTCCGCAACACCTGACGGGAAAACTTGATTCCCGTCCCGTCCGAAGTCGCCCAATCAGTTTGATCGGCCCCATTGCTCGTCTCCACCGCAAAACAGACATTTACATATCGCGGATTAGGTTCTACGGAACAGGTAAAAGCCGTAGCGCAATCCGGATGCAGCTTGACCACCACATCACCAGAGTTCAATACTGCCACCCCCTGTTCCATTTGCTGTTCTGTAGTGTCCAAATTAAAAGTCAGCAATGTGGCATTGTCGGGACGCGTTAGAGTTATGGTATTTCCATTACAAGGTTGGGAAATTGCAGACGAATACTGAATCTCCTTGGTAATCAAATCCAATAAATACGCTCCCTCCCGACGTACCGCATCAAGCCCTGCCGATTTACGCGCAGACTTCAGGCTTGAAAAAATCACCATATTGGCGGTTACCAAAAGCACGGAGAACAAAGACATTCCCAGAACAATTTCTATCAAAGAAAAACCCTTCTTCGTCATATCAGTGCTGCACAAATTCATAATTCTGCTTCACCGACTGCTCTCCCGATTTATCTTCCCGCCACCTGATAATCACCTCAGCCTTCACCACAGGCACATTTCCTGTCGTTCCATCTCTAATTGAAGTTAAGGTCACCTCACGGGCAAATTCTGTACCTGATATCACAGCACCCGAAACACAAACTCCCGCAGTCGGCCATGTAAGTGTGTTCAAACAGTAAACCACCGGACCGCATGGGTCAGCCGCTCCACACTTTAACTTAAAGTCCGTCCAACCCATCACCGACGCCTGACCTTTGATCCAATCCATCGCTTCTGTCGCATACCTCCCGGCACTTGTCACTCTGTTGGCATATCCTGCCCCTGTCGTGCTGCGGCTCACCAGCCTCATTACCGCAACCAAACCCATCGCAGTTATTGCGAAACCCACTATCACCTCGACCAAAGCCAATCCACGTCTCAGTTTCATATTGGTTACAATTGATAAGGACTTGTTGTTGAAAAAGTATTAGGACTCAGACGAAACATTGCACCGCTGGACGGATCCGACGTTAAATGGGGCCGGATTTTAAATTGAGTTATCCCATGACCGGCCAAATTAGCTGCCAGACAACTGGGTGTGACATAAAACTGAAAAACCGTGGCCGAATTCCAGGAACCCACATAACCAACTGTCCTCGAACCACACTGTAGATTACGAAGTGAAATACCCAGCGGTGTTCCATCAGTTCTATAAACCATAACCGTATCCTTCACATGCTCCGGGACATAAGTTGGGGTGAAATACACATCTATCCGACTGGCGGTGGGATCAGAAGGATTTATAAAATATCCATTCGTCATTCTGTACGATGGAGTTGGTGTCGGCGTTGGCGGTCTGGGTGTTGGGGTGGCTGTCGGCATTGGTGTATTTGTAGGTGTTGGGGTATTGGTGGGCAGAGGTGTATTGGTCGGAGTTGGCATCGGCGTGTTAGTCGGCGCCGCAGATGGAGTTGGAGTGGGAAACCCATCTCCAGAGACCCCGAATGTACTGACACTCCCTCCAGTCTGTGTCAAGGTTACACTACACGCCGAACCCAAATTAGTACCTCCTGAAGCGTAAAAAATCACCGGACCGCCGCATGTAGTTGTTCCGGTTATTCCGGATCCGTACGATTCAGTTCGCGCCAAAAACGAATTTCCACCGCAATATCCCTCCAAAGTATAGCCACTGCCGCCTACAGTCACTCTCCATCCACCCAGCGGTACATCTCCGCTCAATCCATTACAAATACCGTCCGAACCACCGCATACCGCACAATCTATCTTACCGGCAAAAGCATTTGCCCTCGCTTCCTGAAATACCTGCCGCAATCTTTCTTCAGCCGCATTTACCTGCTGCGTTCGATTATAGGTGCCAAACCCCGATATCACCATACTGGTCACAACCAACATCACCCCAATCGCAATCATCACTTCTATCAACGTAAAACTCCTATTCTTCTTACTCATCATTATTGATTTCTAACTATATATACACAATTTCCGCTTCCGCACGGGTTAGTCACCGTGGAAGCGCAAGTTACATTATTGTTAGTTGTAGTGTCTTTTTCAGACCCAGCACACAAAGTATAAAACACACACCGGTCAGTAGCAGCTGCCGTGCAGGTCCCTCCACCAGCATCTCTCGGATAATAGCTGTATTGTCTTCCGGTCACCGGATCAGCGGGAATCATGGCCAGGTAAGGTGCCAAATTTTGGATAGCACTAGCAGCACAAGCAACCGGAGGTGTTGCTCCGCCGCACCTCGGATAAGATCCCTGGTCCTGCCGGTACATCGCTAAAGCCGCCGCAATCGTCTGCAAATCCGCTTGCCTTCGCACATCCCTCGAATATCTCTGCGATCCCTGACCAAACACTGAAAATAATCCCGCGGAAAGTACAGCCATCAATCCCATCACAATCATCAATTCTATCAGTGTAAAACCTTTACTCCTCAACATACCAATTACATTGTACATTGATTCCGCACTGCTTTGTCAAACCCCTTTTGATTTTTTTGTCAGAAGGATTTTCCAAAGCCACATAAATTTTAAAATTCTTCCGGTCTGCACTCGCCTCATACATATAACTAAAGCCCTTATTTTCCAGAGGATCTCCGGGAAGTAAGTTTACATAAGTTACTTCCTGCTCATCCACCAGTCTTCCCGTTCCCCAATCACATTCCTCAGTCCCCAGGCTTCCACACGACAGCAATCTTCCCGATCCGGTCGCCTCCAATGGCACAAATCCATGATCGTCTCTAAATCGGCGTAGTCCCCGGCTTACCATTTCCACATCCGACACCCTCTGAGCATCCCGCGTCTTCATTTCGCCCAATTTCACCTGAAAATAAGATATACCAAAAATAAACAGCAGTACTCCGAATACAAATGCTGCCTCAGTCTTTTTCCATTCAAATAATGAAAAGGTTTTATCCATTATGGGTACATTTTAAACCAAAAAAATCCACGGGCTGATTTTTTCACCAAACCACAATGCCATCCAGGTCCCAAAAATCAGATACGGGCCAAAGGCCATCTCGCTTTTCAACTTAGCTTTTTTAAAAAGCATCTTACCTCCTCCCGCAATCGCCCCGCTTACAAAAGCTATCCACAGAGCTATCAGCACCTGCTGCCACCCCAACCACAATCCCATTACTATTGCAATTTCCACGTCGCCAAAACCCATCGCCTTGCCGCGGCTAAACAGCCAAACCCCTCCCACTATTACCAGACCGGCAAAAGCTCCCAATATCCCCTCGGCAGAAATTCCCATCATTACTACAATTATTATTGCCCATACAGCAACCAGGACTTCCGACACCATTTTTGTTTCCCAGTCCATCACCGCAATACAAAGAGTCACCATAGCAATCAGACACATAGCAGCCGCTTCCAAACTCACCCCGTACAATCTACCTAACCCCACAAAGGCCAGGCCCAAACCTACTTCCACCAGCAAATTGCGAAAGGGGATAGGGGAGTGACAATATCGACACCGGCCCAAACACAACAGATAGGAAATAATTGGCATCAGGTCCTGTCCCATCAACTCATGTTTGCACCTATCACAATGAGATTTCCCCGATATCCAGCTTTCTTCACGCGGCAGCCGATCAATAAGTGCATTCGCCGCACTGCCCATGACCGCACCCCAAACAAAAAACAATACGTCTTGCATATCTACACAAGAATACCAAATAATCGGTGTAATATGCGCCCCAAACACAAAGTAACCTTGTTTATTTTATTCATAACCTATGTTTATTTACTGTTTTTCCAGCTTGATAAATATCAGCTATTTATAGGCGATGAACAAATCTACTCATCTTCGGTGATATCACTCCTCAATGGGCACGTTGACCGCAACAACCACCCCTTGTTTGCAAAAACAATCTGGTATTTCTTTGTTGCACCTGCCTATGCCATTACCGGCACAGATTCCCCAATCTTTTGGCGCTCCGGGACAATCCTCACCACACTTTTCACCCTCGGTTTCTTCTTTTCCATATGTAGAAAACTCAATACCTCACTAAAAACATCGACATATCTGACCATGACTCTTGCCCTAGATCCTCTCTTTTTTTCCTTTGGTCGCACCATCCACCTCGACATTCCCGCTCTCTGTTTCCAGCTCGCTTCAATATCAGTATTTATGGATTTTATACGCAATAAAAACGGCTATCGTCTGATAGTTGTGAGTGCACTGCTTCTTGGACTTTCAATCGCCGCCAAATTTTCCGCGCTCCTTATTATTCCCGCATATCTTTTTTACCTGTCGAGAGTTCAGCGCAGATTATCTCAAATTACCGCCTTCATTGTCTTGATGTTTCTAGGAATACTGCTAGGCAATTCGATATATTTTTTCAAAAACCACGGAAATACAAATATCTTTACCTATCTTCTGGACATCCTGATTTCCCAAAATAGTTTTACCGCAGCCACCGCGCAAGCGTCTCACCCCATCTCCTGGATTCTTCAACCCAAGGCACTTAATCTTTACCAAAATGAGATTATGGCCGCAATCAATCCGCTTATTAGCGTCCTGTATTTCCCCATACTGGGAGTTGCTCTAATCAAATTCCTAAAACAGACCTCACCCGAACATGCCCCCTTCTTCATCCTCGCCAGTTTATTCCAATACTTTTTTTGGTTCTTCACTTCCCACCCTACATATACTTACTACTTCATACCCATAATTCCATCTTTGCTAATTTTAGTTTTATCAGTCATGCCCAAACATATCCACCGATACCTACTACTTACCAGCCTAATCTTCTTCGCGCTTTCGCGTCTA
>CAZCXU010000007.1:43242-51753 GCA_964502885.1 uncultured Gammaproteobacteria bacterium
GCTATATCGCTTTGTACTTTAGCGTCAGCAGCTTGCAGCATTTTGTCTCTGGGGTCAATCAATGCCACAACTCCTGCCATCAGCACGGCGAGAACGCCGATGACGACCAAAAGTTCGATTAGAGTGAAACCTTTCTTTATAGTCTGCATTCGTTCTCACCTCCCTTCACCATAAGCAATTTATATTTTGTTCGTAATACCATAAATAGGCATAATAATCGCATACAACAAGAAACCAATTCCGACTGCCATTATCATGAGTATTAGCGGTTCAATGGCAGTTGTCAAGCCTTTCACCTTCTGTTCAGATTCAGTTTCAAAATAATGCGCCAGCTTCGCAAGCACATCATCCAGCTTTCCGGTTTCTTCACCCACCGCAGCCATCTGCCCGATAAGCGGGGGGAACACTTCACTTTCTGAAAAACTGATAGACACCGGAAATCCCTTTTCCACCTGATTGGCAATCCTCTTGATATCTTTATCCACTATTACATTTCCCGCAGCCCCGGATACAATCCGCAACGACTCCACGACAGACACCCCCGCAGACAATAAAAGAGCCATTGTGCGGGAAAACTCAGCCAATATAGTTTGACGCGACAGAGGCCCAATCACAGGCAGTTTAAACATCCACCTACCCCACAATTCCTTACCGGTATCGCTTTCCAGAAACAAGCGTACCAGCATCACCACCCCCACCACACCCAAACCCATCAGAATCGAATAATTTACCATAAAATCAGAAATCGCCATCACTGCCTTAGTGGCAGCCGGCAAATCCTCACCGAAATCCGCATATAGCTCTTTCATCTTAGGCACCACCAGCACCATCATCAATACCATTACTGCCACCATACCCAAAAGAATAATCACCGGATAAATCATTGCCCCCATCACTTTGCTTTTAAATTCTCGGCTTTTTTCCGCAGTATCTGCCAGTCTATTCAAAATTTGTTCCATTACTCCCGCGGCTTCTCCCGCCTTCACCAGAGCCACATACACTTTCGAAAAAACTTTTGGATGCTTCAGGAGAGCCGCCGACAGCGAAACACCAGACTGCACATCAGACAGCAACGTCCCTACTACCGTTGCCAAAGTAGGAGGAGATTGCACTTTCAGCAAGTTCAAAGCGTCTGTTAGCGGCAAGCCGGCAGTAATCATCGTCGATAGTTGACGTGTGAAATTGGTTAAATCAGAATCACTTACCCCTCCTATTGCCATAGTCAGGGAACCGCTCAACCCCCCCGACTTCTGTTCCGTTACTGAGATCGGAATCAACGACCTCTCCCGCAATAGTCCTACACCGGCTTTTAGTGTCGTAGCTTCGAGCTCCCCTTTGACAGTTCTTCCTCCATAATCCTTGGCTGCATACTTTATTTTCATAATTTAAAAAAACTACTCACCCCGTACATAACGCTTCACTTCCTCAGGTCTGCTCGCATACGCCTGTGCCGTTTCCAGAGAAATTTGTCCCCGATTTACCAGATCCCCAAGCGACGCCTCCAGCGTCTTCATTCCGTATTCTGCCGAGGTTTGGATAATATTATCAAGCATGTGCGTCCGCCCATCTCTGATAGACGTCCTGATAGCAGGAGTACCCACCATGATTTCCGCAGCCACCACCCGACCGCCACCGAGTTTCGGTACCAGCCGTTGTGACACCACAGCCTCCAGATTTGACGACAGCTGCATTCTTACCTGAGGTTGTTGATTTTCCGGAAACACATCCACAATACGATCGATTGTCTGCGCCGCTGAATTGGTATGCAAAGATGCAAACACCAGATGTCCGGTTTCTGCAATTGTCAGGGCTGCAGCTATCGTTTCAAAATCACGCATTTCTCCTATCAGCACTATGTCAGGATCCTCGCGCAAAATAGACCTCAACGCCACTTCCCACGAATGGGTATCGTTATGCACCTCTCTTTGTGAAACTATCGCTTTTGCCGGCGTATAGACATATTCCACCGGATCTTCAATTGTCACAATATGCACCGGCCGGGTAAGGTTTATCTGCTGCAGCACTGCCGCAATTGTCGTTGATTTGCCTTGTCCGGTGGGGCCGGTAATCAACACGAATCCCTGTTTTAAATCACAAAAATCGTGACAGATTTTTGGCAAACCCAAAAAATCAATCGTAGGAATGTTGGAAAGGATCAAACGAAAGCTCGCAGCCAACGACCCCCGTTGGTAATACGCATTCACGCGATACCTGGCACTCTCTCCAAATGAAAACGAAAAATCAATCTCTTTATTCATCAAAAGCATTTGTTTCTGCTCTTCTGAAATTACCCCGGAAATGAGCGCATCCACAGACTGTGGCACGAGTATCTTTTCCCCCGCCACCGGAATCATTACCCCATCAATTCGAATTTGCGGTGCATAACCGCATACCAGATGCAGATCAGACGCATTGTGGTCAATCACATACTGAAGCAGCTGCTGAATTGTCATTACATTAATTCAATCACAATTTACCTCCCTGCGCCAGAGACCCCTACACCTGAGCTACTCGAAGCACCTCATCGATCACGAGCATGTCTTCTGTCCGCGAGAGATATCAAAAGATCTTTGAGCGTCAGCGAAAAGCAGTTTTCTTTTGATATAGTAATCATCACTACCGATACAACCTACTCCTGTGCCACCCGAAGAGTCTCATCAATAGCGAACAATGTGCTCTGTATTGTGAGATATATGAAAAGGACCTCGAACGTAAGTGAGAGGCGGTTCCCTTTTCATATGCTCGTTACCCCCTCCACCACCTTCAAGTAGCCATCCTGTTTCATCACGAGCATGTCTTCTGTCCGCGAGAGATATCAAAAGATCTTTGAGCGTCAGCGAAAAGCAGTTTTCTTTTGATATAGTAATCATCACTACCGATACAACCTACTCCTGTGCCACCCGAAGAGTCTCATCAATGCTCGTTACCCCCTCCACCACCTTCAAGTAGCCATCCTGTTTCATTGTAATCATCCCTTCCTCAACCGCGATCTTTTCAATCTCCAATGCCGGTGCTCTTTCCAATACCAGTCGGCTGACTTTTTCCGTAATCGGCAATACCTCAAAAATACCGATCCGTCCTTTATATCCCGTATTTCCACACTGGTCGCATCCCTTACCTCTGTAAAGAATCTGCTTCTTATTGTGATCTTGTGTCCAAAGCTTACCCAACACCTTTGATATATCAGCCATTACATCTGAAGCTGGCTCATACTCTGTCTTACAGACCTGGCAAATTTTTCTTGCCACGCGCTGCGCCACAATAGCCGTAATGGAAGAAGCCAAAAGATATGGCTCCGCTTTCATATCCAAAAGCCGGGGCAGAGCCCCCGCCGCCGAATTCGTATGCAATGTTGAAAACACCAAATGCCCAGTCAACGAAGCCTGCACCGCCAGCTCTGCGGTTTCCTCATCACGCACTTCTCCCACCATGATGATATTTGGATCCTGCCGCAAAAAGGACCGCAGTCCGGAAGCAAAAGTCAGACCTGCCTGAGGATTAATCTGCACCTGATTTACTCCCGCCATTTGATATTCGACCGGATCCTCCAGAGTCATGATATTTACTTTGATTGTATTTATGCGTGAGAGTACCGAATACAAAGTGGTGGTCTTACCTGATCCTGTCGGCCCGGTCACCAAGATAATCCCGTGCGGACGCAAAATAGCTTCCTCCAAATTCTTCAACGCCCGCCCCCGAAGTCCCAAATCCGGCAGGGTAGGAACGCTTCCTGACTTTTTCAAAAGACGCATCACGATCTTTTCTCCATGCACGGTCGGTAAGGTTGATACGCGCAAATCCACCTCATCGTCATCGGTTTGAAAATTAAATCGGCCGTCCTGGGGAATCCGCTTTTCATCAATCTTCATATCCGACAAAATTTTGATACGCGACACCAGTGCATCATGAATTCTTTTCGGCAAAATCAGTTTTTCATGCAAAATGCCGTCTATCCGATACCTCACTCTAGTCCTTTCTTCCAAAGGCTCTATATGTACATCCGACGATCTCGATTTCATGGCAAACTCCAGGATAGTCATCACAATTTTGGCAATAGGCGCCTCTCGAATTACTTCATTTACTTTCCGAATGTTTACCGTCTTCACATCCGGAGTTCCCGCCCCGCCAGCTTCTTTCAATGCCGCCGTTACTTCAGTCGACAAGCTCTGTTCGTACCTCGTCTCCACACTTTCCTTCACTTCCTCTGGCATAGCCGCAAATGGCTTGACACGCACATTCGACTTTTTTTCCAAAAACTCTATTGCTGACAGGTCCACCGGATTCGCCATAGCCACCGAAAGTGTATTTGTTGCAGACTGGTATTCAAAAGGCAAAAGCAGGAGTCTTGCCGCCACAGACTTTTCCACATAACCCAAAGCCACCGGAGACACTGCCACATCCATGAGTTTTACAAAAGGCACATTCAGATATTTAGCCCTGGCTCTATACAAATCTTCAGCAGTAATCTTCCCCTGCATAGCCAACCACTGGGGTAGGGAAGTCCCGGCCGTAACATAAGCCATTCTGGCCGCCTCCACATCAGCCTGTTGTAGCCTCCCATCTTTCACCAGAATATTTACAATTGCCTCAGCTTCCTCATCACGCAAGTTCAGTCCGGAAAAACTTTGGGCAGCATCCATACGACTTCATTTAATCACAAACCATATAGTAATATCTAGCCAATGCACGCGTTTCTCGTCAGCGCAAACCCATATCCCAACCCCGAACCAGACACCCTCATTCTTGCCGCCGACAAGCCCAGTATCGGCATTGAAGAAGTCAGGGATCTGCAGTCATTCTTAAGCCGTAAACCCACTAAAAATCCCAGGAATGTTGCAGTTATAATTGACGCCCACAAACTTACCCTTCCCGCCCAAAACGCTCTTCTCAAGACTCTGGAAGAACCGCCCGGAGATTCCCAAATTTATTTGGTTACCACCAAACCTGACCTGCTCCTCCCCACCATCACCTCCCGCGTAGAATCCCAAATCACCCCCCATTCTTATCGGCCGGATGAAGCGGATATCAAAAAAAACTCAGAAACATGGAACTTTCTGCTTCAAAACCAGCTGGGCAAAAATCTAGCCCACATCGACACTCGCAGTTTTACCCGCGAATCAGCTCTTACTTTTCTCGATCATCTGGAGTATCTCTTTCACACCAGCCTGACCAACCAACCCAAAATCACACAAATCTACCCATTGATCGTACAAACCCGCAAACACTTAAATGCCAATGTAAATATTCGCCTCTGCCTGGATCACTTCGTTATTGATATTTGCAAATTGAATCAGTAATCTTAAACGCATAAATACCCTGAAATACTCCCTGGCTTTCATTGTCCTTTTAGCACTCAGTTTCCTGGCAGGGTGGTACTTTTTCAATCAAAAACCATCTTCTCCAGAGCTCAGTACCAAAAATAATCCCGTTTGGGCCGCCACCACCAACTCCGATCGAGTCGTCTATAGCTTAAATTGGGAAGCACTTAATCCAGTCCTTACAGATCTGGGCTGGAACTCTGCACCAGTGTTGCGGCTTCTCAACAGCAAAACTATACAGCACTCCGACTTAAAGGCTGTAACAGTAAACTACACAGAGCAAATCCAAACCCACATGCATCAGGATCTCTATCCAAATACACCGCCCATTGCCTCACTTTCCACCGAATTTACAGGAGGTCATTTACTCATCAATGCACATGTAGATTTAGAGTTTCTGAAAAAACGCGATTCTCCAAAAGCTCAGTCGTGGATGATGACCAGCCAGATATTGCGCCTCATAAACTGGATGGTAAATCCAAACCTGAGTTCAAGTGAACTTCAACCTTTGGACAGTAAAACCTACGCCAAATACAAAGACATAGGCGCATTTACGTTAAATACGAAGCCGTAGATCCCAATAATTTGCCACTACTAGTGTATAATAGACCTGTAGTATGTTCTCTGCTTTAGAGCGTGAGGGTCGTAGAATCAGCTTTTTTACAAGGCTGATTGTCATCGCCTCGCTGGGTCTTAGCACCTGCACTCCGCCGCCTCGTCCGGAAAATCAGACGGCTGTTGAACTGGAGAAAACCCGTGTAGCTCAGGCAATTGAGACCGAAGTGGCAGCGCCAGCAGATCCTCCCGAAAGCTATATCACCATCACTCCCAAACCCACAGAAATCCCGGAACAAAAGCCCACCATCACTCCACCTCCGGAAAAGACCCCGACTCACTTTATTACACCAATAAGCGATACTTATCCTCCGGAATTGAAGTCTGCAATTGAATCAAACAATATAATTTTAGCCAAGAAAAAGGAACAGATAATCAATGTGTGGGTCAACGTATGGGCCAGTGAGAAAAACCAAGAACCTCTGGGTGTGAAGGGGGGGGACATAAATGTGGTATTTGTCCCCGACGATGCGTTCCC
Source organism: uncultured Gammaproteobacteria bacterium (assembly GCA_964502885.1). Lineage (GTDB taxonomy): Bacteria > Patescibacteriota > Microgenomatia > CAZETR01 > Amesbacteraceae > XYB1-FULL-44-23. The sequence goes on from CAZCXU010000007.1 coordinate 49,654, forward strand.
TGGAGATTTGTCAAAAGTTGCTGTAGCTTTGCAAAGTCCAGAATTGTTTGATAATAATTTATTTGTTCCTCCAACCTCCCTTTGGAATGGACCAGGACTAAAAATAATCGACGGAGAAGACGGAGAAGAACTTTTAAGGAATAATGGAAACAAACTGGGAAACAGTTTGCGACCCATTGTACTTGGTAAAGATGACAAAACCGACATTCGGCGAATTAATGGATGGTGGACATCAACTGATCCTTCTGGAAATGTTCTCCGTGTTGTTTCGCCAGACAGTGGAAATTGGGTTGAACCAGATATGCTTATAAATGGTGTGACTCTGAGAATAAACTTGGATTCTAGTCGTCAATATGTATTAGGTCCGGCAATGCAGATAGTGGATTTTCAATCAAAAATTCCGATGGCTCTAGTAGAAAACGGCATTTGGAGACAAACCTCAGATGAGGAGAGGTTTGGCGCATTAGCCGATTTAACCTTAGGCGAAAAGTTAGTTAAGAAGACTTTCAATGGCGGGAGTGATTTTAATTTACGAGGCGGAGCTTTAGGCATCGCCATAAATATGCACAGTACAGGATTCATAGAATTGGATGAATACAATGATAGTGTATTGGGCGACATTAAGGAATACCGCTTGTTGTGTGTTTACAGGGATCCTGATGGGGCATTGCAAAAAGTGTTTGTTTCATTATTTTCTCCAGATGTACCCGGAAATGTTTGGTACAGGATAAGATACCCCGGCAGAGAAGAAAGAAATACACTGCAAGGTCTTTCAAAAGAGGAGGCTTTGTCCAGATATTCTGTACCACAGAAAATGGAGGTTTACATGGTAATGGGCGTTAATGCTCAGACAATGACCGTTCCAAAAGTAAATGATACAGGAATTCAGTATGGGCTAAGTACTGCCGAACGAGCCAGGATGGCCAGAGCTGCCATAATGATGGATGAACTGTCGACTACATTTGGTCAAAGCTTATTAGACGATAACACTCAACAATCAAGCATCCCGGAAAATCTTGTAATATATCCAGTACTACTATTTGAACGCACAGAAGTAAAATGGGAAAACCGTCAACAGTAAATTGTCAAACACTTGTATTTATTCCGACATTTTTTTATAGTTAGTGAGTGAAAAGAGTTCTAATTCTTGTCGGAGGAATATTGTCTTTATTATTAGTTTCTGGAATAGTTCTTCTTTCCGTAATTTGGCGCGAACCATTTTTTATCTCAAAAAATGATTCGGTCATTAGCAGCACCGGACTGAATATTTATTATATTCAACCGATTGTTTTGAGAGTTTACGAAAAATCAGATGCAGTTTTTTTGCGAATTTTTTATTTTTCTCCTAGCATGCGCCCTGTCATATCGGATGTTTGGGTCGCCGGCTCTATAGATGGTTACGATATAGGAAGTCTACCGTATAAAGATGGCAACCGGAAAGCTATAACGCTTACCGCCACAGAACAAATATCTGCAAATATAAAGTTAGGCAGAAGATATGAAATGGCCTTTATCACAGGAAGAACTATTGACGGGAGAAACATCATGCATTCTACGGAAATCTGCCACGATTTTAAAAGAGTGTGTGATGTTTTTAAGTATGTGGCGAAAAATTCCTCAGCTTATGACAAATTCTCCGTTTCAGGTAAGTTAGCCGCAAATATCATCTTGCCAATTTTGCACATATCATCTGATCTCAGAGAATGAAAAAACTTGCGTTTGGACTCGGTGTGATTTTTTTTCTAGTAAGCTATTCTGAGTCTTTGGCTTGTGATGCCGGCCAAAGTTGTTCTTCCAGTGTAGAAATCACCGAAGTTACCGAATGTATAGATTCAGGATATGGTTATTGTCGCCAAGAAACCAGCACCGATACATATAGCTGCAGTAGCGAATCCGCAGGTTGCAACGCCACGAACAGCCATTATACCAGTTGTGGTACTGTAGCCGCAGGTTGTCCTAAAACTGGTCTTGTCATCCAGGTAAACTGCTGTTACAACAATCCCGAACCTACCGTACCACCTTGTGACCGCACCAACTGGACAAACGGTGCCTGTGGCAACGGAGTGAATGGCTGCGCATACGGTAAGCGGATACAGACCC
>CAZCXU010000008.1:0-3838 GCA_964502885.1 uncultured Gammaproteobacteria bacterium
TTGACCTTGCGGCCTCATGCGGTATTAGCCAGCCTTTCGGCTAGTTATTCCACACTAGAAGGTAGATTCCTATGCATTACTCACCCGTCCGCGACTGCTTTCTCATCACCTTGCGGTGACAAAAAAACCGTTCCACTTGCATGCTTAAGGCACACCGCCAGCGTTCATCCTGAGCCAGGATCAAACTCTCAAAAAAATTTCCTGTGTCATTACTGACACATCACACTACTCTTTCACAAGAATAGAGTGATACCACTTCTTGAAGTACAAAAAGTGTATTTACTAAGTGCTTCACTTTTCAAAGGGCCAGATCGCATAAAGCTCCTGTATTTTAAAGCTAAACTTCCCCACTGTCAAAGCCTCTGTTTATATCCCACCCACTCCTGCCGCAAATCTGGCACATTTCTGATAACCGCCTCGTTTTGCCAATAATTGACCACTTGCACAGTAAATGTCTGTTGCGACGATACTGATAGTACCGCCAGCTCCTCCACCAGATTTTTGAGTCCAGCAGCATCCTGATTTCTGATTTTGGCCGGAATATCCGTAAATATCTTTACCATCTTTCCGGTCATGCCTACAGACACCTGATGCAGCTTCAATAGTTCAGCCGATGTTTGCCCGCTGGCCAGCTTCAATTCATCTTTGGCCAATTTCTCAAATTCTTTCGCGGTTTCCTCCAGCCTCTCCAGAGCATCCAACGATGGCGATTGTGACAACGCCCCCAAAGCCACTCCATAATCAAAACCGGCTGACGCCACCTTAATACTCAAATGATGATAATCCTCAAAATACTTATATATAGCCCTTACGTCAGCAATTAGTGTCTTCGTCTTGTCTATGGGAGCACCGGATTTAAAACTCGCCCCCCACACTCCTATCAGTTCATTCTCCAATTTTGACAGCTCTCCCCCAATCTTATCAGCCTGTGTGGTCGCGTCACGAAACATTTCAATCATTCTCCGGCTTTCCTGTATCATTGGTTGATCTTCAAGACTGATTCCTGAAGTTGTGCCCAATACCATATTACCCCTATCCTGTTTAGTTGCTCCAGATGAAACTTTCTTCAGTTCCTCTCCGATCAATATATTTTTTTCCGCCAGCCTGCCAAGCTCATCTGTTACGCTCTGAGAAATAGTCTTTATCGCCTGAACCTTACTGTTTCGAGCCGTAATCACTTGGAAAAATATGCCCGCCACCAATGCCAATGTCAGCCCCATCCCCAATATCCACCATCTCGTGCCCTGCATCGTTCCAAAGTTGTCAGACGACCTCGCAGTTACTGTGGGTATGATTGGATCCGGCATATCCGTAATGGGCGGCGTCACCTGTATTTCCGGATTCATCCACTATAGCTTATGGGTTATTCTTGATCATGTCAATTCAAGCTAGACTTTTCCTGGCCCCAAGTACTCTGAATTCATATGTTTGATGGTTCTATTCCCCTGCCTACGAATATTATCTCTCGATTTTTTGCGCCACAAAGCCCTTTTCAGCTGGCTGTTTAAATCGTTGGTCAACTATCGAAAAAATAAACAAACTGATCGCTTTGATGGTGTCGATGAAATTATTCTTACGACATTTCCAAATATTAGTTCTTCATAAGAATTCCCCTCTTTATGGCCGCTTCAAAGGTATAGATCGTACAGACCAGACTCTGCCAAACAGGCAACCCCATTTCCCAAAAACATCCCACATTTTTTACCATTTTTTCCACACACTCCCGTTTGATTCTTTTTACTTGCGCCCTGTCATAATGCTTCAAAACATCATCCTTACTTAAGTATTCTGGCAGTTCCCCTTTCACGGGAACTTTTTGGAAACCAGCATCTAAATCCTCATGTAAATCTATCAAGCCCCCCAGCAACATCGCCCCTTGAATCCATTCCATATATCGTTTTGTTTCTCGCGGATATTTGCCATTAATCACCAACAGTACCCCACTCATACATGGAGCCAATGTCCTCCAGTTATAATGACGAATTTCCCGTTCCGTTCGAGATCGCAAACCAGAGTGTTCCGCATCATCCCTTATTGATCCCATTTCTACTCGAATTGCCGTATTTATTTCACTAGCGACTCCGGATAAGCATTCGGGTATCTGCACCCGCTTTCCTTCCTGTACAGCCGCCATCTCCTCGTCCATCCACCGCACTTTCTCTGGCATTGTCACAATGCTGTTTGTATCTATCGTGTCATCTACTCTCTTACATAACAAGCCAACTCATACAAGAAATTCCCCCTGTCACCAAACACTCTCCGCATTGGCCCTAAAGCCTTTACGGCTGTGTATTTGGAAAACTCCGGCAACTCCCCTTGTTCTACATTCATGGCCGCATTATATACGAAGCTTTAAATCAACCGATACACTGCAATCGCCGTACTCACAATCACATTCAGACTTTTATTCACTCCCCACATGGGAATCTCCACTATCACATCCGAAGCATCCAGCGCCTCTTTACTCACCCCATAAGTTTCGTGTCCCACCACAAATACCAGTTTTTCATCTGAGCTCAGTTTAGAAAGTTCTGTGAGTGGCACCGCCCGCCCATCTTGTTCTACCGCTATCACCTTGCACCCTTCCTGCTCTTTTCTTAAGGCAGAGATAGCTTCAACAGCTGTCGCAAAATATTTCCACGGTACCCACTCCTCTGTCCCCACCGCAGCCTTATGAATTCGCGAAGACGGCGGCGTCTCTGATCCGCCACACAGCATAATTCCGCTTACACCCACCGCTTCTGCCAGTCTGAAAATCCCTCCTATATTATAAGTATCCAGCACGTTATCCAGCACAAACCAAATCGGTCTTCTTTTTATCTTTTTCAGAGTCTCTTCGTCAGGTTTAGTAGCCCTCAGTTGTTTTGCATCCAATCGCATCGCATCGCCAATTATACCCCAGTAGCCGGTGACCAATCTCTCTGCGCTTCAAACAATTGATCGTGGAATTTCCAGGCCTTGTCATCTCCCTGCTCACGAGCACACTCAAAAGCTTCAGATGCCTTCTGTGCCAGCGGATGAATCTGTGAGAGAGGGAAGTGTTTGAACACAATCTTCACCCTATCACCATATGCTTGTTTTATCTGATTCAGGGTTTCATACCCCCTCTGGCAATAAGGGCATTGAAAGTCAGAAAACTCCACTATGGTTACTTTCGCGTTGCTTCCTCCCTGGGCCGCGGCAGATCCCAGATTTATATTCTGCGGTTCAGCCTTAAAAATCTGCTGTTCTCCAGCCCCTACCAGCGCCGAATTCTTATAATCTTTGTAGTTCTTTGAACCAGTTCCATCCAATTCCCGGTCAATCAGCTCTTTAAATGATTCAAACGGAAATGCGCCACCCAGGAATTTTCCATTGATAAAGAATCCCGGTGTCCCCTGTACTCCCACTTTTCCGCCTTCGTCATAATCTTTTTGGACAATTTCTGCTTTCGACCCGGAATTCATACAAGACACCAATTTATTAGTATCAAGGCCGGCCTTTCCACCCAAGTCCTTCACCGCTTCTGTCAGAGTTTTGTACTTTCCCGTTGCAGCAGCCTGTCCATTATTTGCCGCAGCTCCTGCAGCAGGGGCACCATTTTTCGCTGCTTCTTCCAGATACTTCATCTTGCTCCACATACTCCCCAACGCAAAAGACATTCCTACCACCACCACCAAAAGTACCGGAGCAATTTTCTCCAGCCAGGGTTTTGCGGGTTGTTGCATATACATCGGCTGCTGCATCATCGGTGTTTCATATTCAGAAGCGTCAAAGCTCTCAGTTCTTCTTACTGTTCGTCTCACTGCCATACCGGAGAATATAGAAAATTGTCTCCCGCTTTGCAAGTACCAATTAC
>CAZCXU010000008.1:3938-14318 GCA_964502885.1 uncultured Gammaproteobacteria bacterium
TATCCGGCTGCAGTTATTGCCTGTTTATAGTGCAGATCATGTACATCACCAGCCGTAAATATTCCCGCTACAGATGTCATCATGTTGTATTTTGTCGAAATAATTTCCCCTTTTTCATTCTTCACTTCCCCGCTCTTTTTCTTTTTCATAAATCCTTTTTCATCCAGTTCCATTTTTCCCGCAAACACTTTCGTAGCTGGTGAATGGCCTATGGCAACAAATACCCCATCTACAGGAATTTTCTCTCCATCCTTAAACACCACACCTTCAACTTTGTTCTCCCCCACAATCTCGGCTATCTCAGTATTAAATTTCACTTTTATCTTTTCATGAGCTAGTACCCGCTCCTGCATGATTTTACTGGCGCGAAATTCCCCTCTTCGATGTACGACTGTCACCTCAGAAGCAAACTTCGCCAACACCAAGGCTTCCTCCATCGCCGCGTCTCCCCCACCCACCACAATCACTTTTTTATTCCGGAAAAAAGCCGCATCACAAGTTGCACACGACGAGACGCCTTTCCCAATCAATTTCTGTTCCGACGGCAAACCCAGCCAATTAAACTCTGCCCCGGTAGCTACAATAATTGCTTTGCCCAAGTATTGCGCGTTGTCAGTTTTTACCACAAACGGCTGTTTATCCGTTTCCACTTCCAATGCGTCTCGGTCTTCCATTTTCACTCCAAATTTTTCCGCCTGCTTTCGCATACTCATCATCAGATCCGGCCCTTGAATCCCTTCAGGAAATCCCGGAAAATTTTCCACCAGAGTTGTCTGCATCAACTGCCCGCCCCAATTACTCCCGGCGATACAAAGCGTCTTCAGATCCGCCCGCGAGGTATAAATACCGGCAGTCAGTCCCGCCGGCCCGCTCCCAATAATAATCACATCAAATATTTCCTGCTCCATTGCGCCACTATCGTATCACAACCTACTTTCCAAACACCACATCCATTCCCATCTTTACAACTGGAGCGCTTGCCAGTGGCCCGATAGCTTTCCCCGCATTTGCCACAGATGCCATTCCAATATCTTTAGGAATAAGTTTTGTCTTAGATGGTACTGTTATCCCCGCCCCTACCTCCATCATCCGCGTTTCCTTTTCATATCTCTGCCCTCTTGCCACACCGACCCCCACTTCATAGCCGCTTCCTGTATTTCGCACCACCAATTCCACACTTGCCGTCCCCAAATCTGTTCCAATTACCACTTCGCCACTCTTCGTATCACACACTCCGTTTGCCCCCTCATCCCACAAATCATTTTCTTTATCTCCATTATTTGACTTCTTTCGCGCCTTTTCTCGCAAGTTAGCATCAAACACCGCCTCTCTAGACTTTGTCACCGCTCTCACTAACGGCGCGTCGTCTGGAAAGTATTTTTCCGCATTGAAAAACACCGCCATTCCATGTCCCAGCTCAGCAAGATTAGTAGCATATACATCACGTCCGGTTGCTGCATAGCGGGTGGGCTCCCTCAATTGTTCTCCTGTCAAATCCACCACATTAATACCAAATTTCTCCGCAAATGCACAAAAATTACCCCAGGCTTTTTCATCTTTGTTCATAAGCTGTTTCATCGCATCCTGAAAAGGTACATCGAGCATTTTTGCTAAACTATTATGTAAATTTTCCCTCCCCCCACTCGTATTTCCATACGCTGAGAAATTAACTACCAACTCAGTCCCAGGATCTTTCCTATCCAAAAATATTTGTTTCCCTGACGCCGCAGTAAAGTTGTACTGCTCCACATCCCAACGTCTTCCATTCACCTCATCGTCATACAGCATAAACGCTGCCAATAGCGGCTTCATTGCATTTCCCATGGGCACTGGCACTTCAGCCAATACCCCGGATGGATTTTCTTCTGCTCGCAACTTTGCTCCTGAGTCAAAGTACTGCATTGCCACCCCGGCAAAATCCCTGCCATCTCCCCCGGAAGCCGAATACCCCTTAAACACCGGCAACACCCCCATCCGGCTCTCTACCTCTACCGGAATAACTTTTTGCACATTTCGCCTCGGATCATCAGCTTTAAGCTTATCCAATTCCTGTACGGGTCCATGCTCCAGACCAGTTTGCCGCATCACCACAACATGCAGCAAATCGCCGGGGTACAGATTTTGTCTGATATTTTCTTCTGCTACAGTCCGGCTCGACATCGAACCTCTTTCATCAAAATTTATATCTATTAATCTGACTATTTTTTTCTTTCCCCCCTTACCATCCCCCATTTCACCTTTATCAACTATCATTACAATATGGCCAGAGTCATCACTGGAACTCCCCTTACGGTAAGACACCACCATATCACCGACCTCAAATTGCTCCATCAAAGGTTTCTTCAAATCCGCATCAAAATACTCAATACCATCATTTCTGACAAAGCGTCTTCTCTTATTCTCTTCCAGTGGAGCAACTAAATCGACAACCCCTCTTTCAGTAGGCAAACTGAGCATGTTGGTGAATCTGTAATTGGGGTTCATTTCCGCAAGCATTCCGGCTACCAGTATCATTCCCTCTCCACATTGCCATGATCTGCTCAATACAGCTCCTTCAGGTTTTTCAACTAACTTAATTCCATATTCCGAAGATCTTCCATCCCAACCTTTTTCCCGCACGAATTCTCGCAATCTATCACCAAACTGCTTATAACTCAGGCTTTCCCCTTTTATCTGGGTAATATCAGCCCAAACCGAAGCAATATCAGCAGCCAACTGACTATCTTCCACCGCAGTTATCCCTACCGCCTCCTTGCCTATAGCTTTATCCATCGTCTCAGCAAGACGTTTTTGTTCCGGACTCATCTCAATCTCCAATCCCAACTCTTTTGCCCCCACTCTTTCCGGCACCACTTGTCTCATTTCCGCATGTGTTCCCGTCATTACTACCCGGATTGGCCCAAGATCAATAGTTGGATTAGCCGGGTCCCACGGCGTCCCCCCGGGGATATTATTTTTCTTTCCCTCCGGCATCTGGTACTTAAATTCCACTTGTTCCAACTGCCTTCTCGCCTCATCCGCCTCAGCTGCCGTCCACACTCCCAGATTTTGCCTATTCGCAATTATTGTCAGTGCCCGATCTTTTGTCACCTGTGAATTATCCACCGCTCTAAATTCCCTTACCCCAGGCTTCTTCCATTCATTTTCCGGAACTTCCTCATATTTTCGTGGCGCATATTTACCAGGACGCTGGATAAGTCCCGCCAGTATCGCCATCTCCGCTCTGTTCAATTGGTTGCTATCTTTACCAAAAAAATACCTTCCGGCCGCTTCCACTCCAAACATCGGCATACCCTCAGCTGCCCCCATCGGCACCCAATTCATATAGGCTTTCATCACTTTCTCATCGGTTTGGGCTGCCCGAAGCATCTGAGAAAATTGATACGTCTCCAGCTTTGAAGCCACCATCCCCCACTCCTTATCACCACCCTCAGCCACCAGGAAATCCTTAGCAGGTCTACCAGTATCTGGCACCAAATCTTCTAGCACCCGCCCACGGGCCAAAGTAGTAGCCTGGTCGTGAATATAAACCAAACCATACAAATCAGATCTCCGTATCCCCTCAGGTCTTGGACCATATGTTTCCTGAAAACCCACCCCCACTCCAATCATTGCCTCCAGCATCTGCATTGATGGATCAGACGCCCCGGAAGCTGTTTCCGCCTGCTTCAAAAGATAACTCAAATTTCTATACCCCAATCTGGTCAAAAAATCGGTTCCACTATTCCACAACTCTCCCTCAGCTTGCACAGCCTGAAGCAATGTTTTGTTATCGCCGCTATCTACTTGATAGTCTCTGGCAAATCTTCCCGTCACCTTTTCTCCATCACTCCAGACAATCTCAGGTGCCCCTCTTTGCCAGCGAATATAATCACCAATCTCCCGCTTCCCCGTAAGCACTTCCAAAAATCTCCTCCTGTTTTCTTCCCTATCCTCCTGGTCCATTCTCGCCAGTTCTTCCATAAGTACAGCCTTTTCCCGGTCATGCACCCCACCGTCCCGCAACCTATTCTCAATCACTTTCCGATTCAATACTTCAGTATTCTCCTCATTCGCCGGATAAACCTCCTTTGCTTCTCCCCGCAGCCGGCTATCTACCAGATGCAGATTATTTTGCAAATCAAATGCTGCACTCTCCATGTTTTCTCGCGTCATCCCACCTTTTTTTAGCGCCAGCCGGACAAACATCGTGATCGAATTTTCCTCGGCACTTTCCGTACCCACATCAGTTTTAAATACCGCCATTCCACCCACATCCAATTGTCTCTGCAATTGCCTGAAACTTCGCAGGTTTCCCGATTTCGCCTCATTTACAAGCTCTTTAGCCTCATCCGCCTCCAAACCTCGCTTTACCAAACTTTCCTCCAACCTCCTTAGTCGATTCTGCCCCCGATCAAAAATTCTCTGCTCTTCCTCGCTCAATGTGCCTCCACTATTCAGCTTTCTCCCAAATCTGAATGTGTCATATTCCCACTGCGCAAATTTTGCATAATCAATCGCTTCTTCCTGATCAACACTCCCGGCTGTCTCCATCATTTTCTGCCAGCGGCTCACCACATGTTTGGCGTTTTCTTTTTCATGAGGTTTTACTTCCTCATAAAATCGCCCCACAAAATGTTTGTCACCATTCCGCATTACCAGCACATCTTCACCTGAAGCATTTTCCTCCCAAATTATTGGTGTTTCCCCACTGCGCTTTTCTACCTGAGCTTTTTTCTCAGTATTACCAAATTCAGAGGTGAGTTTAAACTCGAGACTATCCACGTCATACCCGAGTCTCTTTAAGGTATCTCTTCCCCCGGGAGAGCTGTATATCTCCACCAATCTTCCGGGCACGTCTGCAAGTTTTCGCAACTCGGCACGCACGTCGGTCATTGCCGATACCAATTCCAGCACCGGCCGGACATCATTTTTTCCTGCCCTATCCATCATCCCCACCAGTTTCTGCGCCAGCTCTCCGTTTGCATCAGTCTGTGCCACTACCCGCAACAAATCCCCCGAGTTCACTCCGGCGTTGCTCAACTTGTCCTGAAAAATCCCCCATTCCTGACCACCCACTCCTTGTCTTCTCAGTACTTCTGCTTTTACGTCTCCGGCTATCGCAGCATCCCCTATCACCACTTCCATTGCCTCACATTTCGCAATTCTCGACCTCACCTCTTTGAAATTATCTTCCGCATTCTCTTTTTTCTCCCATCGATCAATTTTCCCTTCCGGCAGATCAATTTTTTTGACCGCCTCAGCTGGAGTATCGGTTTCTAGAAAATATGCCGCTGCAGCCTCCAGAGTCGTCACAGTCACCGCTCCCAAACCCACCATTCCCGCTCCTATTAAAAAATTTCTTCTGCTCATCTTGGGCGATTTGTCCTGTTTTTCCGTTCTTTCCTGTTTGGGCTTCTCCTTACCTCCAAACCATCCCTTCACAGTTTCTATTACGCTCTTTTTCTTACGCTTCTCCGTTTCTTCCTGTTCCACGGCTTCAGCCGCTTTCACTTCCATTAGCTCTTTTTCCGCATTCTCCCGCTCTTGCTTTCTCATCTCTTCCACTTTGACCAGTGCTTCTCTTTCCCAGTCGCGGGCAGCAGCCACCACCCCCAATTTTGCTGCCCTGTCCACAAAATCAACCACTTCCACATTAATATCAACCGGACTCATTCCCCGTTCTTCCAACTGCAACCGATACCTAGCCAACCCTTCTCGGTATTTTTTCAACCGGTCAAACACCACCCTATCTTCTACAGCTTTTCTATCCTGCTCTCCAAAAATGATTCTGCTTACCGGCACATTTTCTCCCACCTCCCTTACTAATCTCACTGCCTCCCTATACGAATTCCTGTCCCGCACTTTTTTGAGCACTGCTTCAGCAGTAATGGGAGGACTCTCCTGATGTTTAACTTCTGCTATATCTACACTCATCGTTTCCGCCATAAAAAAATTGTATACTGCCCCACCACCTTTGTCACTCAAACCCAAAACGTCCCATTTTCTCAGTGTTATGCCAACTCTTCCAAATACAGCACACAAAACGGCTCACCAGCAAACACGACTGGGCCTATCAATCCCTATCCAATACTCCTTTCACAAATCATCATCGGAAAAATTCCGACCGCACATACGAACCGGTCATTTTCACACAACTTTCTGCATTCCTAAACCACACTTCGTCATAACACTTTTCCGACAATCTAAATTGCAAAAAATTTCCCATTCTGTAACCAATATACACCGACGTAGTTTTGCCGTCTTTCACCGATACCGCCAATTTCCCGTTCTCCATAAACCCTTCAACTCTCCACTCAGCTTTTTCATGAAAAATGGCAAGTTATTGTCAATTTGCAGCTCAAAACTGCGATCAAAACGAACAAAAACACAAAGACCGCTCCCTGCCAGCTAAAAAAAATTCATTTCATCCGTCAAAACTCCTACAAGCCAGCTTTGTTTAATAGCTGTACATACCCCGGCTTCCCTGCAAACCCTACTTGTCTGCCGATTTCCTGTCCATCTTTGAACAAGATCACCGTGGGAATGCTCATCACTCCAAACTTACCGGCCAATTCCGGTTCTGCATCCACATCAACCTTACCTACCAAAACTTTGCCAGCGTACTCACCTGCGATCTCATCAATCACCGGACCGGCCATTCGGCATGGTCCGCACCAGGTTGCCCAAAAATCCACCATTGCTACTCCAGTCTTAATCTTTTCTTCAAAATCACTCTGCGTCAGATGTACAGCTGCCATTGCACAGTGGATAATATCCTGCCCCAAAAACTTTTTCAACCCCTAATCAGGGTCCACATTTGCCATAAAAGCATTACCCCCCAGCCCATCATAATTCCCTTATGTTCTACTTCTTCAAATTTACGGGAAAACACCCAGTACCATCTCTGGAAATATCGGTCAGGCAGTATTTCCGAAAACAACCGCACAGCAAATCCAAAGGTGGTTCCAGCAGCCAGCAGACTACCCCCACTGGAAATAATCCAAAAGCCCACCCCGGTCATTACTATCGCAGTCAACATATTTCTGATCGGCAGCTTCTCCCTTTCGTCTGCCGTATCCTGCAAAATTCTCCACGCTTTCAAAAAGTTTTTATTCCCCAGCTCAGTTCGCACTCTCTGGCAGGTCAGCTCCTGTGGACTGCACACCACTGCATAAAAAATATGGTCGGCATCAGCCATGAGCCAACCGATAAACCACCCCAAAATCAAAATCAGATCCCCCAGCCATACTTCTTCGAAATACCCCGCCTGAATCTGCAGGACAATTCTTGCTACCACCACAACCGCGACAGGCAGAACCCGCCACCCCCAAATCCACATTGGACTGTTAATCAACATCACACTCTTAGTATGACCACAAACCCAAGCCGTTGTCAAAGTTACTTTTCTTCACGTACCAATTTCATCACAATAGCCAATCTTCCCACCTGCTCATTCGGCATCTTTTCACTTTCACTCTCCCAAATTTCATCCAGGATTTTTTCCAGCTTCTCTTTCTTTCCAGTTACCTTCTTTAGTAATTCAGGGTTCATCTTCATGTGAGCCTTAATCTTTTCCACGGCTTCCCAGCTCATTGCTTGAACCACACTCATAGCCCCAAAAACGTTGCGACAAAATTCTGCAGGAACCTCAGTCAAATTTTCCACTTCCACACCATTTTCTCTTGCTTTAACCATCTCTCCGCTCCTCATTCGTACAGCCTCATTCAACTCTTCCGAAAAACCCACCGTTTGCTGCGCCTTTTTCATCTGAGCATACCTATCAAATCCCTCCCCGATCGTCCCCACCATAACTTCCATCATGTCTATATCATCCGCCCAACTGCTAGCCAAATCAGCATCCGCAGCCAGCCCCGCAACCTCTGCCTCAACTTTTTCTCTATACTTCGGATCAGTTTCATCCAGCCGTCTCAAATTTAAACTCACAGCCGACACTAGTCGCAATTCGTTATCTGATAATAGTTCCTGTTTTCTCCCAGGTGTATTCTCCCCAAGCCTCCTCACTTCCTCCAAATTCATCGGTTTAGGTCTGGTCACATACCCCGCCAAAAAAGCTAGAGCCAGGACTTCGGCATCCAACACCCCAGCCTGTTTTCCTGCAAATTCCCTCTGCTGCTCGATACCAGTAGGCTGCACATCAGGCTCATCCATCTGCAAAAGCGCAATATCTTCTGGAGGAGTTTTACCCTCTACAACCCTCGGAGTATTATCCACCCTCACCACCCTTCCATTAGGCAGATAAACAATTGTCTTCACATGCCCCCACTGGGAATACAATCTCCCATCCGATTTCATTTCTACCGGTTTACCGTATTGGCTCTCGACTTCCACTCCCAGCGAATACAGAAAATCGCGTGTCATCAGATCAGCCGTCTGGCAATAAAAACCCGCGTCTTTGTTTTTAGCCGCCCACTCCAAAAAAGGGACAACGCCACCAGGAATCGGCATATCTTTGTCAGGTAGCGCATAAAAACGATTTTTATCAATATATTTCCGCAAATCCTGCAATATCCAAATAATTTTTTCCGACTGTTCTTCTTCATTTGTACTGTTTTGCAGCAATGTGGCCGAATTCGTATAGAGAGCGTACAGTTCCGGATCTCCTTGCAATCTCTCGGCTATCCGATTGACCAACTCCGCACTTCCCGTATCCCAGGTTATGTCATATGGGGTGCTAAAAATACCCAGGCTCTCAACGCCTCCCCCCAAGTCCAAATATGGATTCGGACTAACTATGCCCTCCACTTCAGCATCAGTCCGACTCGACACCTTCTCTACCGTGTACTCGTCCGGCTTCCAGGAACTGTTTGCATCTTGCCTGAGCACAATTCCTTCCCCCGCAGTTCTGTCGACTTCCCCTCCTCCGATTTTAGTAACCGTAATTCCCGACGGCTCCAGTTTCGAATCATTATCCACCACATAAAAACCCTCTCTAGACAACCTCTGTATTTCATCTGGATTTGCAGATACCACAGACCCCATTGGCACCAGCTCAGGCTTATTGTTTACCTCGCCCGACTCAGGGGATACGGCTGCTCCTCCCCATCTGTCCTTAAGAAGGAGACCCAAGTCTAATCTTTCATTCGTCTCAGTTTTTACAGCTGCGTTTTCACCGCTCGTAAAAGTCACAGACACATAACGGGGGAAGTGTGCGAGCAAAGCAACCGTCCATAACAACATAATATATTGGGGAACCTCTGTAGCGTATATACCTGGCCCGTCCTTAGTCACTTTAAATTTCACCAATTTTTCAACTCTCCTGACAATCTCTGCATACCGCTTCACGTCACTCTGCCCACTACTTCCCGGTCCGGCTGCAGAATAAGCCGCCAATACATCAAAAAACTGATCGATGTGTGGCATTTCTGAACCGGAATTCAAAAACTTTTGTTTTTTATCATGCACACGATATACAGAAGTCAGCACATCCCCGACGGCCCCCTTCATTAAATAAGCAAACCCTTCCGGATCCTCTTTCGCTTTAAGTCTGATTTTTTCCAGATACTCTGGAGTCCCCATTGCCAACTTAATCCATATATTCTCCGGTTTATCAAATACCTGCCTCAAAGCCTGTTCTGACATATCTCCTACCAATCTCGCTTTACGCGGAAACCCAGCATCATTCCTAAACAAACTCACCAGTTCCTGCACCATTTGCCCAGACACCTTCGCCGTCGGCTTAATTCCTGGGGTCTCGTGTGCTAATTCATCCATCGAACCAGACCATTTTTTTCTAAAAACTCTATTCGCCTGCTCCAAAAGCTTTCTGCTTCGACTTACTGCTTCCTCCAGCCCAGACAAATTTTCAGTATCTGATTTCAGACTGCTCCTTATCCCAATTTTTCTCAATAGCATCATGCGTGGTTTTTTAGCTTCCAAGTATTCTGTCTCTCGTGCCAATGCCTGTCTCTGTAAAACCCTTATCCCACTTACGCTCCCACGATCAGCATCATCATCCCTATCCGTCAAATCCTTTGGCCAATTTTCCACAATGTACAGATAATTCCCATATTTGCTTCTGACTTGCTCTATCCCGCCCGCAGTCAGGATGGATCGGAGTTTAGTTTTCATCCCTTGCCACATAGTACCTCCCAGGTTAGTTGACACCTCCAAAAGCCCCAAAGCTAGGCTTGCTCTTTTTTCCGATCTCTCCATCTGCTCAACTGTTGGGTATTCATCCAGCACCCTGATTAAAGCATCCTCATTTTGTGACTCTTTTGCCAACAGCTTTATCGCCTCTGTTGCCCCGCGTACATATCTCTCCTGACCATGCACTGTATATGTATCCGAAAAACTGTAAGTAGATTGTAATGGTTTATTGGGATCTGGCCTCCGGGAAAAACCAAACCTGATTTTATATTCTTTATGGGGAATGCACGG
>CAZCXU010000008.1:14418-36630 GCA_964502885.1 uncultured Gammaproteobacteria bacterium
CTGGCCTCCGGGAAAAACCAAACCTGATTTTATATTCTTTATGGGGAATGCACGGAATAAGATGGACGTTGTCTACAGAATACTCAAACTCCCCCCTGGTCCTATGTCCCGACCTCGCATAACTATCCATATTCCCCGCATTCAAAAAAAGCAGCAAACTTGTCATCTTTCCTTTTTCAGATTCTGGAAACAGGTCTTTGTCCAAGTACACCAACCCCACTCCCCGCATGATGTCTTTATAGACTTCCACTTGTTTTTGCACCTTGTCATCATCTTCTTTCCTCTTGCCCAATTCCTCTGCTCGTCGGATATTCTTCTCTATAAATCTGGAAATTTTTTCTGTTTCTCCGTTGGAATACAGCCTGTCCAATTTTCCCAAGGTCCAGCTGTCCATCGCCTGTGGATAGTCTCCTCCATGAAATATCTCCTTTTTCCTGAAACTTTCCCACAGTGACTCCCGATTCCCTCCCTCTTCCATCCATCTATTCTAAAACATTTTTCCCCTCCTCCTGCATGCCACAACACCAATATCCCCTCTCCTCCCACCAGCTGTTTTACTATTTAATATTTAACAAATATCCCATAATTTGCGTTATTAGTTATCGCATTATAAAATGCGCCTTGCCAATATATGGCCAAAATCAGAACCAAGTCAGTCACTCCCCCATCTGTTCAAACCCTGATCCTCATAGATCATGATGGCACTTTATGCAACACAAATACCAACGCCTACGACAGTATCAAGTATGCCGCCCGCACTGCTTGCGAGAGCATAAAAGTCGACTACGACAAACTAAACATTGACTGGGACAATCTTATGTCCAGTCTCCGTGGCACTACAGAAAAAAACCTCGTCAAACACGTTTGCTACAACTACGAAATCCCCATCCAACAAAGTTCACTGTTCGAGGAACGTTTTTATCACGCGCGTGCCAATTGGTACTCCAACATGAAATCATACAACGAGTATGTTTACGACTCTTACTTCCCTGATGCCGAATCCCTTATCCACAAAGTACATACCGATCCCACCAAGGCTGTTTGGGTTGTCACTGGCAATCCCAAAATAGTGGTCGAACAACGCCTGGCTCCTCACATTCGACCATACCTCAACGATAAAAATGGGGAAATTGGCGGGGCCTTTGGAGATGAAGCAATTAGTCGACCAGAACTTATCAATCTAGCCATAGATCGGGCAATCAAAGCCTATCCAGGTTTTCATCCTATAAAAAACGGTTTTGGATTTACCACCAATGTTATTTATATCGGTGACGGCCGCTACGATTTTTTTGCTGGTCTTGAAGCCAAAGTCAAAACCGTCTGGATTCCATCACGTTTGCTCCAGGATGTGAAAGACAGTCTTACTCTCGACTATATCCGGTTCATGAAAAGTATCCTGCCAACTCAAATCGAAATTACCAACAATCTCGCCTCACCATCTACACTTGCCTTTCTCGGTCTCACATAGAAATAAAGCCTCTCCCAAACTTCCTCCACACCACCTCCGCATACCCCTCAGGCAACCCCATCTTCCGCATCTGAGAAACATCAGGTCTGTACCTGTACTTTTCGATTTTTACCGAAAAATCATCTCCCACTACGACACCTTCATTTTCCAACAGCTCTTTTTGCATTTGTGCATCATGATTCCAATTTCCTTTTATTGATATTCTCCCAGCATTGTTTATTACCCGCCACCACGGCAACTCCACCTCTTCCATGTTTTTCAATGCCTGCCCCACCTGCCTTGCCGCCTGCGGCACTCCCACATACGCCGCCACCTGCCCATAGCTAACCACAGTACCAGCAGGCACCGTTCCAACTATCCGCTCCACCGCTTTTTTAAATTCCGAAGCCATATTATCTGTCTGATCTTCTCGTCAATCTGTTTCTGTCAATCCATCCCAGCCTGGCTGCACTCACCAGAGTCAAAGCGTTCAGAATTTCCCACTGCGCTTTCCTTCCAATCGGTATCGCCGCGTAGTCTTTTTGTCTCCCACCTTCCGCCCCAAATATCCCCAATCCACCCGGCATTAGTACCACCCCCGGCCCCACCCCGTCAGCATCTGATTCAGTTATCGACCCCGGGGACCAGTTTGCCCGTGTTGCCGCCCATCCCGGAGCCACCATTATCGGGGTTATAGTTTCCGGATTGTTCCGGTCATAAAATTGAGCGACCCCCGCCCCCGGCATGTGCCCGCCCATCAATATCCCCGGCTTATCGTCCAGCCTATTTGCATATACAGATTTCAGTCCTCCGGTCGCAAATGCCGTACTGCCGCGATTCTCCAATTTATCGAGCGGAACTATTTCATATCTCACCCCATTAAGTCTTAATCCTATCCGTCCCATATGTTCAATCAATGGCGCATTCAGCGCCCCGGCAATATCAGATGCCGCCCAAATTGGCCCTGAAACTATCTCACGCCCGACTTTCAATGATCTCAACCACGCTTTTGACTTCAAAACGGCATCATACAACACACCAACAATCCTCCCTTTAGCTCTCTCCATAAGCGACAATAGGTTATCCACATGCATTTCCCGATCCACATCACTTGGTACCTGCTTATCCACCGCTTGTCTTCCCAAAATCATCACAGTGTCTTGCCGTTCCAACATGGGAACTATCCACTCATCTTGACATCCCATTAGCTTTCCATCCACTTCTACATTTCTCGTCCTGCTACCAAACCGTAAATTGGCAAGCATCCACAAACCCAACGGCAGCTGCGATCGAACATTCCACTCCACCTCCCGTTGTACTTGTCCACGATCCTTTATTTCTTCAGATAAGTCCAGAGTACTTTTGGTGGTTTTCCCTTTCGTCAGCTCCATCGAGCCTCCTCGCCCGTCTTTATCCCGCACTTCTCCCAGCACCTCTTTATCTATCCCCTGTCCTTGTAATCCTTCCAGTAGTCTCAAACCAGCCACCACGGCCAATCCCATTCTATATTCCATATATGTCCACCCCTCAAAATCTTTACTGCCTCTATGTCCATCCGCCCAAAATATCATTCCCTGATTAGCCGGATCAGTCCCCCCCGAAAACCCCAAAGCCACTCCATGTGGATCAGGGTTTCCCCGATTTCCCTTAGGCGTACCCCCACGCACCATTATCGTATCCTCCATAATCGCCACCCCGGCCCGATGATCGTGCGCCCCCACTACCGCATCCGGTGCATTTTCCGAACTGTAAGCTTTAGCAACCTTTTCCAGGGGCCTGACCGGATCATTGCCAGTCTTTCCGGGAGTATTATGAAACGCCTGCACTTTAAGCCTTCTCTCCTGTCTTCCATCCTCAAAAGTTACTTGCACCATACCCCCATTTGCCACCAGTGGAATATCATAACCCTCAAACTCTCTCATCCACGCATCGTCTCCTATCTGTTTTGAAAGTGCACCCTCATGAGCCCGATACCCAGAGACTGCCGCAAGCACCCGCCCAGACTTATACAGTGGATCTATTACCACTCTTCGAAGTAAACTAATTTGCTCCGAGATTGGTGAGGCCGCCTGCAGCGAGTCCACCCCATGTTTTGTATCCACCGACTCGATAAGGTCGCCGGTGAAAATGACAAAACAATTTGGGTCTCTAAGGATTCTCTCCACCCTTTCCATTACCGCCCCCAAATCAGTAGCCCTGCTACCAATATGCAAGTCCCCCATCGGCACTATCACCACCGGCATCTTCACATTACCAACGTGCCTGCGGACTTCCACCAGTTCCTTACCTTGTCGACGCCTGTTAGCCTCCTCCATCATTAGTTGATTTGCAACTTCGAATTCATCACGCGACATCTTCTGGATGTCTTTACTAAATAGTCGTGCATCCGTAAATTCATTTACCGCTTCGACATTTACACTCATTCATCGCTATTATTTTTTCTTTACGGTTTTTTTTCAACCCCTTTCTTTTTTAAAAACATTTGCTATCCTATCGATTGGACCCCAAAACTTATGCCCTTGCAAAGGGCTATATAATATTCACTGCGATGACCAAAGAAGCAGAGACAGCCCATCGCACATCGCGTAGGCACAAGACAGCCACTGGCGACAAAGAACTTTCATCTGGCGAAAGTTTTCCCGAAGTTGAACCAGCTGAACATAAATTTTCCGATCCCCAAAAAGCATGGCTAGACAGAGCCTGGAGGGAATACTTTTCCGGACAACTTCCAGATCTTATTGCAAGATTGGAATATGCCTGTGGTGAACCAGCATCCAGATCACTAAATATTCCCCCGAACGTAAAGATAGAATGGCACCACATCTCCCCCGGATATGATTGTGCGTCCCACAACGAGCGCATCAATGACCCCAGAAATGCAGTTCCCCTACCCAAATGGATTCACACCGGGCCCCACGATCTTGCCATCCACGCCGACATATCCGATGCAAAACGGTTATGGCCAAGGCACTTACGAGGCGATATCCCCGATCCGTTTGGGACAATTCCCGAAGACCATAAACATCTTGCACAACTCAACATTCCCTATTGGGACACCTCCTACGATGTTTTTTTTCGCGGATATGCAACGGTCGTAGTCCGGGAATACAAGAGAAACCACCCCGACGATCTCTGGCCATCTGATGAAGGCAAACTTATTCCCCAAAGCTTTCCAGGCGATGAATATAAGCTAAAAGAAAATCTCTCACAAGTCCCATTCCACGTCTCCATTGACGCCACCAAAATTTAATTCTCTCTTCATACTTCAATTCTCCCCTGTCCTTGTACGACACTATTTCCACACCATTACGTTTCACCAGTTCCTCTTGTATCAGCTTTCCTTTCTTGCATCCCGCCGGATTTTCCTTTAGCCCCTCATTCGATTCCCGTTTTGATTTGTGCATATATTCAGCCGGCAAAAACTGCGGCTCCCCCTCGCACCCCACCCACACCCACGCCAGAATCCGCCCATATTTATCATCCTGATACCTGTCATATTCCAGATACACTTTTTTCTTCTCTACCAGTTCTCTCAACCCGTCTTTAGCTTCCTCTCCACCCGCTTCCCCTCGATCAGGGGCATTTACCCCCAACAGGCGTACCGTCACCCCGGAATTCATCTCAAACGTATCCCCATCCGAAATCATTTTTACCACTCCGCTTTTAGGAAACAGTGTTCTGTTTTTATATATATCCTGCCCCAATTTGTTCCACCCTGTCCAGCCCAAGGCCGCCGCCATCAGAAGCCCCGGAATGAGTACCTTTTTCACTCCCTTTTTTGCAAAGAACCCCGCCGTCGGTTTTCTTTTCACCAGTCAATCATACTTCAACTTTCCTCGCGTTTTTCTCTCCCCGCAGAGTTTTCATCTTCCACATAAACAAAGCGCCCTTGTTATTTGCGTTTGAGTCCAGTACAAAAGTCCGACATTTTTCCAATATCGCCCGGTCTACCGTTTTTGCCAATCTGATATACAAAGATTTGTGTTTTTCATCCCCCAACTCCATCGCCAGCCGGTATCCATAATCCTGAAATTCCCTCGAAACATACTTATTTCTATCTACCCCCTCTTTGGCATCCAAAAGTTCTTTTATCGATTTCATGCATCGATTTTACCCTAGTCGCAGACTATCGTTTGATCACAAATTCCGAAATTAGTTTTTTCTCAGTCTCCCCCTCCACAAACGCTTTTACCTGCACATATTTTTCCAATCCCGATCCTATCAGTTTTTCTTTCAACAGTTCATCAACCTGAAACAAACCGGAAGAGTTATTCATATATATATGAATGTCCAGGGGTGTATCATCATTCCCCTCAATTATTTCCACCGAGTTAATCGCATAAGCAGACAATGAATGAATATTCACTTCACCCTTTTCAAACGGAATCCGCGACCTGCCCTCACTCATATCCAAAGCATCAGCTACCCGCACGATTCCTGCCTCAATAGTTGTCGGCTTTCCATCACTGCGATGCGAAATAATCGTGTGTAGTGCCTCACTGGCTACTATCACCCGTTCCCGAAGCGGCAAAAATTCCAGCAGTTCTTCCATCACCCGGTTAGCCAAAAATAAGCTGTATTCTTCATGGTTGTTCCTGTTTATAGTCATTCCCAAGTCATGCAGCAAACTCCCCAAAACCACCACGAGTTCCGCATAGTCCCAGGACAATTTATAGTCCCGCACAATTGCTGCTTCTGCTCCGGCTTTTCGTAACACCCGCAAAATCTTTAGCGACATATTTGCCACGATTTTGAAATGGATTGGCCCATGATCCGAGAAGCCCATTCGCTGCATTGCATTGGTATTCACCACTTCCCACATCACATTCAATCTCTCACTGGAATTTACCCGCTCGACCAATTCCGACAGCAATTTGTTTTCTCCCGCCGGCAGTTTGATTAGTTCCTGTTTATTTTTTTCCATATCAAAGTCCCCAATTATACCCTATCGCCTCCCCATCCTCGTGTCATCAGTATTCCAGCAATCCCTATTAACGATACCTGTTCCCAGGATGCTCCCAAAGTATACATCGTTACCACACCTAGACTGGCTACCACCCGCCCCACATTCAACGCCGTTTCCCTCTCCACCATATACAGTGTTTTATTCCCCGATCTAGCCCTCCACAATCCGTACAACCCTAGCGGAAAAAACCACAGAATCCCCGCCACAGCGTCCACCGCATCCAAACTCAAAAGACCCCACCCATTACCCACAATTCCTCTCAAAATCCACACAACTCCCATTATCCACACCGCCCATTCGCAGCACTTACTGGCAAATCCCCTGTCATACCATCTTCCCACCACCAAAAGTGTCGCACTGGAGATTAAAAGCACTAGAGTTTTAAATCCCCCCAAAAGCAAGTCGGACCCGCCCAATTTCAATACTAGAAATATCGGCCACCAGAATTCCAGCATAATCCCTTCCATCCCCCACCCCACATAAATCCAGAAATCTTTTCCCAGCCAGCCATTACTCAATCTGGTCAGATAGTCCCCCCACTCAAAATTCCAATTCAGTTTCTCGTGAGGCATCAGCAGGACAGGCACAGTCGAAAATGCGACAGCCACCATCCCCCAAACAAACAAGGTTCCATACCCCATAGCCGCCACCAACGCTCCACCCAAAAGCGGTCCGGCCACCAGACTCCAGGTTCCCACCACTCCCACCACACTACTGTTCTTCCCATATTCCTTCTCATTAGTCTCCAGAAACAGCAAATGATATGAGACCCAATACAGCAACGTTTCAAATGGAGCCAGTATTCCGGCAATCATCACATATTCCCACGCTTTGGTGGCTTCAGCCATCTGAAACAACCACAAAATACAAATCAACAAGAAACTGGCAACCAACACCGCCCACCGAAATCCAATTTTCCCGATGATTTGGGTAATCTTTTGTCCGAGAATCGCCTGTATGCCGCAAGTCATTACGATATACAAAGCTGCCAAGCCTATCCCACCCATTCGGAAAAAGAAAACCGGCATAAATATCCCGATTGCTCCTATTCCAATGTTCCGCAACATCACATTCACAATCAGCCACCTCAACACCTCGCCACGAAATTTATGCCCCCACAACTTCCCCCCTGCCCTGGAAAATCCGATCACTATTTCAATATATCACCAGCAGCCTCTCCGATCACCGCTTCCAGCATATTTCTTTCCTCACCCGCAAACCTCTGCAGCACATACTCTTCTCCGGAAATCGCCCCCCGTCGATTCTCAATTCCCAATCTCACCCGCCAAAAATCGGTCGTCCCCAACGCCTGTTCCACCGAAATCACCCCATTATGTTCCTTCGGCCCCTTTCCTTTCTGGATTTTATACTCCCCCAATTTTATGTCCAAATCATCATGTGCCACCCACCACTCGTGTTCTCTTCCTTTCATATCCATAGCTTCACGGATCATCCGCCCGCTTTCGTTCATAAATATCCCGCCGGTTTTCAAAAGCAGCCAATCTCCGCTTTCATAGTACAAAACCCCCTTACTCTTTCTCCAACCATAATCAGAACTCAATTTCTCCGCCAGTCTTTCCACCAGCATCATTCCGGCATTGTGTCTCGTCCCCACATATTCCGGTCCCGGATTTCCCAATCCCAGGAGAATTTTCATACCACTTTTTTACCTTTAAGCAGTTTTTCCGCTATTTCTCCCAAAAAGGGCAGTTCCACATCCTCCCCGCCATTCACCCGTATCGCCAAAGCCAGCGGCAACACAATCATTCCTATGATATTAAATAGCGGCACAAATCCTCGTCCTATCACACTTATGTCCAAAATCGTTCCCCCGATTACTGCAGTCACCCACAACAAGATAGCCTGCAAAGCGATTTTTCGCACCTGATAGTGCTTCTCCAATACCAAAATAGCCATCGCCGGGAGTACCCCCAGTACCGGAATAAAACACACCATCTTCGCCTGTCGTTCCTCCATTTTAAGCGTCATCATTTTTCGCCTCCTGTACTTTTTGCAGACTAAACATTCGTTTTATTTCCGAAATCTCCGTCGCATCCTCAGGAGATTTCTCCCGCAAAGATACCATTCTTGGGAACCTCAATGCAAATCCCGCCGTATGTGACGGCGACACGGAAATCTCGTTGGCCTTCACCTCCACCACTATCGCCGGATTTACCCAAAAATCACAATCATACATTTTATTTACTGCGTACCGTTCCGGCTTACCGTCTGCGTGATTTTTCTCCAGCAGTTTCCGTAAATTCACCCACTCTTCATCACTCGCTCCCGACCCCACTTTTGTGATCGTCAAAAACTTGTCCTGTTTTTTGTCATACACCCCGACCAGAAATTCCCCGATTCCAAAATCAGATCTTTTTCCCTCTCCAGCCGAATATCCCATTACTACCGTATCCACCGTATCCAGTTCAGACTTCAATTTTATCCAATTAAAGTCCCTGCTGCCGGACTTGTACGGCGCATCCATTTTTTTCACAAATATCCCCTCAGTCCCCTCTTCCAAAGACTTCACAAAAAACTCCTCAATTTCTTCCGCCGATCTCACAATTTTTCTCGGCATCAATCGAATAGTTTCCTGTTTTGTCACTATTTGCGCCAATTTCTGCCACCTTTCTTCATTCGGTTTATCCAGGTAGCTCTCCCCATCAGCCGCAAGCACATCAAACGTATAGTATTTCAAAGGCACCGACTGCATCATCTCCAAAATGTCATATTTTCGTTTTCGCTGCACCGTTTCCTGAAACGGCAAGTATTTCCCGTTTTTACCCACCGCTATCATCTCCCCATCCAATATACACTTGTGCTTAATTTCCGCCCTCAATCCCTCCACAATATCCGGATACATTTCCGTCACATTCTCCAATCCCCGGGAGAATAAATTGATTTTTTCTCCATCCACATGCGCCTGAATTCGCAGACCATCCAATTTATGTTCAGCAGCAGATATTCCCAATCGTTCCCAAATTTCTGCCGCATCTTTTGCCCGTTCTCCCCGAGCCACCAGAATCGGCATCCCCACCTCCGGCTTTATCTGCAGTTTACCCACATCTTCATGTTCCTTAACCAGCTTCACCACCTCCCCCAAATCTGCTCTCACGTTATATACCGCTTCAATCGCTCCCCGCAAACTCTTATCCCCGCACTTCATCCACGATAATGCGTCCAGCACCGTCATATCCGAAAAACCCCCCCGCATTTTTGACAGGACTATTTTCACTGCATACTTTCCCCCTGCACCCCCCAGTTCTTTCACCAACTTTCCCAACAGCTCCATCTTCCTCTCCTGGCTTCCCTGCCCATTTGCTCCGGCTACTGCCAGCAATCGCTCAAACACCTCTTTGACACTCAAATCGCTATCTGTTCTTTTCGAGTTTAACTCTTCCGCAGCTGCCCCCAAATCTCCTTTTCTCTTAAACGCCTCCGCCACCACTTCATTTTCTATTCCAAACGCCAGAGCCAGAGCTTTTACCACCTGTTTTTCCGCCATTCCAGTATCAGGACAGTTATACTTTGGCCCCAATTTGCCTCCCACCAGATAAGCGATTATTCTTCCCTCATCAGCCCCCGCTTTACCAAAAAGATCCGCCAGTATACGCGTCATTTCCAGTCGGCTGCTTGTCGTTTCCAGTTTTCCAAAATACTCCGTTAATTCAGCAAACTTCATGCCCCAATTCTACCCCATGTCACAGGAAAACCCCACTCCACAATCATCGGTTCAATTAGCTTTACGCCTCGCATTCTCACACCTCAATTGGATATACCTATCCAATTTTTTTATGCTTTTCCCTCTGTCCGCCGCACCTGTTCAAATCTCCCCACCAAAGCTTCCCTACTAGCCCGCCAGGCCTCTCTGGCCATCAATCCTGCAGACGCTAATACCGCACCACCGAACATCGCCCCCACCATTTCCATCTCCACATTCCTCGGTCCGTCCGTAACATTGTAACCCATATATATCATTGCACCGGAAATAATCAACAATCCCACAGCTGCCGATGCACACACTGCAAGTCTGCTCTCCATTTCATTGACATAGCGTGCCAACTCCTGATTGTTCATTCGCGCTATCCTTTCGGCTCCTACTGGCACACTTGGACCACGATCTTGTTTCACTGATTTCCCTGATTCAGACATTCACCGATTATATTACTTATTATAGGACATGTCAAATTTACTCACTTTGCCGTGGCGGTTGTTTCCTAATATACTTTTCGTGTGATCCGTTCCAAATTTATTACTTATTTATTGCTCCTCATAGTTCTAGGTATTTGGGTTTTCCCCCATTTTTTCTACAAGTTAGGAGCCTCATCGCTTACCAGTTTCGACGAAGCTTGGTACGCTTCCATCGCTAAAAATATCCGTAGATCTGGAGATCTTTTGCATATGCAATTCAATGGCTCCGGATTTTATGACCACCCCCCAGCAGGCTTCTGGTTAATCTCCCTATCTCAAACTTTATTTGGCGACAACGAATTTGGTTCCCGTATGGCGGCAGCTATCCTTGGCCTTCTATGCCTTGGTCTGATTTTTCTTCTCGGCACACTCATTTCCCATCCTGCAGTTGGTCTCGCCTCCGCAATCATACTAAGTAGCTCCCCCTGGTTTATCAGCAGATCCCGTTCAGCAAATCTTGATATATCTCTTACTTTTTTCTTTTTACTCACTTTTCTGCTCGCAGTTATCATAATCAAAAAATCTTATCCCAAAAAACTTTATCTCCCTCTTTCAATAACCTTTATTCTCTCATTCTCATTTCTCCTTCTTACCAAAACTCTTATCCCCTTTACCATTCTCCCCGCTCTCCTCTTTTTGTTTTTATCATCCGCCACTTCACTGCGCCAGTTTCTCTGCCTGTTTTCCCCACTTCTTGTCTTTATCACTTGGGTATCTCTTCAAATTTCCGTCTATCCGGCTTTTCTCACCAAATACTTCACCATCGGTATTCCCAGAATCGAAAAACAGACCACACTTTTCCAAAACCTTCTGCTCACCAAAACTTACCTGCACGAAAGTATCGGCTCAGCATTTAGGCCACTTGCCCTCTCCTTACCCCTATCGCTCTTTTCTCTCAACAAACCTATTCTGGCCTGTCTCATATTTATCACCATCTTCCTCATACCTTTTGGACTTTCTTCCCGTAGTCAGATCTGGCATCTGATTCCCGCGATTCCTTTTATTATTCTTGTTTCCCAACACGCCCTCTATTCTCTTTTTCGTTTGCTCACGCTTCGCATCCCCATTCACCCGGCAGTCCCCTTGCTCCTCTTTTCGTTTTTCATCGCCGCTCCGCAGATTCAGAAAAACTGGCGGGAGTTTATTGATATCCCCGCCTACGTTTCCGACGAAGCTATTTTGTCTCAGCTTTCAGCCAGCTATCCTTTCCCCTTATACATAGATGACCGTTTTCTTCCCGCTGCCGTCTACTATTCCGGCAAAACCGTTATCGACACCCCCACTCCCGATTTCTCAGACTATTTCAAAAAATCTTCCCCCATCTTACTCATCACTCATGACTGGCGCCTCAAATCACTCGGTCCGGAATTTTCTGACCAACATCAGATTATTGCCACCGACCGGGACAAAATTCTTCTGCTCATTTCCACTTCTCCACAACCGCATTAACCGGTCCAAAAGCTTTTCCATATGCCCTGGCCCTCCGATGCGGAAAGGCGATGCTCGAAATCTCTACTTGAAACTTCTTTGCCAATTCATGAATTGTTACCCCCACACAATTTCCCAAAGTTTTATCATTAAGATAATCATTTCCCTTAGCTTGCAACTGCTCAGAAAAGCTCCCAGTATCCCAATCTGTTCTGGCGTAAACCTGCAAATACTGGCCCCCCACTAGCACTTTTTTTACACCCAACCTTTGCATAATTTCCCTCAGCTTATCCCATTTCTCCTCCTCATTCTCAGCCTTTTCCTTCAATTCCCCATCGTATTACACGTCTGGTGTCGGATAACCCCGATAAGTCGGTACAAGATACACTCCATTTTCAGTACTTTGCAAATTCCGCTTCGCTAAAACTCCTTGCATGTCTCGATAAGCCGCGCCCCCCTCTTCCAGAAAAATTATCGGTGGTTTCTTTGCCGATTTTGAACAAAGCAATTTTTGCAATGGCTTTAAATAATCATCAATCCTAAAACCATCACTGCTATCCAAATCAAAATACGGGTGCACCATCACCCTTACCAATCCACCGAATTTTTCTATTTGTTTTCTCGCTCTCTCCTCTTCCTCATTAGACATGTTCAACAAATTTGGGAATGCTGCAGTCGGTTCTGGCTCTCGTTTCTCCAAAATCACTGAAATTTCACCCTCACCCATCAGCTGATTTTAACGTAGTGTCAAAACTGTTTCTACAACATTTTCCCACCATCCCTCAACCCCATCCGCTACATTCTCCCACCAGGTTGGATATTTCATCCGCCGTTTTTCCTGATAATACATACTTTTGACTATCTTCAGGGCCATCCGCGCCGCCTTTCTCCTCTCCCTTCCTCGTTCCCGTGTCAATCCTCTCACCCCTTGCTTTTCCATCGCCCACAACACGCCCAAGTGCGCCACCGCAAATACTGCACCCACTTCCGGCAAGACCCCGTTTTCCCAATATTCAGTAGCATCTTCTTCCGCGACCGAAATTACCGCCTCGCCATTATCACGCCACAATCTTCCCACCTCCCATATTTCTTGCTCGCCCTCATCCCTTTTTACCCGTTGCGCCAACCGCAATTTTGGAAACTCAGCTTCATCAATCTTCGTCGCCTCAGCTACTAGTTTCAGCGCCCGTCTAGATTGTTCCCATACACACCCGCTAGCCTCCCCAATTAGTTCAACCCTGCTCATCTGCCGCGAATTATAGCCCACCCTTGAGGAAAAACAGTCCAAACGCCACCACAGCCAGAAAGATTATTCCCATAATCATGCTCGTCCATCCGGACTCATAGTGTGTCATTTTATACATCCCCTCGCTCACCAGTGTCAGTCCAAACAAAGTTGGCAATGCCAGCATTACATAAAACATTTGTGATTCAGCACTTCCCATATTTTTTTACGTTAATTGACATTATTTTTTAAGCACATATTTAGCAGCTTTAGTCGAACCTCTTTTAGCAATCACCGACTTTTCCATCAGATATTTCATGTCCCGCAAAATCGTATCTTCAGATACCATTGGTAGTACTCCACGGGCTTCCCCCATCCCCATCTCCCCGTTGGCATTCAGGTATTCCACTATCTTCATCTGTCGTTCCGACAAACTCACCTGTTTCCCCATTCTCTCCTTAATTCTTATATCCACCGACAACTCCCTCACTTTATCCTTGATTCGATTTAGTTCCGTCGCCAACGCCCGGGTAAAAACAGTAATCCACGGAGTCAGATCTCTATCTTCCAGCCTAGGAGACTGGTTAGACACTTCCATTAGAGCCCCATAATAGTCGCTGGCGTGCTTATCAAAATAATCTTCCAAAGCAAAAAACCTCTTAATGTCATACCCCTCTACAAACAAAATCAAAGTCGCCATCGCCCGCGCCGTTCTCCCATTTCCCTCCACAAACGGATGCACCGCAGCCAGCACATAGTGGGTTATCGCCGCCCGCAATACCGGATGCTCTCTCTTGCCAAAATCACTGTTCACCCACCGGAAAAAATCATCCATCAAGAAAGGTACCTCCATCGCGTTTGGCGGCCGAAAACCTATCTCTCCTGTAATCGAATTTCGTAAAACTACCTGGCTTTTTCTGAAATGTCCCACGTCAACTGTCGCCACCACCCTCTCCATCGCAAGTCGATGTATTTCAAAAAGTAATTCTTTCGTATACTCAAAGTTTTCTTCACTGGCTCCCTTTGTGCCCACTTTTGAAATAAATTCCAGCACATTTCGGTAATTGATCACTTCCTGCACATCACGGGCTCTTGCCACTACTCCTGCATCCTCTGCTCCACTCACACTGGTTACCTGTTTTTCCATAATTAATCTCGCTTCCCCCTCAGTCAGGTCGTTTCCCTCCAAAGCAGTTCCATAATGAGCAGCCCTCAATTTGGCATCATCCCGGAATTTTGCTTCCCACGCTGGGACCAAAGGCGCATTTGTTATCACCTCTCTGGCCGCCTCCACCACTCCCACATCACGGAGTATCTGTGTCGTTATAGTATACTTAGGTACATACATTCCGTCTAAGAAGTATCTTACGGTAATTTTGCGGTAAATACCACTCCACCACTATGTTTGGCAAACTCCTCAAACTTCTTTACTCCATCCGTCCGGAACATATCACCAGACAGCGCAAATATTTACCTCAGGTCACTCGTTCGCTGAATTTGTTCAAGGTGCTATTTACCATCACAGTTATCATTCTCTCCATTGTCCCTTTTCTGATTCTTATAGGAATCTACTCGCTCAATCGTTGATTCATCACCTCAAACACATTTGCAGCCACATCATCGGCGTTGTAATTGAAACCAACTCTTTCATACAGTACATCGGCAGTCTGTTTGATTACAAAACTTGCCGCAGCAGCTGCAAGAAGTGGCGGGTTTTTAGCAAGTAGACCCACAGTCAGACCGGCCAATGTATCTCCGGTCCCCCCTTTAGTCAATCCGGCATTCCCCCCCGTCACCTCATAAGTAATCTCTCCATCACTTACATAACTTATCGCCCCTTTATACACGATCACACATTTCTGTTTTCTGGCTAGCTCCTTCATCCTTTCAAGCTGAAACTCCTCACCAAACAATATCTGGTATTCCTTGGCATTGGGCGTCACCACTGCCCCATTAGGTATCCATTTACTATCAACCACCTGCAAGCTTCCTCCATCAATGACCCATTTCTTGTCCGCATATTTCGACAGCAAATACTGGGTCAGCATTCTGGTTTCCGTACCCGCATGGTCAAACACACCATCATCATTGAATTTTCCCTCACTGCTGTACCGCATCATGCCGGGACCTATCAGTACTGCATCCGATTTATATATATATTTTTCCACGTCTTCTTTGGGCACCCAGATCAAAGATTTCAGCTGACTGAATAGCGCAGTTTTTTCTGCTGCTCCTTTATCTGAATCTGGGGTCGCCAGAAAGACATTGTCCACCATCCGCGCCGCAGCCATCATGGCCAAAAGTGGAGCCCCTGTAAACAATTCTGACCCCCCGATAATCGTGACACTCCCATTATCATCACCGGATGAATTATTATCTGGCCGCCACAAAGTTTTCAGATCAAAACGTTCAAATCTTTTCACCAGCGTATTTTAACTCTAAAACTGGATTACTCTCCAGTTGTCTGTAGGCAACATGTGTTCGTCTGCAGTGGTCATCACCACCTGTCCGCCATTTGCGATCAGATTTCCAATCTCATTCTCAATTTCTTCCCGATGCCGATGGTCAAGCTCAGAAAAAATGTCGTCCAAAAGCCACACCGGCATCTCACCACCCACAGTTAGATAGCGCGACTCCATTTTTTTAAGCCACAC
This sequence comes from uncultured Gammaproteobacteria bacterium, assembly GCA_964502885.1. Classification (GTDB taxonomy): domain Bacteria; phylum Patescibacteriota; class Microgenomatia; order CAZETR01; family Amesbacteraceae; genus XYB1-FULL-44-23. The sequence goes on from CAZCXU010000008.1 coordinate 30,330, forward strand.
CACAGCCATTCTCTGCTCCCCTCTGGACCCAAACTTACTCACATCTTTACCTTGCATTTCAACATTAAAATCATCCCTATGGGGTCCCACTAAAGTGCTGGCCGCCGCAACCTCCTCTATTTCATACTGAGCCAACCTACCCTCGGAAATTACACTTTTATCGTATACCGCTGCGTATCTTGTCCCGTTTTCGTTTGCTTTTTTCAAAAAATCCTCCCGCCTCTCTGTCAGGTAATTTCCGTTTTTGATAAGCAATTTGTCCCAAAACCACAATTGCCCTCTCTCCGCCTCTCCCTCTCTGATTTTTTCAAGAATCTTATTCCTCTGTCTCACCCCCTTCTCATAGCTGATCAGGCTTCTCCGGTATTCACGGTCCACCTGCGAGATCACAAAGTCCAAATACCTCCGCCTGATCGATGGACTTCCGGTTATCAGATCCAGGTCTGCCGGGCCAAATAGCACTATCCGCAAATGGCCCAAAAAATCAATCAACCGTCTGGGAACTCCGTTTACCAAAAACCTTTTCCTGGCTCCAGCTATTTCCCCATTTGTCAGAATAATGTTCAACTCATCTTTGTCTGTCTCAATAGATACCGTTGCCGTCTGTTCGTTGTATCGCACCATCTCCACATCACTATCGGCCCGAAAACTTTTTCCTACTCCTGCAAGATAGACGGCCTCTAGTATATTTGTCTTACCGCTGCCATTCTCCCCTACTATCACCGTCTTTTCCGACAAGTCCATCTGTCTATCGGCATGATTTCGAAAATTTTTCAAACAGATTTTTACTGCCCGCATCTGCCTATTTTACCCCTAGCCATCATATATATAATTATGCGACGTATGATTTCCGGATTTTCCCGATGCGCAGAGCTTCACTGTCACACATTTCAAGCACTTCTTATGTTCAAAATTCCTTACTTTTATGAATGCTGCATTTCGCCTCGTGATTTGCTTACGAATTGTCTGGAAAAAAATATCAGCATCCTGGCCATTACCGATCACGATACTATGTCCGGCTATCATCAGGCAAAAGAAATAATCACCAAAGAAAAACTGCCAATTCTCCTTATTCCTGCTTGCGAAGTCTCCGCCAAAGAAGGCCACATTTTGGCTTATGGCATCTCCAACCCACCCACTCCCCACCGACCAGCGTCCGAAATTGTTGCCGACATTCACGCACAAGGCGGTATAGCCATAGCAGCCCACCCTTACTTCCCTATATCCAGCGTCGGTTCTCTTGCCGAAATTCTTCCACTCGACGCCATCGAGGTTTTTAATTCCATAATTCCACCTGCCTTCAATCATCCTGCCAAACACACTGCCAGAGTCCGCAACCTGCCTGGAATTTCCGGTGGTGACGTACACACCATCAGCCAACTTGGAGGCAACTCGGTAATATTTTCTCCATCAGTCAAAACGGTTTCCCAAGTTTTACGAGCACTCAAATCAGGCGATTTCACCATAAAAACCACGCACACCCCCGCCATTTCCTTTCTGTTTCACCAGCTTCTGGACAATCTCCGCCTTCACTTCTGGCACCGCGGGCAAAAATAGGTGCCCCGCCCACCCATAGTCATTCGCTCGATTACTCCCCCATCTTTTCGCAAGCAAGCCTCACCCTCCCGATCATACGTCCGAAAATGATCTTGATAACTACCTCCCAACCCATGCAAATCAATATACTTCGCATCTGCCGCGGTCGCCCCGCCATATTTTATCCCCTCATTAAGAACTTTGATTATCCCTCCATGCAACTTCTTATATTCCTCCATCGTCAATGTGTTAGCCGCTCTTGTTGGTAGTATTCCCGCTTCCCAACATGCATCATTTGCATAAATATTCCCCACTCCGGATATTAATTCCTGATCCATTATGGCAATTTTTATCGGCCTTTTCGTTTTTCTGATTCTTGCAGCCAACTCTTCACCGTCAATCACAAACGGTTCCGGTCCCAATCCTACAAGAAACTTCTCCTTTTCAATGTCTTCAGTTCTGCCCGCTTTTACCCATCCAAACATTCTTTGGTCGTTAAAATACAGTTTTTCTTTTTCTAATTCAAAAATTACTCGTGTATGTGCACTGGGCAGATTTCCGAAAAAATCTGCAGTAGGATGACCTCCGGCAATTCTGTCTTTATATGTACCCCCCTCTCCATCCCGATCGAGAACTAATTGCCCTGACATTTTAAAATGAAACGCCATACTCAGTCCCTCATCAAAATCCACAATCAATACTTTCGCCATTCGCCTTACTCCCCTAATTCGCTTTCCAACCAGTCGTTGTATATCTCCCTGCACCGTCCGCGCGTTTCTCACTTCAATTTTTTTTATCCTCTGTCCCGGCAACACCCTGCTGAGTTGGAGTTTGACAGTCTCAACCTCAGGTAACTCTGGCATATTTTATGAATAATAACATCTACCATGACTACTGCCCGACCTCTTTCATCCCAATCGCCACCACACCGAAAGTTTCCAATTTCCTCGCGTACTCGGCCCCCCATCGCATCTTCAAATTGTCAAACAGACTGATCAGCTCTTTGGCATTTTTTATGCCGGGATAAATCTTACCCGGATCTTCATGCTCTGCCATAGCCGCCACCGAATCGTAAATGTGCACAAATGTCACCTCCCGTTCAATTCTTCTTTTTGTATCCAACGAAACCAATACCAATTTGTCACCCACGGCAATTTGACTGTAATTCTTTTTCTTGTCCTTGTTTATCGGCCGGGTTTCGATAGTCTTTAACCCCCGCTCCACCATGTGAAAAATATCATCTCGGCTTTGGTATGAACCAAACTTTAAAAGCCATCTCATGCCCCACCATTCTACACTAAATTATTTTTTCTCACTTTTTCCGCATATTCAAGAAACTTATCGGTCATCACTCGCCAGTCAAACGCCCTCGATCTTTGGACTTCCCACTCAGACAATTGTGCCCTCAGATCAGCCTTTTCACACAACTCGTCCAGAGCTTGGGCCAATTTTGCAGTTGATCCTACGGGTACCAAACCCTTACCCCACGGATAACCGCCCAGGGTATACCTATACCCCGGATTGGCATAAGCCACTATCGGGGTTCCTGCTGCCATTGCCTCCAAAAGCACCAACCCCAAACTCTCCCCCCCTGTTGACGGTGCACAATAAATATCCGCGGCTTTAAAATAACCCGGCAGATCAGCATCCCCCACCCGTCCAACAAATCGCACCCTGCCCCCCAGCTTCAGCTTATGCACCAAATTCCACGATTCATCCAATTGCGGCCCATTCCCCACCACCCACAATCTCACATTTTTATATTTCATCTTCCCCACAGCCTCTACCAGCTCCAATATCCCCTTGCGCGCATCCAACCTGCCTACAAACAGTATTTTTATCTTGTCGGCATCTCCCAGATCCGCAGCAGCGCTTTCAGAATACTTATTTGTATCGACTCCTCCGCTGATTATTACCCCGGACCTCCCCATCACTTTTCGCCACACCGTTTTTGCGGAAGTTGAAATTGCAATTGATCCCGATAATTTTGATTTCAGCCAGTCCTGCACCGGTTCGATCACAAAATTCGCTGGGAATTTCCATGGATTGATTACCGTTGTCGAATGAAACCAACCGATTTTCTTACTTCCGGGAAAATTCATCACTTCCCAATTCAAAAATGGCACAATTGGTTCATGGATCACTATCGAATCAAATTTCTGCTTTCGTAAAAAGCTTCCTGTTTCTTTGCCAGTGGCCAAACTGCCAAAGTTAAAACTCGCCATTGCCCCATTCCACTCCAGGGGAGTTGCCTTACCAAAATAAGCCGTATTTGGGATATTCACCCGTCTTTCCGGTTGCACCGAAATAATGGTGACCTTTACACCACGAGAAAGCATTTGTCTGTGCATCTCCAGCACAATATTCTGCACACCGCCGGAGAGGGACAAATCGTAAGGACAAACCACCGCCAATTTCAAAGCCATACCCTCACCGGTATTTTATAGTCATAAAACTCGAGTTTGCAACTTTTAACGAGAGTTTTTGGATATATGCCCGACTGGATTTGCTTGCAAATCACAGTAAGTTGGGTATAACCCTCCCTTTGCGCACTAGTCTATGCAAATCCCACATGAACTCATTATCTCTAGCAATAGACCCTGAAGTAGACAGCTTTTCCATACCGGAAATTTCCAAAGATCTTATCTTTCCCTTTTCCGCTGCTCTCTTCATTATCCCCGCCAGAACCACACACCCCAATTCCCCAAGCCCGGACCCCACATACGCCTCACCCTGTTCTTCCGGCATCCGGTGGTATTCAATTGCCGCTATCTCTCGTCTTTTCTTTCCTGTAATCATTTCCTGTATGGCCACCAAGGCGTTTTCAGCATCAATGTGAGCAGGAACTATCAGCTCCGTTGACCCATCAGCGTTTTTAATTTCATAAATTACTCCATGTGTCCGTGAATTAGTCCACCGACCCCACGGAAGCCACATAGGAACTCTGGGAAACATTTTATCCAGATAATAATGGTCAGCCTCCTCGTCCAAAATCCCTGCTCCCACAATTTCAGATAAGTTCCAATTGTCCCGCACCCACCTGCCCCCGTTTTCTCCCTTGTGTTCAGAAAAAAACGGCCTGATGTTGCAGTCAAAGCTTGTCAGAATGTTATAAAAACACCCCAACCCAAGCCCCGTGATTCGCATTACATTCCGACAGTTCACTTCAGTTGCCAATTCATTAAGCGCCAATGCCTGATACACATGCCGGCTTCTTTCATTAATCTTGCCTCGTTTGGCATCACGCAACACCAACTCTCTATCCTCAATCACAATTTTTACATCACCATCCTGTTGCTTTTCCTGATGCCTGTTTCTTTTTATCCGCACGATGTCAGAAGGAATTCTCATAAAATTTTTTGAGGCTCTCCTTATCATTCCCAATAAATTTTTTCTAAATACCGGAGGTTCATCTCCAAAAATGTTTGCCCATTCACTACGATATCTTTTACTTGCCGCAGCAAACTCATCTCGCCAGTCCTTGGGGGTCAACTTGACTGTCGGTCTGAAATTATTCTTCACTTCTCATTACTTTTTCAATAATTCTCTTTATCCCGGAAATAAACCTCTCTTCAGAAAAATTCCGCGAGTTGGCCATCAAAACCTTTTTATCCCACTTCATTTTATCAAACTTCACAACAGTTCCACCTATAGCGTCGACCGTCAGCGTATCAAAAAAGATTCCTGTTTTATTTTCTACCACTGCCTCCAGATAACCACCGTTTCTGTATGCAATTACCGGCGTCCCGTATGCTTGCGGTTCGACAGCCGTCATTCCAAAATCAGCATCTCTTTCCAACGCCAGAAAAGCTTTTGCCCCGGACAGTAATCCCACCTTCTTTGCCGTATCCACTTCACCCAAATACTCTACCGTATTTCCTCTAATCTTCTTCACAATCTCCTCTCCACTTTCTCCCACTGCCCGCCCCGCAACCTTCAGTTTAAATCCATATTTGTTCGCCGCCTCAACCGCCAACTCAATATTCTTACTTCCGATGATTCTGGAAATTATCAGAAAATAATCCCCTTTACCTTCCTTGGTAAATTCTTTCTTCATGCTTACTTCAATTGGCGGATAGACCACCTCCGAATCCCGCCTGTAAAACTTCTCTATTCGCCTGGCCACATTTCTCGAATTGGCGATAAACAAGTGCGGCCGCTGCGCGAATTTAAAATCCACCATTCGTAGTATATGGTTAGCCAGATGAGAAAACGGTTTCCAATACCATTTGTATCTGGCCTTAGTCGCCGTGTCATAACCATATAGAAATCTGGGCGGTGTATGGCAATAAGTAACCAGTTTGGTTTTTGCTCCTATCTTCACACCGTTAGGAAAATACCCCCCGGTCTGCGAAACAATCACCAAATCATAATTAGACAAGTCCATCTTCGTAAAAAACCACGGCGATAGTATGGTGTAATAGCTCAGCATTGCCGGCAAACCTGGCAGCCATCGTCCCCAGCTTTCATAAATTTTCCAATCCCGCAATTTTGATGCCAGCCTTCCCCAAAATTCTGGAAACTTATATGCCGTGTACACATCTGCCTCCGGATAAATATTTTTCAGAGCCAAAAGTACCTCCTCCGCTCCTCCCGGATCTTTAAGATAATCATGCACCAGAGCCACCCTCATGTCGTTATTATAGCGAGCACAAAAGGATATACCAATTTTGTGTGAGATATATAGTCACCTTCTGTCTTGCTGTGACTTTATAGCTAGCACAAAACTAAATGTCAGATTTTGTGTGAGATATATAGTCATTTT
>CAZCXU010000008.1:36730-43361 GCA_964502885.1 uncultured Gammaproteobacteria bacterium
AGCACAAAACTAAATGTCAGATTTTGTGTGAGATATATAGTCATTTTGATTTACAATGGCTATATAGTCAGTTAAAACAATATTTTTCCATTTGTGGGGCATTTCTTTATCGGTTGGGTCGCAAACCCCATTAATCTCACCTCGCCCATAGGATCCGATATTTCAAATTTCTGTTCCAACATATGGTCCTTCACTTGTTGCGGGGAAATAGCCAGCTTATCACCCACCAAAACTACCTTCCGACACTCATCCCGCTTCCAGTCTATTCCTTCAAATTGGGTTTTTTCTGTATTTGCATTGTAAAAAAGCATCAGCATATAGCTTCTGGGGTTACGAGTAGAGTCAATCAACCACTCATTCTGTGTATCCTCTGCCCTTAATTTTGCCAACTGTTTGTATTCGTAATTCCAGGCAGCGGCATTAAACTTCGGCAGCATCACAAAATATCCCCGCCACAACAAAATCAGACAATAAAAAAACAATCCGGCCAGCCCAACCGTTCTTATTTTTTCATTCCACCCCCCGACACATCTCTCAATTCCCACAGCCAAAATTATTCCCAAAGGTGCCAGCATCGGCAAAGCCCTCTGCACAGAAATAAACACCCCGGAAAAAGCCGCCGGGACAATGCTTACTATCAACCAAATTAGTACAAACTTACTTTGTCTGAATCGGTAAGACCTCAGAAGAGTCAAAAACCCCACGCCCGCCGGCACGACCATCCACCAATACATGAGCCCCAACCCCGGAATCTGGTGTTGCAGATCAATGTCCTGATTCTGCAAAAACAAAGTGATTGGCGAAAAATAGCCAGCCAGCTGATTTACGAATTGTCCGAATATCTTTGCCGGATTATCAGCAAGAGCTGAATTTTTCACCCAAAACTCCGCAGTTGTGGCCAGCAGTATATTTGGCAGCTGGCTCACCACCAGGACCACAGAGGTCTTTAATGTTTCTGTTCTGTTCTTCAAAATACCCCGCACACTCCATCCCAAACCCATCACCAAAAACGGCAGCAGATATCTATGTACATGAGCCGCATACGACGACAGCGACAATGCTATCACCGCCCATTTCAGGTATACATATTTTCCCTCAGCTGCCCTGTACCAGAAATACATTCCTATAAAGTACAGCGCGAACCCAAACATCACTTCATACCCCAATCTGGCATTAAAAACTGTCCATGGCAGAATGGAAAAAAATGCCGTCCCCCAAAATCTCCCCCACCCAGTCAAAAGAATCCTTTTCAAAATCGCCCACATCACCAGTACAGAAACTACTCCCGCAAATACACTGATACTCCGAATAACTTCAGACCCCAAACCAAAAACTTTTATCAAAGGAACCAGCAGATACACTACTAATCCCGGTGTATAAGCTCCAAAAAACTTAAAAAGCACAGGCATTACAACCCCATATTCATCCCTACCGGTCACAAGCAACTGGCTTGCGTTATACCCCACAGTTGCCTCATCTACATATACCCCGTTTGGGACATCTCCCAACCTCCAGACATACAAGATTACGGCAGCCGCAACGACCAATGCAAGTTTGGTTCCCCAATATCTCATTTCCCTCTCCGATTTCGGTTTTTTCGAATACACATATACAGCCAATACAACCCCTGCCAAAACCCAAGACTCGCTGTATATCTCATTTCTTATTCGCTGCCAGACCGGACTCTCTACATAAGTTTCCAGATAATACCCCCACTTTACCGTCCACACTGGATATGCCGACAATCTCAACCACTGTTCGTGCTTCTCCAAAGATGGGTGTCCTTTTGAAATCCCCCCAGCTCCGATTACTGCGATAATTGCCAACAGGGCAACTCCCAATCCCGCCTTAATCAAAAAGCTTGACCTGATTTTCATCTCTCTCCTTATAATCCCCCCCCATCCTCACAATTAGACTCTTGTAACCCAGCTCCCTCAAAACCTCCACGATTTTCTCCCTGTCCGGCAAATTACTAACTTCTTCATTCCAGGTTATTGGTACATCTCGGCGAATAGTGGCCAGTTGCTGCGACAATTTTCCCCCCTCATATCCATTCACCAATTTTTCCCTAACTTTTTCCGAAATCTGACCCAGCTTTTCATAAACACCATCAAAGCTTCCGCACGTTTCCAAAAGACTGACCGCAGTTTTTGGTCCTATCCCAACCACACCAGGATAATTATCACTACTATCTCCCACCAAGCCCTTATAATCCACTACCAGCTCGGGCCCAATTCCCAGTTTTTCTCTCACCCTAATACGATCGATTAGAAGTCCATCCGAAAGACCTTTCTGTGGCATATATAAATACACCTGGTCATCTACCAGCTGCATCAGATCTTTATCTCCCGTAATTATCACCACCTCAAATCCCGCCTTCTCCGCCTGCAGCGATACCGTGCCCAACACATCATCCGCCTCAAAACCGGGTACAAAAAATACCGGTACATTCATTTTACCAAACACTATTTTAAGTTTTTCTACTTGCCCCCAGATGTCCTCAGATACCTGACGCTCTTTCTCCCTGTTTGTCTGATAACCCACATACAAGTTATGTCTGAAGGTCGGTTCCGGATTATCAAACGCAATCACCAAATGCGTTGGCTTCAGCTCTTCAAACGCGCGTAGTAGCATAGATAAGAACCCGTAAACACCAGCTGTCGCCTCACCGGACCTGTTTCTCCAATCTGGCATCGCATAATACGCCCGATGCAACACCGCATTTCCATCTACCAGCAATAACTTATCCACTAGCGAATTTTATAGTCACAAAACTCGTGTTTGCAACTTTTAACGCTTCATGAAAAAAATCCAAGCCCAGGCCGTCACTTGGTCAGCTCATAAACCTTTACTTCCCACGGCAACATGCCAAACAGAGGAACCCTCTGCAATGTCTTCATTTCTGCATTTACCCCGATTTTTTTAAACAGATCCATCCAGTCACTTTCTCTTTTTTGCCCCGCTTCTCCCGCCCCGGGAACCCCCATATTTAAAATTGCATCCGCTCTGCGTACATATCCTTCCTTGTTAATGAATCCCCCAAAAACTTTCCCATCAATATTATCTTCAATCACTACCACTTTCCCATTGGTCTTTGTGACCCGCAAGGCCTCACGAAGCATCCTTTCCTCCATTCCATTTGGTAGATGATGCAGCATCAAACAAGCCAAAACCACATCAAAACCCTTCTTTTCCCCCCCTGTCTCAAAAGGACACCTAAGACCATCTGCCACCACTCTGCTGTCTAATCCTCTCCTGTTACAACTCACCACTTGATCTCGCAAGTCCAATGACACTATCTTTCCGGAACTCCCCTCCGATAACATCTTCCACATATCACCTTTCCCCGTTCCAATTTCAAGCAAACTCTCCCCCACCCCAATATTTATTCCGGACGCATCCAACAAAATTCTTGCCCTCTCTTCTCTGTTCTCTCTAAACCAGGGCATCCGATAAGCAGCCTCCAGACACCCGCTTACGACACGCCTGGCGAAAACCTCGGTTCTCACCGCCCGATTTTATCAAGCTATAGGACTCAAATCAACTTTAACCAAATTTAGTATATACTTAATCACATGTCCGCCCTCCACTTCACAGTGCTTGGCGCTGGGGAAGTAGTAGAAAAGTTTTGGTTGACCGCAGAAAGTCTCGGTCTGGTTATCATCGATCATATTATCAGTCTGGAATCTCCCACAGAGTTCGCTTCCCGTTTTCCCAACCACATTCCCAGGTACCATCAATCCACCAGCCCCCAGGAAACCATCGAAATAGTTAAAACCCTGGGTGCTACACAAAACATTGCGCTTGTTTTTCCTGTCGGAAAGACCGAAATGGCAAAAATGCTTCTCTCACTTTCTCCAAATTATTTCATTCGGATTTTTTGGGAAAAACCCTTTATCGATTCCCCTGGAGAGATTTCTGAGATTCAGCGTCTTATCCGTGATTACCCGAATCGGATTCACTTAACCAGCAAATATGCTCTCTCTCGTGCCGATATTCTCTATCCCTATCTACCAAAAGGCGAAATCCCCGAAAAGATTACCGCCGTACTTTTGGAAGGTTCTCCTTATTTTCTCGCTTTGGAAAGCCGAAGAAAACCAAACTTCATGCGCATCGGACCGGAAGCGGACCTGGGCTTTCATCTGCTGGATATTATCAGTACCGTCTGTCGTACCTGTGTAAGTCCAATTACAGAAATTCGCTTCACCACATCAGATGTACAGGAACTCGAAGGCATCATCCCAAAGTTCCTCCCCCATATGGGATTTCAGGCCAAAATTACCCTCCACTTGGAAAACGAAAAATCAATTCCGGTATTTTTACAGGCCGGAAAATTCGATGGTGACACGCTCCGTTACATTCAGATTGATTACAAAAACAATCTTACCTTTCGTCAGGAATACACCTACCCAATTGCAATTGATCCCGTAACAAAAACCGAAAACAACCAGAGTGTGGAACTGGCCAGACACAAAGAACGTCACCATTATTATGGACTGGAACTCACTGATGAACTCTTTACTCACCAGCTTCCGGCGGAACAATTTGCCAGGCTGTACCTGAACGAAATCTGTCTCAAACTCAAAGCTGCCCGCCTCCAATCATCCACCGGCTAACTGGTTCACTTCAGAAACTTCTATCTCATCAGCTTTGCAAATTCATCTCCATCCATGTTCTCCACCTCCAGAAGTTTCATGGCCACTTCATCCAGCTTGGTTCTATGTTTCTTCAATACTTTCAGGGCGGTCTCATACCCCATGTCTACAAACTTCTTCACTTCTGCATCGATCCGTCCCTGCATCTCCTGTGAAACCTGCGCTTGTTCATAGTAAGCTTTACCCCACTCTGCCACCTCTCTCTCAGGTCCGTAATTGATTGGGCCCAGATCGCTCATTCCATATTCAGTCACCATCTCTCTCGCTATTCTTGTTGCCCGATCAATATCCGAAGATGCTCCGGTTGTCATTTCCGAGAACACTAATTCTTCAGCCGCCCTACCCCCCAAAGTCATAGCAATCTGTGAGATCAACCTCTTTTTTGTTTCATGCACTCGATCAGCAGTGGGTGGCACCAATGTGTGTCCCAAAGTCATTCCCCGTGACACTATAGAAATCCTGTGCACCGGATCCAACCCGGATTGAGACCAGTTTACTATTGCGTGTCCCACTTCATGGTATGAAGTCATTTTTCTGTCTTCTTCAGATTGAATACGTTTCTTCTGCGGACCAAGTTTCACTTTAGTAGCCGCTTCTTCGACATCTTTCATTGAAATCTTTTTCCTGTCATGGCGTGCCACATCAATAGCCGCTTCGTTCAACATGTTTTCCAGATCAGCACCGGAAAAACCCACGGTTCTTCGCGCCACAGCTTCCCAATCCATCCCTGTTTCAATAGGCTTATTCTTTGCATAGATTTGCAAGATCGCCTTTCTCCCTTCAATATCCGGCAGTTCCACCACTACTCTGCGATCAAACCGGCCAGGGCGCATCAATGCTGGATCCAACAAATCTCCACGGTTAGTCGCCGCCAATACCACCACATTGTCATTCTGCGTAAATCCATCCATTTCCACCAATATCTGATTCAGGGTTTGTTCCCTTTCATCATGCCCCCCCATTATTCCGTATCCACGCTGTCGTCCGATTGCGTCTATTTCATCGATAAATATTATTGATGGTGCAGATTTCTTCGCCGTTGCAAACAGATCGCGAACGCGAGCGGAGCCGACACCCACCAGCATTTCCATAAATTCCGATCCAGCCATCGAATAAAAAGGCACCCCTGCTTCACCGGCCACAGCCCGCGCCAAAAGCGTCTTACCCACACCTGATGGGCCAACCAAAAGCACCCCTTTTGGTGTCCGTGCTCCTACCGCTTTGTATTTTGCCGGATTCTTCAAAAAGTCCACTACTTCCTCCAACTCTTTCTTAGCTTCATCAACTCCTGCCACTGCTGCAAAAGTTACAGATTGCTTGCCTTTATCAAACAATTTTGCTTTCGACTGCCCAAAGGAAAATACCGAGTCTTGTGCTCCCCTTGCTTGTCTGAACATGTACAAGATCACCAGTAGCACAACTCCGGTCCCCAAAATGGAGGGCAATATTGCAGCAAGCATTTGTCCCACCGTCTCATCCTTAATTTCGTATGAAACCTTGGTGGGATCTATCCCTGCCCTATCCAATATTTCTGTAAAACTCTCCCCCTGCTCTTTTCTGGAAGTGTACGTCTCGCCTTTCTTATCCACATATCGCAGTTCCAGTTTTTCTGAATAAACATTAACTTTCTCGATTTTGCCGGACTTAACATCCTCCAACATTTGCGACAGTTGAACTTCCCGATTGGCTTTATCACCAGAATTCCACAACTCAAACAGCGACATCAACATCAATATCACCACCGCAAGCCATAGCATTTTTTGAAAATCAAATCGCATCTGAACAATTACTCCCTTAATCGGCAATTTTTTCTTCGCATTCATAGCTGGCACATTCTACCACTATCTCACCTTGGCCCCAACGGGTAACCCCTCCGCACTTACAAAAATCGGTTTATAGCTCCCCGCTAGCCCTGAGCTTGTCGAAGGGACTTGCCCTGAGCTTGTCGAAGGGACTTGCCCTGAGCTTGTCGAAGG
>CAZCXU010000009.1:0-5030 GCA_964502885.1 uncultured Gammaproteobacteria bacterium
CCGTAGTTTTTTGCCTGCTCCCAACTCGGAAGAACTTTCTTTTGTTGTTCCAGCGCCACTGTCCAACTAGACACAACATCAGATTTGTAATTTGGGGGGATGTACCCAGCGAAATGCTGAACAACAATCTGGACCGGGCAACCATTGAGTTCACCAATCTTTGTAGCGATACCGGTTTCCTGGAAATCTTTGTTTAGCAAAAACTTACGAGAATCAGGGAACTGGAAATAATTTTCAATAAGCTCTTCGGCAGTGTAGTAACCGACTGTTGGAGACTCGCCCCAAGTAATATTTGAATACCCCACATCTACAAGCGCTTTTTGCATGGTGTAGCCACTTCGGGTGGCGGCAAATGAAAAATCGTTGTATTTGAGTATCACGTCGGCACGGCGGGCAGCTGATAAATCCAACTTTGGCTCATGTTTTAGCTGTGATAACTTGTTTGCAGTCCGCTTTTGATTTAGTAACTTGAGATAGTGGCCAACGTCTAAAAGTGACTTGTTTGCCAGTTTTTCGTCTCCTGATGCATCTCTCCAGAGAGAACGAAAATCCTGTTGCTCACTAAACGCCAGGACGTGGTCAATTTCGGAGATATTTACAAAACCAACTTCGTGACGGGAGTCATTGCTACCCTTGCGATTGTCCCCCATCACAAACACCTGCCCCTCAGGAATAGTAATCGGGTGGCAGTCTGAAAGAAAATGTCCACCAAATGTAGATCTACCCGAGGCAGTGTATTCTTCGGACAATCGAGCTCCATTTATCCAGACAAAACCGTCTCTAATCTCCAGGACATCACCAGGAAGACCAATGACCCGCTTTACAAACCCCGACGCCTCACCGTGCTCACGCTCTGAAATTGCATCTGTCGTAGAGTTTTCGAAACTGACAATATCGCCATGATGCAAGGACCTGGAGAAGTATTTTTTCCCCATAAGTGTAAATCCACCCGGAAAACGATACATTTGCGGACGGGCCACAATCTGGGCGGAAAGCGATGCCGGATCAGTACCCTCTCCTTTGGGGAATGTGGGGTACATAGAACCGGTACCGGAAATGGGAATGGCTTCCGGCAATAAGCCCAAATGCACGGCAACTCTGGAACCCGTGGCGGACGAACTGAACCCAATGATCACAATGAGGAAGAAATATACAATGAGGGATAGGAAGCGTTTCAACATGGACTAGAGTAAGTATACTTCCTGACCATAGTCGCTCAAACCGATATATTCCGCCTGACCCTTGATGACGGTCTCCAGGGGCGAGCAAAAACGACAGCCACTGACCTTGCTGCAATTGAAATGCTCGAGCTTTCGGGCGAGTGCGATTTTTTTGGCGATGGGTAGAATTGTGGAGAAAGCTTTGTCCTCATCCGGCATAACAACGGGTTTGGGGGCATCATCGCGGTCGAGATACCAGTAGCAAGCACCTGAAACGGGCTTGGTCTGGCATCTTGTCGCAAGCAAGAGATAAATCGGCAGTTGAAGTGAATCAGGATCCTCATCGTATTTGCCGGTCTTGAAATCGTAAATGGTCACCGAGTCGGTATCCGGCAGATATTCTATCCAATCCAACTTCCCACAAAGGATAATATTGTCGTCTTCACTGAGCCAAAAATAAGGGAGCTCCTGACGAATTTTTATGGTGGGGCGTAACAGCGGACCGGCATTTTCTTTGACACGGCGAAGCATGCGCAGCCCCCGCTCTTTGGTCTCGTCTTCCTGAGTCTTTGAAGTAAAACCGCCCTTTTTGCCACTGACTTTTTCCCAGGCCACCTCAAATCGAGCTCCCAAATCGCCCAAGGACCGCTCGGCCGTCGGAACCTGCGCCAAAGATTCCAACACCGAATGAACTGACTGGCCCAACGCCAGAGCAGGACTGGTCAAACTGATCTTTCGACCCGTCTTGGGATTTTTGTAAACGTTTTTGAGAAAGTATGAGCGTGGACACTTCAGATAGTCACTGATGGAGGAATGCGATGTCCAGGTAGCGGAAAATTTGTCTTTGGCCATATTTTTGTTGGAGCCGGGAGGGAGGATTGAACTCCCGACCTAGGGTTTACGATACCCTTGCTCTACCACTGAGCTACCCCGGCGTTTTGTATATTTTATCCTACCGGTTACAATACATACAGAATGGCCTTTAATAGACCCACAAGCAGGCTTGCCAGACTGGAAGAAAAGCGAAATATAAAGCGAGCGGCACTGTTTACCGTCGGGATAATTGGCATAGTGGTGTTGGTGGTAACACTGGGTTTTAGTCTTTTAAGTGGATTTTTCCTATTTGTGAGCGGTCTGAAACCTAAGGACACCACAACCAAAGATGACTTTATTCCCCCTGTGGCTCCGACCCTCTTTATTAGCATTGAAGCTACAAACAGCGCGCATTTTGCGATTCGGGGTAGCGCCGAAGCCAGGGCTACTGTGACGCTGTCAAAAAACAGCACAGAGATAATGACTCTCCAAGTGCCGGATGATGGATATTTTGAGTTTAAAGACGTGAGCTTGTCTGAGGGAACTAACATATTTTCTGCTACTGCGGTGGACGAGGCAGGGAATAAAAGCCTGTCCTCATCTAAAGAGGAGGTCTACTACTCAAACAAACAACCAAAACTCGAAATCAGTTCGCCCAACGATGACCAGGAATACATAGGTAAAGAAGCCCGAGTGGAAATAAAAGGTCAGACGGACGGGGGAAACCGGGTAAGCGTCAATGACCGGGTAGTAATAGTAAGCTCGAGCGGTAGCTTTGTGCATGTCCTGGGCCTTTCTGAGGGGGAAACTACATTAGTGATAAAAGCTAGTGATACTGCGGGAAATGTGACTACAAAAGAAATGAAAGTAAGATTTAGGAGAGAGTAGACTTGTGTCGGGAAAGACCAATTTGAGAGCCCAGCAAAAAGAGAACGTAAGTGTAAAAAAGCGAGTTTAAAAATAGCGAGTGAACCATCAGTGCAACAAAGAAGGCGCGGGAGGCAAGATCACCAGAGAATTGATGCCAGAGGTTTCTGATGGCGAGCAGATAGAAGACAAAACCGACCACCCCAGTCGTGGCAAGAACAAATAAAAGTGAAGAGTCTGCTCCAGCCCCGGCGTGGGATCGCAGCCAATCGGAATTTTTGTCGAGGAAACCGGCTTCCGCCTGCACGTAGCGATAAACATTGAAACCAGTGCCAAATACAGGACGGGAAGCAAATATTTGGAAAGAGTTTTTCCAATTTATGATGCGGGCGGTAATTGAACTGGTCCGCTCCAGCTTGACCCCCTCCCCTCCCGGTGCACGAGGTAAAACAAAAATAGTCAATAAGATAATGAGAAAAGAGGTGAAAAATATTTTTGGGGATTTGCGTGATATTGAAACGTACGCGGATGATATTAGTAGCGCCAGAAATGCACTGCGCGAGTAAGTAAGTGCCAGCAACAGATAAAAAAACCAGCCGTAAAGTTTTTGACCGGAAAGAAAATAATGAATGACAAAAAATGTGATGATTATTGCAGTGAAACCCGGATCGAGTAGTGAACCAACAACGCGAAAATAATGGGGATCCCAATCTGAGATAGCAAGTCCCCTGACGTCCGGGAAAAATATGTACTGGATCATGCATGTAACTGCCAGAACCGCCCCCGTGGCCATAAGAGTTTTTTGAAGATTATTAGTGGAAAAAATTTGCAGTAGAAATGGGGCCAAGGAAAAATAAACCAATAGACGCAACCAATAAAGTGTGCCGACCAGCAATACCGTATGACCAAAGTGGAAAAAAGAATATATAAGGCCAGGAAGCCCCGCAAGTAAGAAAAGATAAAAATATTTTTGACTGATGATGTGGTGTCTAAGCGAAAAAATGATTTTTGACCGGTGAAATAAAAATCCATAAATGATGATAAGCGCAATTACCACGTCTAGTAGCGATATATGAATATCAGGAGAGAGGAAAGAAAACTTGTAAAAGTTTCCGGTCAAAAACGCACTGCAGATCAGGATGAAAAATATTTTTGCAGTTTGATTCATTTGGACCGCAGATGGGAATCAGTGATACCCTTGTCCAGTAAGAAAAGCTTTCCCCGCACTAAAAAGGAATAAAAAGACATAATCGCTGCGTGTACAAAACCCGCTGTCCCATCAAGAAAACCTGCGCGGAATATCCAAAGATAAATGAATTTTGCTATTGGGTAAAACGTAATGGAAATGACATTTGATTTGGCTTTTTGCTGATGCAGCTCTTCGGCTCTGATTTTTGAATAATGATTTAGGGCCATCAGAAAACTGGCAATATCTTTGTGGGGATAATGCTCGAGCGGAGTAATAATATCGTCGGAGACAATTTTTATGTCCCAAGTCTCATGCACCTTGCCGCGCCACTTTCCAGCTGACTTTCGACCTAAACGAAGAATACTGACACCGCCGACATCGCCATGATCAAGGAATTTTCCCCAAAGATAGTCCCGTCTTCTGATAAAGTAGCCGTCGAAACGAGATTTGGGAAGTGCATGAAGTATTTCGTGCTGCAACCTCTGGGGAACCACTTCATCTGCATCTACAAATAAAACCCAATCATTTTTGGCAACCCTGAGTGCGGCATTCCGAATAGCAGAAAAGTCGTCTGTACCCGAATAGATGTGAACTTTTGCACCACAGGACTTGGCGATTTTTCCGGTGTCGTCAACTGAATCGTTGTCCATGACTATCACCTCATCGCAAAATGACAACGAGTCTAAGCAACGAGCTATCCGATCGGACTCGTTTTTTGCGATAACAACTCCGGTAAGCATACTCAATTATTTTACTCCAGAAGAGGGGTGGTTTTGCAGATACCAAAATAGATAGCTGCCAGGGCGCGCAGTATTTTGGATAAGCTGTCTAAAAAGTGACGGCTGATAACGA
Source organism: uncultured Gammaproteobacteria bacterium (assembly GCA_964502885.1). Classification (GTDB taxonomy): domain Bacteria; phylum Patescibacteriota; class Microgenomatia; order CAZETR01; family Amesbacteraceae; genus XYB1-FULL-44-23. Next base: position 4,882 of record CAZCXU010000009.1, read on the forward strand.
AAATTAGACGAAAGAAAACGAGAGTTAATTATGTAATAAAAATTGTAAATTGAAAATATCAGTAAAATTGTAATCAGTAGCCTGCGAGAAAAATGAGAAAGTACCCACGACACTCCGACAATAATCGGAACCAACAATACAACCCAGTA
>CAZCXU010000009.1:5130-6613 GCA_964502885.1 uncultured Gammaproteobacteria bacterium
AATAGAGACCACGGATGTGTGATAGGAAAGAACTCCATGCACTACTCCGAATACACAGGTACTATATATGAATGCGGCGATCAGCCCGGCGGTGCGTCCAAATATTATCCGTGCGGCAAAATATATGAGGAGTATCGAGACCGAGTTGAGTAATAGCAGTAATAGTGAACCACCAATGGGATGAAAGTCGAATAATGGCAGGGTAGGAATGAGAAAATATGTCCACAGAGGCCCCTGGTGCAGCCAAGTAATACTGGTGGGAATACCAAGGAGTGGAAATCTGCCCCCAAACAAAGACTCTTTTGCAGATGTGTAGAACCAGTCCTGGTCCGAAAAAAATGGAGTGAATGGAATAGCAAGTATTCTAAGAACAATTCCCACGGTAATTATTCCTGCAAGAACTGGGATATGTCTAGCTGATGAATGACGTTTTTTCGTATTTTTGGAAAACTCTTTTAACAAAAACCAACGATACAGGTACGGCTGCTAACGATCCAATAATTGCAGCGTATCCAGCACCGATGAGACCAAATCTTTGGATAAGCGGGACAATAAAGATGGCCAAACAGATAGTGCTGATTGCGGTGACTATGGTCACATAATTTTGATTTTTGGTAGCGAGAAAAAGCGGATATGTGGAATTCACGATCGACTTTGAAACGCCATAAATAGATAATACTTGCAACACAGGAACTACGCCTATCCAACCAGGGCCAAGAATAATGGAGACGATCGGATCTGCAAATAAATACACGCCTAAGCCAATAATCACTGAGATGCCTGAAACTAAAAATGTGGTTTTGGAAAATGCTTTTTGCAAACGTTCTTTGTTGTCGGAAATTTTTACAAATATTGGAAAGGTAACTCGGGCAATAACATCACTGACTTCTGATATCGGCATACTGGAAATTTTGTAGGCAGAACTGTAGAGACCCAAACTGGCCTCCCCTAGCATTTTTCCTACCACAAAGTTGTCGCCGTTTTGATACAAATAAGCCAATATGCCAGCTACTGTCATCCATTTACTGCGATGAATAACCCGGGAGGCAGTAGCAATATTTAGATGAAAACGGGGCGTGGGACGAAAAAGCAGGAAAGATATGGTAATTTCCAGACAGCCGCTGGCTATCATTCCCCAAACAAGGCTGGTGGGGTCTTTTGTGATCAGAGCCAGAGATATTGAAACCACGGCATCGACAAGAAACAGTCCCGACTTGAAAAGAAACTCATGACGAAACAACAAATCTTTTTGGAGCCTGACGATAGATGGGTTTATGAAACCACGAATAATCGGGACGACAGACATAAGCTGCAACGCGGGGAGTGATTGAGGTGATCCAAAAAAACCGCTGATAGTGGGGGCAAAGAGAAAAATGATCACAGACATAAGGAGGCCTCTAATAATTGAGACCACCCAAGCCGTATCGACATATCGATCAATTTTGTCTTTTTCCTGAACCAGGAAAACGTTTATCCAGGTCTC
>CAZCXU010000009.1:6713-42909 GCA_964502885.1 uncultured Gammaproteobacteria bacterium
ATGGCAAACCGCATGAACATCCAGGCAGCAGATTTGAGATTTTTTCTAGGAATCCAGGATACGATGGCTTTTTTGGCAAAATGGAAATTGAAGCCCATTTTTTTTAACCAGTGGGCAAAAGCGTAGTCTTCGTTGTGAAACAGTCGAACGTCAAATCCCCCCGACCTGTCCCAAGCCGCTTTTGTAATAGCCATTGATCTGGTAGAGGGATAGAATTCCGTACGCTCTGATTTATCCGGCATGACTAAGGCGTACGGGACTAAACACTTTTCAAAAACCGTGCTAGCACGGCCCTCGTAATAGCCACTGACCACTTGCACGCCGGGATCGCCGAAAGGCGCAATGATATTTCTGAGCCAGTCACCATGAGGAATGCATCCGGCGTCCGTAAACGCGATAATATTGGGATTTTTTGCCATAGAAACACCATAGTTTCTTCCAATCGAACGATTACCTGTCTTTTGAAAAACTTTGAGCAAACTATGTTTTCCAGATAATTTTTTCAGGATCTGAAACGTATCGTCCGTAGAACCGCCGTCAACAATAATGATTTCGTGAGGGGTGGTGTCCTGGTGAAGGAGGGAGTCCACTAATGCGACTATATTTGCAGACTCATTGAAAACTGTGACGACTACTGAGACACTTCTGTGGCTGATTTTTTTATCCATAATGATTCATATTCACAGGCTAACTTTTGCCAAGTTTGACCAGTTGACCAATTATAGCCCGATTCTATTTTTTGTTTTAGTTCGCGTTTGTTTTTTTTGATACGCGTAAGGGCGTAAGCTATTTCTTCAGGAGAACCACAAATATAGATATATTCAGCAAATGGCGAGTCGGCAAGATAGTCATATTTAATCGCGGAATCGTAATGGGCAACTACCGGAACGCGAGCCTGTAAAGCTTCGATGATGCCTAAATAACGGGATGTAAAAGCGATGGAGTATTTGGGAAGATAGCGGCTGGCATTTGGCTCAAAGCCGTAAAACTTAACCGGCAATTTGTTTGCTTCGGAGAAGCGTGCTGCCAATTGCATCTGGGGGCCATCCCCATAAATATCGGTTGTAATTGGGCTTGCCGCTATTGCGGAAAGGTAGTCCATAATTCCCGTATCTTTGTCCAACCGACCAAGAAAAATTGCTTTGTTTTGGGGGCGAACAGCTCCCGGAACATGTGCGGCTGCTCCGAAGCTAACTAGCGTGGGTCGGGTGTGATACCATTTTTGATGAAAATTGCCGATACAAATGTTTCCGGACGTCAACAGTTCCCCAATCTTGTGCCAGAGAATCTGTTTAAATCTTGGAGGGTTTGAGCCTTCGTATCCATGGAAAGTAATGTAAAATTTTTTTGAGTGGAACATAAAACGTAGCGGAAGTATCCAGAAAAATACGTCGTGGACGTGGATCGTGTCTGCCCACTCCAGAAGGTCTCTGTGCTGCCAAAACCAATACCAAATTTCCAGTTTCTGAAATATCTTGTCTGTGTGCGTGGACTGGAGACGATATATATCGGCGACGGGGGTGCTTTCGTGTTTGGGGAGACTAGGGTCGTGCTGTAGGGCGACTATCTTTATGTTGTGGCGCCTGGAAAGAATCTTGCTGATCTCAAAGACGTGCTTTTCTACCCCCCCAACATGTGGGGCGTAATACTTTGCGAGAAAAAGGATATTCACGGTTTTTGGCAGAGAACGATTAGATTGTTAGGAGGCCAGCCCATAACCATTGCAATAAATGATTTTATGTTGTGATGGGAATGGAACGCATACAATTTCGTGCTTTGAGTAACTTTAAATCCAGCATATTTTAATTCTGAGAAGAGAATGGAAGGGGTATATTCCCTAACATGTCCGTTTAAGTTATTGTTATTTTTTATCAATTCTTCTAACCCTTCATTGAGTGGGACAGAACAAATGAACCACCCCCCATGCTTGAGCGATTCATATATTTTTTTTAACACAATTAATGTGAATTCAGGATTTATATGCTCTAAAACTTCGAGCATTAGGACAAGATCATATTTATTATTTTGAAGTTGTTTCTTGGTAATATCGCCGACCGCAAACCTCCATTGCGGATATTTTTTCTGCAAGTTTTTAACTGATTCCACCGAAAGATCCAAACCCTCCCAAGATGATCCTATTTTTCCACTATTAACAACTGCCTCGATATTTCCCGGTCCGCAACCCAAATTTAGCACACACTGAGGGTTAATCTTATTGACCCAATTTCCAACAATGCTTGTTCTCTTCCAGGCCATAGGATACGCATGACGATTTATTTGTGATAAAGGATTTAAGTAGTCCCACATCTCTCCAGTGTTTTTATTATCAATCGCGATTCTGGTAGTGTAAGTTCTTAGGAATAATTTTATATTCCCAGATTTGGCATATTTATCCCTAAGCCGCTCAATTTTAAGAAATTTTAAGTCGTGATTAGAAATCATGGGTGTACTTGATTTATTCGATATTTAGAGTAATTATAATTAAGTTAAGTGAAAAAACATCTGATAGTAGGAATATTGCTTCTTGGAAATTTGGTCCCGTTTGTTTTAGCCCCCGTTATACTAGCAATTGAGTTCGTGCCAGATAGCAGCATGAGCTATTCCAGCGCAAATAATCGCACAGTACAAGTACAAGATACTTTGTTCAGTATAGCTGGTAGTACTGAGGAAACCACAAATCGAGTTCAAAGTTCAAAAGTGGAGCCAGGTGTATCGTTAATCTGGCAAAGTAATAACGCGGTCCTCCCCAAGAAATTATTCTGGCTTGAGACTATAACGAAAGGAGAATTGATCTACACTTTAGGTGGTAATGAATATGTAGATGGAATTTCAAATTCCTCTGATTCAATTTACTTTGCGCGACCTGTAGACGGTGTTATTACTGCATGGGAAATTGCCGGAACGTTGCCTTGGAGAATTTCGAATGGGTCAGCTTTTGCAAGAGGGACAAATATGTACTATTCGGGAGGCTATGGATGGGAAAACAATTCAGCAGGATTAGCCACTAGAGAAATTGCATACGCAACCATAAGCCCGGAGGGGTTACTGGGTATTTGGGACTACGCCGGAGAACTGCCTTTAGATTTATTAGGTCATGCATTGATACCCGTAAACGATCGGCTTTATCTGATCGGGGGATACAGTTCAAGCTTGGCAACGGCAGTAAGCAGCATATACGAAGCAATTTTTGATGGGAATGGAGCCATTACCGGGTGGAAAGGACCGCTCGAAAACACCTTTCCTGATTCTGATTACAAACCGTACAACTTTATGCATGCAATTGTGAATGGGAAGCTGGTCATAGCGGGAGGAAGGGGCCCAAGGCTGCACGACTCAAACACATATGACCAGGTATTTTACGCAGATATCCTGCCAGATGGGTCTCTGGGGACTTGGCAAAAGAGCGAACATAATCTACCCAGAAAAACATGTTGTGCGGGAATGGCTGCTTTGAATGACCAACTATATATTACCGGTGGACATGATGGGGCAAATTATTACGATACGGTATGGGTGGCCACTGTCAGCAATGCCACACCCACCCCAACTACTGCACCTCCCCCAACCCCGACAGTAACTCCACTACCAACGCCCACCGGATTACCTCCACTGGTTTTAATTCCTGGGGCAATGGCCAGCTGGAGCGAGAAGGGGTTGTTTGGCAGTGGAGAACCTGACAACACTAAGTGGAAAATTCCAGGATTTGTCACTGACTATGAAAGCATAGAACAGGAACTCATAGATGTGGGCTATGTAAAGAATCATAATCTTTTTATATATGCTTATGATTGGCGTAAATCGGTGACTCAAAATGGAGAATCCTTGCGACAATTTGTGAACGAAACCGTACTAACGAAGAACCCCGGACATTCATCAATAAATATCGTGGCGCATAGCATGGGAGGGCTGGTCGGAGTATCTGCGGCAGATACAGGTTTTGTACCTAAAATTGCAAAAATGGTTACTGTTGGCACTCCGCACACGGGAACTGCTGAAGTTTATAGAGCCTGGGAAGGTGCCGATTTGTCGGGATTTTCTGGCTATTCAGGGGTCATTCTGAGGGCGTATTTATTCGCTAATGCAGCTAAATACGGCTCAAGAATTGATGCTGTTCGAAGCATTGCCCCCTCTTTGCAGGACTTGTTGCCAACATTTGGATATCTGAAATATAACTCCGGGATAATTGTCGACCCAAGCCAAATGATCTGGAAGAGCTTGTCAGCGCCTATTCTGGGCAGCAATAGAGAACAAATCAAAGACAGACTATATACAGTTAGTGGGGATAACAAAAAGACATTGAATTTATTTACTATACGTAAGCAGAATTCATCTGAGAAAAAGGATCGACTATGGGATGATGGTCGCCCTCTCAAAGAGGCATACACGCTTCAGGGAGATGGATCTGTGGTGAGGCAAAGCTCTTCGATTGCCACAGCTGACAAGGCGGTGATAGTTCCCGACCAAGACCATGGAGAGGTAATTCGCAACCCAACTGGCATTCGGGAAATATTTAAAATACTTGGGCTCCCTGCTCCCGTTTTTGTGCCTGAACGATACAAGAGGTTTGACCGATCTGTGGTCGCAATAATGGCTTCACCTGTTAGCTTTACAATTACCACCCCATCCGGCGTAACCGAGTACCCTTTTGAAAACGTACTGGTAATACCTGAGGCTGGCGAGGGAAAGTATAAGGTGAACCTTGAGGCCACAGGGGTAGGTGAATATCATCTATATCTGGGGCGTGTGTACGGCGAAGATGAGGCATGGGAAATGATTACCGGTAAGGTGAGTAGTATAGGGCAAAAAATTGTCATGGAAAGGGATATCAGGTGGGGGGATAAGAATCTTGGAAGCGATCCCGGGAAATTGATTCGAGACCAACTTGAACGACTGAGGAAGCTGTTTGACGAGTCAAAAGAAACTCTTTTGACCAAAAAGAGTGTGCGTGCTTGGCTCGATGCGATGGTAAAGATCATAGATGGATTGGGGAAGCTTTACTTGTATGGGAACCTGAAGCTCCCCCTGATCAATGCTTTTGCAAATTATCAAGAGTATCTCTACCAACAAGTGGAGACAAATAATATTAATATCCGCGACCAAGATCTAAGAACTAACTTGATGCAAACACTTAATCTGGTGCGCTTTTATCTCGAAGAACTGCGAGCCAATTAGACAGTTTTACTTCCATACCAAGATGGCATTTTTAACGTTGGCCTGAATGGGTATGTGGTTGCCGGTTGGGTAATCGCGAATTGCGTCAAATAACACATTTACGTCGTAGCGGTAGTTTTCTCCCTGCCGGGTCCCAACATCGTGGGTAATGAACTCACCGGATTTCGCGTCATAGCCCTTGATAACCAACATATGCCGTTCAGGTCCATGATGGGTAAAGTTGGGATTTCCAAGTAACTGGCCATTTGTAGGCACAATGATGATGTTGTCCTCGTATAGAAACATAACTAGCTGCTTCCAATTTTCGATATTTATGAGCCGAGCTTTTGAATGCTGAAAATAACCATTGACCAATCTAACCAACGTATCGGATGCACTTGTGTCTATGGAGCTGCCATACTCAGTAACCTGATACTGAGCCATATCAAGAATAGTGCTTAGGCCAGATTTCTTATCCAACTTTCTACCCTGGGCCCAAGATACTGCAACCATCACTGACGCCTCTTCGCACCCATCCTGCTGCCTAGGGTCCTTCCAATCTCCATACGGAGCTTGGGCCACGAAAGCCATATCTGCAATATCTATGGATTTTGACGCTGAAATAGTTGCAGTGGGGGCGATGGTGGGTGCTATTGTTACTGTTTCAAAACTGACAGTATTTTCACTAGTGCCAGAAGAGGGCTCACGGAGAGACTTATGCACTAGTAGAACAGCAACCAATGCTATAAGGACTGTTCCGATAATCACAACCGTTTTCAAGTGGGCACAGAGGGACTTGAACCCCCGACATTTGCAATGTGAATGCAACGCTCTACCAACTGAGCTATGTGCCCAGAAACTGCTCGACAAATTTTAACATAGGCTCCATAATCAATTCATGGCAAGGCTCAAAAATAGGCGTGGAATAGTGGCAATAATCGAAGCACTTCAGCCAATTGTGATGGCATTTGCGATCTTCATGATGATCTATCTTTTTCTGTTTCAGCCGCATCGAGTAGATGGTAGTTCCATGTATCCCCGCTTTGAACACGCTGAGTTTATTTTGACGGACAAAGTTACTTATAGGAATACTGACCCGAAACGTGGTGATGTGGTAGTTTTTCACGCCCCACCTCCATTTGAAAGCGATTTTATTAAACGAGTAATCGGACTGCCTGGAGAAACTATTGAGATACGAGAAGCAAAAGTTTATATCAATGGGTTGAAACTTCCAGAAGAGTATTTACCCGATGATTATATTACAGATGGAAAATCTTTTTTACACAACAATGTCCCCTATGTAATTCCTTCTGGATACTACATGGTATTGGGAGATAATCGCGAGCATAGTTCTGATTCTCGTGAGTGGGGCCCAATAACTAAGAAGGCTATTGTCGGCAAGGCATGGGTCCGATATTGGCCAGTCAATAAGATAGGAGTAATAAGACACGAAGATTACAAATAGTCAGATCTTACAGGAACCTAGTTGCTTAAACCTCGATAAATGCGCTGCAAACGTTCCTCTGTTTCCTCCTGATTGCCTTTGAGAACAATCAACAGACGAGTCTCCGCTCTGGAACGCGAGAGCTTCACAGAAGAAAAAGGTTTCCCTCCCAAATTGTCTTCGAGTGTTTTTTTCATCATCTCAATTTCTTCACTGAGCTCATGAGCAGGTCTGAATCCGATAGTTTTTGGCTTGTTTCCGGACTGAGCTCTCATTTGTCGAGATAGTTCTTCGGCTCGACGGACTGAACCGGCTTCTTTCAAGATGATCTTGTAGGCCTCAACAATAAGCCGAGGGTCTTCGATAGCGGCCAGAGCCCGGGCATGACCTTCACTAATCAATCCGGTTAATAATCCATCTTTGAGGGCATCGGGTAAGGATAAGAGACGAAGCGAATTACTAATATAGGCTGGACTTTTACCTATACGTTGTGAGATCTCACTATTTGATAATCCAAACTCTGCAATCAGCCTTTCAAAAGCTTTCGCACGGTCAATAGCGTTGAGATCAGAGCGTTGAACATTCTCAACGATGGCCATCTCCAGCATTCCCTGCGGAGAGGTCTCCTTTATGATAGCGGGTATAGTTTTGAAACCGGCTAATTTTGCGGCACGCCACCTTCGTTCACCTGCAATGATTTGGAATCCGGCTGGAGTTTTCGCGATTACAAGAGGTTCAAGTATTCCATGCTCTCTAATTGAATCCACAAGATCGACAAGTGACTCAGGGGTGATTGTTCCACGGGGCTGCAAGGGATTGGCCTGAAGTGCGTCAACTTCGATGTCTACAACCTGCTGGATCATTTTTAGCGGACGCTCACCAATTTGCGTCCATACTTGGTAATAAACTTAACAACTCCTTCTTTCAACGAATAGAGCGTAAAATCATTGCCCATCTTTACACCTGGGCCAGGATGAAAGTGACTGCCCCTTTGACGAACAATGATACTACCGGATTTTGCAGTCTGACCACCAAAAAGTTTCACACCGAGGCGTTTTCCACGGCGATTACCTTTTTGTCTCGTAGAACCACCAGCTTTTGTATGGGCCATATGTTAGATATGAAAATATAAGTTTTTTTCACGCGTGTCAAGTAGTTACGCGTTTTTTGGATGTAGTTTTGGCGACTTTTGGAGTGGATTTTACCGCTTTTGCCATTTTTTCAGGAGAGGATTTGGTTTCAATTGCTGAACCAATTGAAATTATCTTCAGGCGAGTCTTCTGGGCACGAAAACCCGTGTGCTTACGATAACGACTCTTAGCTTTGTATTTAAAAACACGCACCTTGTCGCCTTTTTCTTCAGCAATTCGCTGGGCCAAAACTGTCACCCCGGACACGTTTGGTTTACCAATTTCGATTTGCCCGTCCTCAAAAGTGGCCAGAACGTCACTATAGGTTAACTCCTTGGCGTCACCTACCTGATGATCTACCAATATTTCCTGTCCAGGGGAGACAATAAATTGGGACGAACCAATGCGTAAAACAGCTTTCATACGTTACTGATTATACAGGGAATTTTTTTCATAGGCAATGCTTCTTCGTTTACGGCTATTGGATAACCAAAACACTATCCCTCCGCATCTGAGCGGAAACAGCATTCACCGTGGCAAGTGATATAGCAGCAGAAAGAAGAGATGATCCACCATATGACAAAAGAGGAAGAGTAATACCTGTGATAGGAGCTATTCCGATGTTCATCCCAATATTCACAAATGTCTGGAACCCGAGCATGGCGAGAGTGGACAAGCAATAAAGTGCAAAGCGCATGTCTGATGTGCTCTGAGAAATGACATATATACGCCAGAAAATCAGTCCATATAGGATAATACACGTTATCGCACCAACAAAACCCAATTCTTCAGAAATAGAGGCAAAAATAAAATCAGTATGATGCTCTGGAAGAAATTTTAATTGTGTTTGTGTACCGCGACCCAATCCTCTACCGACAATTTGCCCCGAACCAACAGCAATCGTGGACTGAATAACATGATAACCCTTGCCCAGAGGATCGTGGTTGGGATTTATAAAAGTGATTAAACGTTCTCGTTGATACTCGTGAAGCGCAAACTGATATACAGGTACAGCAAGTAGCCCCCCTATCACAAGAAATGCGAATAAGATTTTCAAGGGGAAACGAGACATGATGATACTTCCCCACCCCACAGCAATGACTAATGTGGTTCCCAAGTCCGGCTGTAAGAATACTATGGATACCGGAACCAAACCCATAATCAACAGAAGGATATTCTTGTTTTTTAATGCAGATGCAGCCACAGCAGCAAAACTAATTAACAAAAAGGGTTTCATAAGCTCAGACGGTTGAATGTTTGTAAAACCCAGGTCAATCCAGCGCTGCGAGCCACGACTGACGAAGCCGAAAACCATAGTTAAAATTGATAGCAGCATAAAAAAACCGTAGCTTAGCCAATGCAATGAAAAAATTATTTCTAAATCAATTGCTGTGGTGACTAGAAATATGGCTGCCACCCCAATAGCAAAAAAAAGTTGGGTTTTTGCTAAATCCGGAGCAACACTGCTCAGTATGGAAACGCTTAAAATCAAAAGCAAAAGACTTGGAATTATCAGTAGCCAGTCAAGCTTGGGCCTATTCATTACTCCACTAGTTTAACTGAAATTTCCCTGGCTTCCTTCATATCTAATGACAAAGTCTTTCTTTGCAGCTCTTTTCTTAAGTCCAAGTCGTCAGGCAGAGGTGCTGACAAAATAATTTGTTGGTCCAAAGCTGCCCCAGCCAACTTTCTTGCTTCTTGTACTTGGCGAATCAGATCGCGGAGACGCCCCTCTGCCATTAGGTTGTCATCAAGGACACAATCAAGCTCTACAGATATATCTTCAGCTTTTTTCCAATCTATAGTTTTAATGTTGAGTTCAGATGCAACTAACTGCAGCAGAGCTTCGGACGGCTTTTCAGTAGGCCAGCTTACCATGATCTTCCGCAAAGGCTGACGAACTTTGAGGTTGGAATCTTTTCGTCGGGATAGACCAAGTTCAACAATCTTGCGAACAACTTTCATTTGCGAAATAATTTCTTCCTCGTCAATATTTACAGATTCACTAGTCGGCCAGTCTGCCAAATGTACAGATTCCTGTTTTGTGAGGTTTGTAAATATTTCGTCCGTGATGAACGGCATAAATGGAGCAAGAATTTTAGATAAAGTGATTAAAACGTAATGAATTGTTTGATAACACGATTGTTTATCGACATTATCATCAGCAGTCGGACCCACGCGATCACGACTACGACGGATATACCAAAGCGAGAGGTCATTTACGAATTCGGTGATTGATACCGTTGCTGATTGTGCGTCAAATTTCTCCAATTCATCAGTGACTTTGAATACCAACTGTTTGAGACGTGCCAATATCCATATATCGAGTATATTGCTGGAGACAATGGATGACGCATCCCCGGGGGCAAACCCGTCAGTGTTGGCATAAGTGACGAAAAAATTGTAAACGTTCCAGAGCATAAGATGAAATTGACGACGAACCTCGTCCGCCTTTTTGTAACCAAAAAGCATGTTAGTCTCTGGATTTTGGCCAGCATACATCCAACGCATTACATCTACCCCCATTTTGTCAGCCCCTTCATTGAACTCGATTGAGTTGCCCCAGGACTTGTGCATAGGCCGTCCTGTTTCATCCAATAGCGACGCATAACCTAGGACATTCTTGAAGGGGTGCGACTTTCGTAGAACCGTGCTCATGGCGATGAGTGAGTAAAACCAATTTTTAAATTGTCCGGGAAAAGATTCAGTAATAAAATCCGCAGGGAACCAATCCTTTGCCATCGTGGAGATGGAAACGATACCCGCATCCAGCCAGGGGTTTCCCACATCCGGGATGCGGTCTAGAGGTTGATTGCAGCGGCTACAGGCAATTTTCACTTCATCAATCCAGGGCTTGTGAGGTGAGTTACCTTCGAACTTATCCCAACCAGAAACCGCACGCTTTTTTAGTTCATCTTTACTACCAATGACATCAAAACGGCGGCAAGAATCACATTCATATATGGGAAGAGAAAGCCCCCAATACCGGTTCTTTTTTGAGATAAGCCAATCGTGCATGTTTTTCAACCAGTCCTGCTCCCTCTCAAGTCCAAAACCAGGAATCCAGTTTATTTGTTTGACCACCTCCTGCATTTGCTGTCTGAAGGTTAATTTGTCTGAATGAGTAGGATCTTCTTTGTCCATGGCTATGTACCACTCATCTGCTACTTTCCATACCAATTCCGCCTTACAACGCCAACATGCCGGATAGCGGTGTTTGTATGGCAAAATTTGAAAAATCCATGATGAACCTGATTCTGATTGATGATGCGCTTTAAGGTATTCCAAGATAATCTCCGGATGTTTTTTGGCATTGAGGCCAGAAAACTCTCCCATATTTGACAGATAGTCGGCATTGTCTGCAATCACAGGGATGAGAGGAAGTCCCAGTTTTTTTCCAAGCTTAAAATCTTCCTCACCGGCAGAGACTGCAGTATGGACAAGGCCGGTTCCCTCGGTGGTAGTAATAGGCATAATTAGCGGGTCTGTTGCTACTACTATGTGAAATTTTCCGGAATTTACTTTTGCTACTTCCACAACCGCCGGTAAATCATCGAATGGAGACGAATATGAAAGTCCAACTAACTGTGTCCCTTTTTGAGTCTTCAATACTTTGTATTTGGTCTTTCCGAACACTTTAGAAGCCAGATCCTCGGCAACCCAATAGCTTTCTTTTGAATCGATACTGATAAGCGAATAATTAATGTTGCTGTCTACAGCCACGGCGACGTTCGCGGGCAACGTCCATGGGGTGGTAGTCCAAACTAAAAGGTACTCCGCATCGCGGTCAATTACGGGAAGTTTGAGAAAAACTGAGTCGTGGGTAATCTCTTTATAGTCTTCAGTAAGAATTTCGTGTTGGGAAATGGCCGTCTCACAGCGGGGACACCAGGGAACAGAGTCGTGCCCCTTGTAAATCCAACCCCGACTATGGCACTCTTTCAGAAACTCCCAAATACTGTAATTATTGTTGTCAGACATTGTAAAGTAGGAGTTATCCCAATCCATAAAATAGCCCAGACGCTGGCTCTGCTGGGTCTGAATTGCGGAATACTTCATTACTCTTTCCTTACACTTATTTACAAAATTGGCAACGCCGTAGTTCTCGATGTCTTTTTTTGACTTAAATCCCAGCTCTTTTTCGACTTCAACTTCGACCCAAAGTCCCTGACAATCAAAGCCGTTTTGAAATCTGCCGGCTTCTCCTTTCATGTTGTGATATCGCTGCCATAAGTCTTTATAGGTGCGACCCCAGGCATGATGAACACCCATGGGGTTATTGGCGGTAATAGGGCCATCCAAGAATGAAAATTTCTTTTTTGATCCAATGTTCTTTTGTAAATACTTGGTCACAATTCCATTCGCATCCCAGTGCTCCATGAGTCGCCTTTCAAGCGTCGGAAAGTCAGTCTGTAATTGAACCGGATTGAAAGTATCTTTGGAGTTTGACATAAATAGACTCTCTGTCGATATTCGCAATTATAGTCGTTGATAGCCGGCGTTGGCAATTGAGGCAAGATCTCGACTATCGTTTGTTACGGAGGAAAGCAGGTATGTCCCAATCTTCTTCGTTGCCAGAAGTATCAGCCTGCTGACTTGCACTCTGGGATCGCACATCATCAAAGTCCTGGCGGTTTTGCTCATCGCGATCTGTGTCATCGGTTGATAACTGGGGGCGGGTTGCCGCTATGGGGCGGCCAGATTTTGGCTTTTCGCTGACTATGCCAGAATTAACCTGTCCGGAAAGCGATACGGGGCGATTCCGTGAAACCAGGTTTGCCAGACGAGACCTGGTCTCATCAAATCCGGTGGCAATTACAGTAATCTTCATTTGATCAATCAGTTTTTCATTTATGGCTGAACCGAAAATGATATTTGCGTCAGCATCGGCAGCATCAGAAATAATTCTGGCCGCCTCATCCACCTCCAACATGGTCATGTCCGGACCACCGATAATGTTGAAGAGCACACCCTTGGCTCCCTCGATCGAAACCTCTAGGAGAGGAGATGACACTGCAGCCCGAGCTGCCATTTGGGCGCGATTTTCGCCAACACCAGTTCCTATGCCCATAAGCGCAGACCCCGCGTCTTTCATGATTGCTTTCACATCAGCAAAGTCAACATTTATCAAGCCCGGGACTGTAATGATATCCGATATACCCTGAACTCCTTGTGTTAGTACACCGTCTGCCACCCGAAAGGCTTCGAGCAAAGTCATTTTGCGGTCCACGACATCCATGAGGCGCTGGTTAGGGATGACTATTAGGGTGTCCACCTTGTCTTTTAGCTTGGCTATCCCATCTTCGGCATTTACCATACGACGAGCACCTTCAAAAGCAAATGGTTTTGTGACGATTGCTACAGTGAGAGCTCCAAGCTCCTTGGCAATTTCGGCGATAACCGGAGCAGCGCCAGTGCCGGTACCCCCTCCCATACCTGCAGTGATAAAGATCATGTCAGAGTCCAACAAATACTCCTTTATTTTTTCGCGTGACTCTTCGGCTGCCTGGGCACCAATATCAGGATTTCCGCCAGATCCGAGTCCGCGTGTGAGATTTTCGCCGATTTGAAGTTTGGTTTCGGCCAGATTTGTAAGCAGAACTTGGGCATCAGTATTGACCACTATAAAATCCACTCCGTTTATTGCGCTGCTTGCTATCATAGAATTCAAAGCGTTTCCACCGCCTCCGCCAACTCCAACCACCTTTATCCTGGCTAATCGTCCAACATCGGGTTTAACTAGTGCCATAAAATATGCAGATACACTACTTTCTTTCGGGGCAGCATCCCATTTTTTGGGAAATTATTCAATGGGCAAAAGATTTCGGTCTGATTGTATCAATCTGTTTCAAGGTAGTAAAGACTTAATAAATCCTGCGACCTTGCTTGCGATTCCTTTCAGAGGAATTTTATTTGTGGACGGCAACGATGACAGCAAATTTCCTGAAGAGGACGAATCGGAGTCTAGTAGAGAATTACGCGCGTGCTTAAGTAAACCTACGGCGGTTGCGTAGGGGGGGGTATTTATCTCATCAATAAGTCCTGAAATGTTTGTGGGAGTGCCGATCCGAACCGGCATACTCATGATTCTTTTTGCAGAATCGAGAATCCCTACAGTGGAAGCTCCCCCACCCGTAAGAATAATTCCTGAAGGGGTAAGACCTGCAAACCCGCTTTTCTTTACTTCTGAGGCAATCATTTGAAACATCTCATTGAGACGTGGGCGAATTATGCCTTCGACTAATGTTTTTTTGGAAACTGTCTTGATTTCCTCCGGCAGATTCAGACTGGAAATGTCCAGGTCATCTTCCTTGGATTTATCCTTACCCATATAGATTTTGAGGCTTTCAGCGCTTTCTAGTGAAACCCGCAGTCCGGCAGCCAGATCTTTGGTGACATTTATTGCCCCCACCGGCAATACAGCCGAATACGATAAGCCGCCTTCTACATAGATAGCCAAACTCATTGTACCTCCACCAATATCGACCAATATAGCCCCCAGCTCCTTTTCAGTATCAGACAATACAGCCTCACATGATGCTAGGCCAGAAAAGACTAAACCATTTATACTGCAGCCCACTTCATTAACACATTTGGTGAGATTGCGAATGACTGGCGATGACCCGGTTACTATGTGTGTATCTACTTCCAAGCGGACACCTGTCATACCTGATGGGTCTTTTACTCCACCTTGGTTATCAACCGTGAACTGCATAGGTAATACATGAATTACTTCAGATGAAGAAGGCAAAGAGATTGCCCTTGCAGCTTCCAGAACCCGCCTTGCGTCTTCCGAAGTAATCTCTCCCTGTGGATGGGATACGGCAACCACACCATGACTATTTTGGGAACCGATGTGCGCTCCCCCAACTGCAACCCAAGCTTTGGAGAGGTTGTACCCGGCCATTCGTTCAGCCGCCTCAACAGCCTCAGTAATAGAACCGACAGCTTCTTCAATGTTCACAATCTGCCCCTTCTTTACACCACGGGACTTGGCTGTGGCTGCTCCAACTATATGGATCTTAGATTCCGATTCTTCTTCCCTCACCTGAGCTATGAGAACGGCTGTCTTTGAACTTCCTATGTCTATTGATGAAATTACTCTGCTTTTTGCCATTTTAAAATGTAAGTGTTGGACTACTAAACCTTAGATCAATTATGGACGGCATCTTCGCAAGTATTTTACTTCTAGCTAAAATGACTTGTAAAGTAGGATACCAATCTTTGGAAAGATGCTTTAAATCTAAAATAATCTTTGTATTGTTCGCTAAATATATAGATAATTGGTCATTAACTGTCTGTCCATGAATAGCTCCCAAATTAAGCTGAGAAACCTGCGCAAGAACTTGTAAGGCTGAGGTTTCCAATTCCGACAATTTGTCACCGCTTTTAAATGATTGCGTTGCAACCAATAAGGGGAGATTGCTTTTGGTTACTGACTCGATAACTACCCCATCTTCGTCCACTATGTACTTTGCTCCCAAAACCTGAGATCCCACAGTGCCCAACGGCTTGCGACTCTGGACGCTGACTATCAAAGTTCTCGGCAGCCGACGATGCAATGCAATCGATTTGACTTCGGGAAATTTTTCTAGAGTTTTTTTGACCTTATCATGAGGAAGAGGTTTTAAAAGCGAAACTTGGACAAATCCGCCGAGCTCCTGAAAATACTTTTCCGGACAGGTGCCGAATTGAGTATAACACTCTATCTGCGAAGCTTTGAGATTAGATGCGAGTAATAACCAAACAGGAAAGAATGCGGCAAAAGAACATGCGACTATTAAAAATGATGTTTTTCGTGACCTGCGGGTCATATATTGAACTCCCGGGAAATTAAGTCGATTAACCGATTAGTGCCATCAAGCGGAACCGACAAAGGGGATACAGATAAGTTGGATACTCTTTCAATTGCACGACACAAAGCTTCGGGGGTTAGGCTACTTTGCTCCAGTATCACGGCCTGGCTTGCGGCCTCAAGCAGTTTGGCGTTGTGCAGTTGTTCTGAGTGCGACGCCCAACTGAGTGGAATGAGCACACTTGGCGTACCCAGCGCTGCTAGTTCGTATACTGTGTGGGCCCCCGATCGACCAATTACTACCCCTGAATTTGCAAGCATTTCAGCAACTCCAGATGGAGGTAAATAGTCATAAATCGAATATTTTCTTGCTAAATCAGGCGGTAAGTGACTCTTAATTTCCTGAGCTTTTTGGTAATCCATAAATACTGACGATGATCCTGTTTGATGAATCACCGTGTATCTAGGTAACAGCACGGTGAGTGCAGCAAAAACTACAGAATTAATCGCATGAGATCCCTGTTTTCCTCCAGTAATAAATATCTGTTTGGTATTGCGGTGTTTTACTGGAATTTTTTCCAATATCTCCTTGCGAAGAGGGAGACCTGTAAACACTGTCTTTTTATCAGGATAGTGCGATAGGGATTTTTCCCATGAAAGTGCAATCTTTTTGGCAAATATGGCTATAAATTTATTTGCCCATCCGGCCACCGCTGTCTGTTCATGGACGATGACCTGAAGCCCAAGTAATCTGGCACAGAAAGAGACCGGCACTCCCAAATAGCCACCAAATGTAACGACGCCTTTGAGCCGCTTGCCAAATTTGAGACGATAGAACAATAAGTACAAAAATGCCTGAACAAAGCCGAACGGAACGCGGGCAAGCCTTACAGGATTATAAGTCGCATAGACCTTGCC
Organism: uncultured Gammaproteobacteria bacterium; assembly: GCA_964502885.1. GTDB lineage: Bacteria > Patescibacteriota > Microgenomatia > CAZETR01 > Amesbacteraceae > XYB1-FULL-44-23. The sequence continues at coordinate 23,152 of CAZCXU010000009.1, forward strand.
TGCCAGTAGATTGATAAATTTAAAGTTAGCGGTACTGACTTCCCGGTACTCAGCGGAATCCGACCTGTCTTTCCACATTGAATGACGATGTCCAAACCATATTATTGTAGCTCTGTGCCTATCCCTTAGCTCTCTGGCCACCTCAAGTGCTGCCGTATGGTGGCCCCCAGTGAATATTATGACAGGATCAGGCATTTTTTTTGGCAATATTTATTAATATACCCGTCGAGGTTAACATTATCACCAATGAAGAACCACCATACGAAATAAAGGTCAGGGGAATACCGGTAAGGGGAGCAAGGGCACTAATTGCCGAAATATTAAGAAAGGCCTGAAAACCGATTACAGAAATCAAACACAAAGCGAGGTTTGATGAGAATTTGTTTGAAGCTTCCCTGGCAACTTTTAAGCCTCGCAGTACTAAAGCCAGATAACAACCCAATATTGGCAATGTTCCCATCAGTCCCAACTCCTCCCCGATAATGGCAAATATCGAGTCGGTAGTAGTTTCGGGTAAAAAGGCGTACTTCTGCCGAGATTGACCTAAACCCACTCCAAACGGCCCTCCAGACCCCAACGCAATCAAGGCTTGTCGGATTTGGTATGAAGACCCCAACGGATCATGGGAGATGTCCAGAAACGACTTGACGCGCCCCAGGCGATACGGCGATATCAGAATGACCATACCCACAGCGATGATCCCCAAAAGGCCGGCAATAAATAGTTTTTTCAATTGGCCGCCACTACCAAAATAGAGAGCAACACACATTCCAGTTACCACCAAAGCTGTACCCAAGTCAGGTTCAAGAATGATCAAGGCGATTACTGCCAATGAAGTTACAACAAATTGAGCATGTTTACCTGTTTTTGTCAGTAGTGAAGAAAAATAAATCGCTGAACAAAGCTTGGCCACTTCGGCTGGCTGTACGGTAAATAAACCAAAGTCGATCCAGCGTCTCGCCCCCATTATTTTATTGCCAATACCCGGGATAAGGACCAAAACTAAAAGCACTAAGGATGAGAGATACAAAGTGAATGCATATTTTTGCAAGCGCAAATGATCAAATTTTGAAAAAAATACAAGGCTCGCTGCGGCAATAGTCAGCCAACCAGCTTGGAGTTTAAAGTAATACCACTTGTCTGAAAAGTTTCTGGCCGCATCTACGACGGATGAGCTCCCTACCATTAAAAGCCCAAACAGGGAAAGGGAAATAGCGAGTATAAAAATGACTTTAGCATCAGACATTTATATTGTAGCAAACCATAGGCCGAGGATTGCAAAAAAAACAGAAAGAAGCCATAGACGAATAACCACTTTTGGCTCTTGCCAACCCAGGCTTTGCAAATAATAGTGAATGGGGGTGACGGAAAAAAGTTTACGTTTAAATATCATCACCGAAAATAACTGCAGCATTTGCGACGCAAACTCTACAACGATCACTGATCCAATGATAAGCAAAGCCACTGTCTTACCAAGAAGTAAACCGATTACTGCCATGACCGCCCCAAAAGCTAAACTGCCAGCATTGCCGAGCCAGATGCGGGCGGGATAGATATTGAAGTACAGAAAAGCAATCAGGCTTCCTATCATAAGCGCCAAGAAGGTGGAAAGAACCGTATCTAACCAGTTTATTGAAATCGCCCAAAATGCAATCATACAAATAAGAAGGATTCCAACTGCAAGTCCGTCCATGCCGTCAGTAATATCAAAACCCTTGCTGAATGAGGCAATAATCAAGGTAGCTATTGGGACATAAAAAATTCCAAAATTTATTACTCCCAGAAAGGGAATGTAAATAATTGAGATATGCAGATTGGCGCTCATCATGAGCGCAACCATGAAAGAGAGGCACAAAATCAGAAGATTCTTGCGGGTGGAAGGATCACCAAACTCCCGATCACTTTTTACGTTGAATATTTTTATGATGTCATCGTAGAGACCCACTAACCCGAAGGATACAAATGTGAAGATCACGATGTTTATCTCTTCTTTGAACGAGTAGACTGTCTTTATTTCTAATCCCAAACGGGAGAAGGTAAGAAGCAGTAAAACATATAGCAAGGTTACCATTGCGATAATTAGCACGCCTCCACCTATCGGTGTCCCAATCTTCCATGATTGGGATTTGTTCAGTTTTGCAAACTCCAGAGCTTCACCCTTGAGAAATGGTGGTATAGGAGAGTGATGTGTGAGATGAAGTCGATAAAGTAAATTGATGAAAGGGACCATGACCAGGCTGGTAACAATGAAGGAAAAAATTAGGATCCCTAAATAGAGGGCCATAGCAGCACCAGAAAACGGGGATAAAAAATAACCAAAGCTATTGCACAGGCAAAGAAAGCATATACAAGCATGGCAGCTGCAGCCGTATCTTTGGCGTATTTTGCCAAAATATCATACTTGCTGGTCAAGAGGTCGACAGTAAACTCAATCGAGGTGTTGAGAAGTTCAATTGCCAGACCAGCAGCTATTGTGAACAAGATGATAGCCAATTCATTGAGGCTGATCTGAAACACCAGTGAAAGAAGTAAGGCTACAGATGATAATGCCAGATGAATCTGAAAATTTGGCTGGGTCCTGAAGGCTGTCCTAAGACCGTCTATCGCATGTATAAATGAAATATGATGGGTTCTCATGTTAATGAATTATATCGCCAATTACATAACTTAGTGAGCCTGAGGTGCTATTTTGAAATAACGAAACAAATCCCTTGCTACTGCGAACCAAAGAGGGGCCGCAGTGGTACTTCCCCATGGGGAAGTTTTTGGTTCTAGCAAAGTCACCAGCATGGTAAATTTGGGCTTGTCTGCCGGGGCAAATCCTACAAATGAAGCTATTACTTTATCCTTGTCGTAATGCCCAGCTATAGGTACCTGCGCTGTTCCGGTTTTTCCAGCTACTGAGTAGCCCGGTACACGATGATATCGAACCTCACCTTTCTCTACTCCATTCTGCATAATTGATGTCATAGTTGCGGCAGCTGAAGGAGAGATTATCCGCTTAGAAGATGGAGGTTTGTCACTTAGGGCTACCCGGGGAGGAACGTATCTTCCGCCATTTGCGATCGTATTCACCGCCGCCAGCATTTGGATCCGGGTAACAGCTATTCCCTGACCAAATGATGCGGTGGCCCAGTCAATATCGTACCAATCCTCATTCTTTTTCATTGAGGGAGTATCCTCTTCCTGGATATCAATTCCACTAAGCTTTCCGAATCCAAAGCCACGAAGGTAATCCAATAGCCGGTTTCTTCCCAATTTTCTACCAACATATACCATTCCAACATTGTCAGAATGCAGAATTACGTCTGTCATGGAGGAGTTGGGATAATACTTGTCGTTGTAATTCTTAACAGTCTCGCCAGAAATAGTCACCGGTCCGGAACAAAGCTCGCAATTTGTATCAGGAGAAATTACCTTTGCGTCCAGGGCAGCAGCCATAACTATTGTCTTAAACGTTGATCCTGGTTCATAGCCTTCAGAGACTATCGGATTACGATAAAGTATCGGGTCTGTCTCCGGATAGTGAAGCGGATCGTAACTCGGAACACTGGCCATGCCTAAGATCTGCCCCGTTTCCGTTTCAATAATCGCAATTGTTCCAGATTTGGCCTGATACTTTGCCAAGCCCTCCTCAAGGTGTTTAGTCAGAAGATATTGCACAGTACGATCTATGGAAGTGTGTACGTCAGCTCCCGGCTGTGAAGTTATGGTTTTTTGATAGCCGATCACAATTGGATTTCCCAGGGCATCTATGTCCTGCCGGCTAATTCCAGGACGGCCTGACAACTTACGATTATAAAAACCCTCCAGTCCAAAATACCCCTGTTTTTCCCCTTGTGCATCACGTCCTAAAAATCCAGTGAGATAGGCGCTGGATGTACCAGATGGATAACTGCGAGCTGATTCCTTATCAAACCCAATTCCGGATATGTTTAATTCCTCAATCCTCTGTTTTGTCTCAGTGTCAATGTTTGAAGCCAATCGTATCCATGACAATTTAGAATTTTTTGCCTGGAGCAGGTTTGGAAGTGCGCTATCGGATGCTGAAAATAGTGAGCCGAAAGCCAATTCCTTTTCATGAGGCAACCTAAGATGCTGAGGTTCGACAAAAGCGACAAAACTATCCACATCAATGGCCATCGGATAGCCGTCGCTATAAAGTATTGATCCACGCCTAGCGCTAATTACGCTTTTTTGACCATACTGAGAAACAGCCAGCTTACCCATCTCGGCATTTTTGAATATCTGCCAATAAATCAATCGCCCCGCAAGAAGCACAAACCATATCGCAAAGAACGTACGAAGGAGTTTATTTCTAACCTGCATTAATTTGTAAGTTTAGCAGCAACTACTATACCTGTGAGACTAGAAATCGCAGCTGGTTTTAATGATTGTTCTTTGGCAAAGGCTTCCACTTTATCCAGAGAAGTCAGCGAGTAGATTTCATCCCTCAAAAGCTGATTTTGCTGTACCAATTCGTCGACACGATTACGAATCCGGGACACTTCACGCCCATCCGTCGAGCGAAAACTTCCCAGCATTACCTGTAACAACCCCAAAGCGAGCACACTGACTATTAATATTTTGTTTATTTTGTTCATTTTTTTTTAAATGCACGAAGTTTGGCACTGGCGCTGCGACTATTACGAGAAACTTCGGCAACAGATGCTATCACGGGGGAAACTGTAAGCACTTCCCCCAGTCCAGTGTTTTGCCAGTTATTAAATTGATCTTTGATGATCCGGTCTTCGAGCGAATGAAAGCTGATTACGACTATTCGCCCCCCGGGCCGCAGGACTCCGAAAGCTTGCGGTAAAGCGGCGGTGATGGCACCCAATTCGTCGTTTACGGCTATCCGAAGAGCCTGAAAGACACGTCTCACGGAGTCGGGATTACCAACGACCTTTGCAAGCTGACAGGTAGTGATAACCGGTCTGGCCGCAACGATTTTTCTTGACAATTGGTTGGCGTTGATTAGTTCTCCAAACTGGAAAAGGATTCTTCCGAGATCTTTCTCGGAAAGCGAGTTGACCAAAGTCGCTGCGGTATTAGGCAAGTCCCTATCCATACGCATATCCAATGGACCCTCCCTTTGGAAAGAGAAGCCCCGAGATGCATCGTCTATGTGATGACTGGCTATTCCCAGATCAAACAATACACCTGAGGCAGGAATCCACCCCTGCTCTTTAGCACACTCAGCAAGGTGGATAAAGTTGGCTTTTACCTTTGTAAGCTGGGGATGATCGGGTGTTGCCGCGATGGCATCTGCATCCTGATCCAAACCCAACACTTTTCCGCCCGCAGAGATTATTGCCTGGGTGTGTCCTCCGCCGCCAAGTGTGGCGTCAATATACAACTCCTGGGGCTGGACATCTAAAAACTGGCTAACTTCTTGTAAAAGTACTGGGACGTGATACTGCATCAGGTTTAGATGACCGCATCGGATAGCTTTTCTGCTATTTCCTCCTTGCGGGAACTTAACTGGGCAGTGTAACGGTCATACTCTGACTTATTCCAAATTTCGATACGATCCACGGCGCCAGCCACAACACATTCAGAACCATCCATATTCGCTGCCTTTTTTAGGTAATCAGGAATCAGTATTCTCCCTTGAGCGTCAAGCTCTGCCTCCGTGGCTTTGAAGCTAAGGCTTCGGATAAAGCTGCGTGCATCTGATTTGGTAAGTGGCAGAGACCGTAAACGATCAACAAGCTGCTCCCACGCTGCTTTGGGATAGAGGAAAAGACATCCATCCAGCCCTTCGCTCAGAACTGCGCCTTCAGAGAGCTGCGAACGAAATTTTTTGGGCACAGATAACCTTCCTTTTTCTTCCAAATGGTGTTCAAATTGTCCTATAAACATATACTTTCACCACTTCTTACCACTTTGTACCACTATGCTCTATTTTCACGAATGTGTCAAGACAAAAATATACCGAAAGAAATAAAAGACTAGGACCTGACTCTAAATAATTCGAATATGCTTTCAAATTCAGAGTTAGATGACAGGAAGCACCATTAAGAGGCAGCGATGACTGATACAAAGCAAAAACTATTGTGCCGGAGTAAGTTCAACTGTCTGGCCAGACACAATTTCAAATGGATATGTGGCAGTATAAATTGAGTATCCAGCCTCGTTCCGAAGAGATAGTTCCATTACAGCGTTGTCAATTTTTTCATGATAGGTAAACTTTCCACTGGACTCGCTTCCTAGAAGCTGACGATTACTATAAGAATCCCTGCCTTCGAGTTTTACCGATCCGCTGACCCCAGTCTGGATCTGACTCTTTTTGACAGTTGCATCGTAAATGAGGCTATATTCCAATGAACTCGCCTTGAGATTGGAAACATTCAGGGTCACATAGTGACCATCTGCAGAGAACGATAGTTTTACAGTAGGTCTGTCATCATCTGACAATTGTTCTACATGAACTGGGGTGGGAGTCGCCACCACGTTCTTCGTGTCTGACTTACTGGAGCCGCCCGAGGACACAACAAATACTATGCCACCCATGATGAGAAGCACTCCGATCGCAATCAGTATAGGTATCCTGTTGTTCATATTTTGGATTTGCTTAATTTAACTGGTTTAGAAAATAAGAGTCAAGTTGTGTGGTTGAAATACGCTCCTGGTTAGCGGTATCACGATGTCTGATGGTCAGAGTGTCGTCCTCCAGAGTTTGGAAATCAACTGTCAAACAAAATGGCGTACCAATCTCGTCCTGTGAGAAATAACGCTTTCCAATGTTGCCGCGATCATCCCATACCACAAGCAAGTGTAAATCGTTTTTAAGGTGCATAAATACCTCTTTTGCCTTAGATACGAGATTTTCTTTGTTGGAAAGTAGTGGAAATACTGCGGCTTTATATGGAGCAAGTTTCGGAGAAAGACGCAAAAATATGCGGCCGGAAGCATCTTTGGAGTAAGCGTCAAAAAGAACTACTGTGAAAAGGCGCGAAATTCCAAAAGTGGGTTCAATAACATGAGGAATGAAACGCTCGTTGGTGAAGCGGTCTGTATAACGCAAATCTACCCCAGACTTCTCGGAGTGATTGCGCAAATCGAAATCGGTGCGATAGGCCAATCCCCACATTTCCTTAAAACCCCAGGGGAAGTTGTATTCCAGATCTTCAGTACGGCTGGAGTAATGCGAAAGCTCCTCAGGCGAGTGCTGACGCCAGCGCAATTTCTCAGGCGGAAGACCTATGGACTGGGAAAAATTCCACATCTGGTTTTTCCAATATTCAAACCAATTTTCCCATTCATCCGGTTTGATAAAAAATTCAAACTCGGCCAAATCAAACTCCAGAGTGCGAAACGTAAATTTTCCCAAAGTAATTTCGTTGCGATAGGCCTTTCCCGCCTGGGCCAACCCAAATGGTAAGGCAGGGTGCAAAGAATCCAGGACATTTTTGAAATTCACAAACATGCCCTGAGCCAATTCGCCCCTGAGATAAGCCGTGTTTTTATCAGAGGTAATTATGCCAACGTTCGTTTCAAAAAGCTGGTTAAAATTGCGCGCCTTTGTCCAGGATGATGCGCGACATTTGGGGCAGGTTATTTTGTGATCTGCAATTAGGGCATCTAGCTCACCCAGAGGACGACCTTCAACATTACCCTGTTCTGGGAGTGCGTCTTCGATAAGGTGATCTGCCCGGGTGCGATACTGACATCGGGTGCAGTCTATTAGTATATTTGTGAAATTCTGAGTGTGGCCAGACGATTCCCAGACCCGCGGGCTCATGAGATTACTAGTATCCAAAGCATACATATCCTGACGTGATGTTACAAAGTTTTGCCACCAAAGATCGAGGAGATTTTTCTTCAGCAATACCCCTAATGGGCCGTAATCATAAGTGTTTGCCAAACCGCCATAAATTTCTGACCCCGGATACACAAAACCTCTGCGCTTACAAAGGGAAATTACTTCATCCAAAGATGATTCGGTGTTTGACATAAGCTTATTTTAACTTGTGTTGGATAGGGATTCCAGGACAGAATGAGAGGAGAATTTTTTCCCAGAGACATTTTCTATGAATTCGTATATGTTTTGAGTAAATGGCTTGCCGGAGGGCCAGTAACCCAATACCTCCATCAGATTCACTAATCTGCATTTTAGGTTATCCTGCCAATTTTTTCCCGCCTCTGACACATCAATGGTAAAAAAACCCATCAATAAATCATATATCTCCTCCTGTGGTACTGATTCGGGCGTAAGTTTCTCTATGGCCTCACACATCTGATAGGCCATATTTACCCTACCAAGATGTTTTTTCCAAATTGAATGTGACTCCAAAAGTTCCACTTCCGTGAGGATATCAATTCCGGATTTTGTAGAAATTGCGCCTGCACGAACACGGTTAAACAACTCCAGTACTCCCGCACGTTTTGAAGAATTTTTTCGCAGGCTTTTTGCAACCAATGTCAATCGGCCATGCTCCTTAGTAAAAAATGTGATTAACTTATCCGCATTCCAACCATTGAAACGATTGATAACTATACCCTCAAATGTGTAGTTGCTAGCCATGAATTATCGTTTGATCCTGGTGCGACTATGACTGAATATTGAATTTAATAAGCAACTGAAACTTCTTTGTCCGCGTCAAGGATAAGCTCAGGCAGTTTGCGTTTATTAACGGATATTTCATAAGGGAAGTTTTTAGTCCCCGCTTGCTTTTGAATCATCAACCGATAGTTGGAATTGTCTGGCTTGTAGCCTGAAGCATACTTCAGGGTGATGGTTTTATTGTTTAATGGCGCCAGCGTAAAGAACCCCTCAATTACCGTCTTACCTAAATCGGAGCCTGTGGCCTGACCAGTCTCAAATCCTTTGGCCTCAATCAAGGTACTGCCCTCGGGCAGGTAAACTCGTAACCAATTTCGGAATATGCCATTCAACTTCAAATTGGTTTTTTTATCGACAAAATATGCCTGGGGATTTTTGTAAGTCAAAGTAAGCGTATTGGTAACCTTTCCGTCGCCTCCAACTTCCACATCAAAGTCAGCAGAATATGTAACCCAGGTGTTTGTCTTTGCGCCTGCGAAATTAGTGTCGACTACCTGGAGATAGTCGCCAGCATAGTCTCGAACACGACCTGCCATATTAAAACTCTCAACCGCCTTTTGCGCTTCTTCATCCAGAAGATAGAATTGGACGTGTTTCTCAGCAATCAGATTTAGTCCCATTTTAAACAAATCCCCCATTTTAGCTTTTGGTTGAGCCATAACATTTGATAGTACGGAATACATCATTGGGCCGATAAAAGATTTGCGCTGGCCATAATTTTCAGGAGCGGCAATGATGCGACCACTAATTGAATCCCACACTACTGGCCCTTCAACATCTGCGTATAATTCAAGAGCGTAAAAAACCTGCGGACAATTACAGACAGGGTCTGTGTCCGCCGAAAAATTTCCGTATCCAGGAACCCCAATTTTCCCGATGATTTTTAGTATATCAACCAGCACCTGTGTGTTTAAGGTGATGATTCCGTCTACCTTGGGATATTTTGTCGATAGATAGTTGGGATAAAAAGTATCCATGGAAACCTTGAAATCTGGGGAAAGATTCATATCACGCAGATTCCAATAAGGAACTTTAGGTAAATACTTTAAGATCGGTTGCGGAGCGGTGATCTTTTTTGTAAATTTTGCATCAAGAGCGTATATGTCATCTGATTCAAGAATTGATATTTTGCCTTTTGATACTTGGATAATGGCAAACGCGGTCATAAATCCGCCCGTAGGACGAAGTTCCGCATCATTTTGCATGATCACCAGGTATTTGCGGGGAGATTTCATACCAAGCATGTATGGGGCCGATTCCAACAAGGGGCGAGCGTCATTTGTAAGGGTAGCAGCCTGATCTAAAAGTAATCGCGCGTTTTGGAGCTGCTGCCTCACTGCCACCCCCTGGTATTCTTCCGGATATCTCGCAGGATCAATTTCGTTCATTTTCGATTTCGCCACTTCCAAGTGTTTACCGATTTCTTGCAATTGAGGGGAGACTTTTTCGAGAGTATTTAATATGAAATTAATTCGATCCTCGGCTGTTTTTGAACCATCCCCCACCGGAGCAACCCCCTTGAGACCTATAATGTCAGCGTACGGAGCCACAGCCTCGATTGACAAATTTCCGGCAGCCAGCACTTCGCGACTTGCGGCTATCCCCCGATGTCCGTCTGCCAAGTAATCTTTGGCGTACGGTAGATTGGACGCCCAACTAAATCCATTTAACTGAGACTCAACATTATTTAACAATTCGTGTACTTTTGAAATTTGGACCTTTAAACCTCCAATATCCTGATTTCTGAGAAGCACCACAGATTCATCACTGATAGTACGAGCTTCCTGGAGTGTTGCCACAAGTTTTTCAGCAGGCTTAAATACATAAACATACCCAGCAGCGGCACCTGCTCCAGTTACCAGTAACAAAAAGGCTACAAAAAAAAGCAGGAATTTGACGATTTTGTTCATTGATTTAGTTTTTTGTTTTAACGATTTACCAGTATCCTCAGAAAGGTCGAATTCGTCAAGACTTTTTACTAGTGGAGGGCTTTCGGGCAGTTTTTCGGACATGTTTGTGATACTAGTACGCTCCCCTTCCTGAGATCATCGCAAAGGGAGTTTTTAGCAGTATTTTGAGATCATACCATAAGGAAAGATGCTCAGCGTAATGGGCGTCCATTTCTATTCGTTTATCAAAATTTATTTGACTACGCCCGGAAACCTGCCACTGACCCGTAATGCCAGGACGGACTGACAAAGCGAGCTTCACCAGGTGTTTGGTGTGGGGATATTTTTCCTGCTGACTTTCCAGTTCTTCTTCATAATATGGTCGTGGGCCTATTAAACTCATATCGCCGCGTATTACGTTTATAAATTGAGGGAATTCGTCGATAGAATATTTACGAATGAACCTACCCACTCTCGTGACGCGAGGATCGTGGTGCAACTTAAAACTATTTCGTTTGAGATCCTCATAAAGTTTTTTGAACTTGGGGTCGGTGCGCAGAAGTACATGCGCATTGGGGATCATGGAGCGAAACTTGTAGGCATAAAAAAGCTTTCCATTCTTTCCGACTCTTTTGGGTGTATCTGCAAAGATTGGTCCGTTGGGAGACTCTAGTTTTATGGCGATGGCAGTGATAACACAGATAGGGAGAAACACAAAACCCAGACATGTAGCCATCAAGATGTCCATCAATCGTTTTAGGGGGGCGTAGTTCATAGTGCTAAAGATACTCAATAAGTTCGCTCTCCTTGAGAGCGCTGACAACTTGTTTGACACCCTGAGCCTCATCCTTGGGACAGATAAGAAGAGCATCCGGGGTGTCGATGATAAGCATGTCCTCCAGACCGACCGTGGCGATAATTTTCTTGTCGAGGAATAACAAATTATTCTTTGAATTGATGCCAATGTATTTACCCCGACCATGTGGGCCCTCAATAACATTCCCCAGATTGTCTTTGGGCAAATTGTTATAAACTTCTTTCCAGTCGCCCACATCGGTCCAATGAAAATTGCTCGGTATGCAGATAAATTTGCGAAGTTTTTCAGACACCGCATAGTCTATAGAAATGCTGGGGGCCATCTGGAAAGCTAGTTGAATGACTTCTTTCTCTTTGGCTGTCCCTATGGCTTCATAAATCTTGGGATACATGGCGCTGGTCTTTGGGGAATGTTTGTCCAAAAGTTCTAAATATTGCTTGGCCTTGAATACATAAAGATTTGCGTTCCAATAATACTTACCAGATTTAGTGTATTTTTCCGCCAGACTTAGTTCAGGTTTTTCGACAAATTTCTCACCGAGCAGTTGTTTTCCGTCGCCGTTCCAAGAATGTTCAGCTTTGATGTGACCCATCCCTGTATGTGGGAAACGAGGTTTTATCCCAATGGTGACCAAGTAGTCGGTCTCAAAAGCTACTTTCGCCGCTTCCTTTATTTGAGAGACGAATGTATTCATTGGCGAAATCAAGTGATCAGAGGCCATATTGACGATTACAGCCTCAGGATCACGTTTATAGATATACAAGGCTCCCAACCCATGTGCCATGGCCGTGTCCCGACGCATGGGTTCAGTGATAATGTTCTCCCGAGGTATTGAGGAAGCAGATTCCTGGACATTTTTAAGATACTTCGATGAGGTGGCAACAAAGATACGATCGTCAGAAGTAATTTTCCGGGCTCGTTCTACTGTGAGAGTGAACAACGATTTGCCCTCAAATAGCTTTGCGAATTGCTTTGGGTGATCTTCACGTGACTGCGGCCAAAGGCGTGTTCCTCCACCGCCAGCCAGAATTAAGACGTATGTATGTTGTGATACTGACGCCATTTCGTAGATGCTACTTTAACAAATTTTTCCATAAAACGCTCGCGGGAAAATCTTGATGCATTTTTTTGAAGCTGATATCTGTTAAACGTCATCTGACGAAACATATTTATTGCGGCAATCAGCCCGGACACGCTGGGGTCTTTGGATAAAACGCCGGTCTTTCCGTGCAATACGGTCTCGCCGGCTCCCCCCTTGTCCAGAGCAATGACCGGAACCCCAAGAGATTGTGATTCTATGGGCACTATTCCGAAATCCTCCTCATGATAAAAAATTACTGCAGAGGCATTGCGATAAAACGCCGCAAGGAGTGAATCTGGTACAAAGCCGGCAAAATGAATGTTTGAACCGGCCTTACTCCTCAGTTCGTCAAAAAGGCTGCCGGTTCCTACCACAATAAGATTTTCTGATTTTAATTTATTGAAGGCAGCAATCACGATATCCGGTCGTTTGTAGGCAACTAGCCGGCCCACATATAAGTAATATTTTTTAAACGGAAGCGCTGGCATTTGGGCTGATGCCTTCGGTTGGGAAACGGGTGGATACACAACTTCACTATCCTGCAGATAATATTTTTTCAGGCGTTTTTGCACTGTTTTGGAAATCGAAATATACGCATCCGGACGTCTCGCCGCTAATAAATCCCAGTTTTTCAGATAAGAAAATATCGGCGATGATAACCATGAAATTAATGCCCCCAAGGAACTGCGATAAATGTCCAGGTGACTCCAGAGAAATCTGGTAGGAGTAAGACAGTAGCAAAGATGGAAAACTCCAGGCGGAGTCACGATGCCCTTACTCTCAAAACTGGTAACCGATATGACCATTTCATAATTTGAAAAATCAAATGACTCCACAGCGATGGGAGTGAGGAAAGGAATGATTTCATGGCGGGTAGATACAAATGGAATTCGATTAATAAAGGAAGTTATTACCTGGGGAAATGCTTTAGCCCATTGAGCGGTATCTGGTGAGTAGACAGAGGTATATAGGGGCGCATTGGGGAAAATTTTATGCAGGGCCAGTAATACCCGTTCCGCTCCTCCCCACTTGTTTACGTGGTCGTAGACTATCGCAACTCGTTTAGGTAGATCTGCCATGTTTGCTTTGACATTTTATCCCAGGAATATTTTTTTACGCATGCTGCACCCCGTTTGCGCATCTCGGACTGCAACTTGGAACTAGTTAGTACTTGCTCGATCTTAGACTTTAGATCGTGTGCGTTTTTAGGAGAAAAATAAATTGCAGCATCCCCGTATATTTCCGGCAGACATGAAGCGTTGGCGGCGATAACGGGCAGTCCTAAAGACATGGCTTCCAAACCCGGCAAACCAAACCCCTCCAAGAGTGAAGGAAAGACGAACACAAATGCTTTTGAGTAGACGTGGGCAACCTGGGAATCTGTAAGTTTGCCTAGGAAAAAAACCTTGTCCTCAAGACCTGCGGATTTGACGATATCTTTCACTCGCTGTGAGAAAACGGAACGCGCACAAATAATTGCCAGCTTTATGTCATTGTCTAATAATTTAATTGCTGATATCAGAGTGGCAATGTTTTTATGGGGATAGAGATTTCCTGTGTAGACGATATAAGGCTGCGGAGGCAGATTGACTTCAAACCTGACTGGCCCCGGCTTGATATCAAGATGCACACCTTCGTATGTTACGGTAATTTTTTTTCCAGGGATATGAAGCTTTGTTGTCAGATAATTTTTCCAAAAGATTGCAGGGACAATAATATGACCAGCACGCAGTAACGCCATATGAGAAATCAATAGGTAGCCAAGGTATTTCGGCCAATAAAAGAGCGGGGATTTTGTGGTGGTATCCTTGCCTCGAGATAAGTGTTTTATCAGATCATGGATGGTCACTACCATCTTTCCTGGCCAAAGCAGCGGAATGCTGAAGTGGGTTACATGCAATAGATCAGGGCGGATGCGCAACCAGATAAACATCATCTCAAATTGCGCCATCAGAGAATAAGGATGATACCTGGCCACTATAATCTTAAACCTTGACAGAACGGGATTTTTCGAGTTTTCCGGAGCCACAATAACCGTGATCAGTAATTCATCAGAACCAGGTAGGTTGGCCAAAAGATTTTCCACATACCTGCCGATGCCGGTGTGTTGTATGCCATACAAACGAGCGTCAATACATAATGTTTTGTGAGGCATATGCTAGGACAAAACAATTTTCAATATTCGGATTTTTTTAAGTACCCACATACCCAAATATACAAACTGATTGAAAATAAATGGATAGGAAGAAGCCAGATGCTTATCATAAAAAATTCTCATTGCGCCGACACCAGCTTTTGCGGAACGAATCTTATTTGATTTGTTTATTTTGTACTTGCCAGTTTTCCACAGACCTGAGGATGATCCCTTGAAATGAGTTATTTTTACCTGAGGCAAATAATATATTTTCCACCCAAGCTTTTTTATCCGATAACATAAATCCAAATCTTCACCGTTCCAATAGTAATCCTCGTCGAACCATTTTAACTGTTTTCCCAAAGAGGTGCGTATAAGAGCAAATGCCCCGGTAAGTGAGTCAATTTCGTGGGGAACTTCCGGAATTGCCGAGTGGGAATATGACGAAAATCGCTTGAATCCACCAGTAAAAAAGTGCAAGAATGAGTTCCAGGGGTTGGGAAAGTTGCGGTGGCACGAGTAATCCAAGGATCCATCCGGCAGCTCAACACGACAAGTGACAGCGCCCACTTTGGAATGTTTTTTCAAAAAATCCAAACAGAACTGAATGGAGTTAGCATAGACTACAGTGTCGGGATTTAAAAGCAGACAATAGGGTGAGGAGACTTTTCTAAGCGCAACATTGTTTCCGGCTGCAAAACCAAGATTTTTGCCATTTTGAATAAATTCCACCCCAGGAAACATATTCTCAATATGTGTCTGTGTTCCATCGGAAGATGAGTTATCGACAACCAGTATTCGCCATTTGTCTTTAGAAGACTTAAATTTTAATAGGGAGTTTAAGCAGTCAGTCAATACATCCTTAACGTTGTAACTTAGGATGACTATGGTTAATTCCGAATCGGTACTTTTAAGGTTGGCCATGTGTCATTTCTGAATAAATTGATTCCAGATGGTGAGTGATGGGACCCCAAGTAAATTTTACCTGAACGAGTTCTTTTGCCTGTCTGGCCAAGCTCTCATAGAGCTTTCTATTGGTAAGAATCTTTATCGCCTTTGCTGCCATTTCAGCCGGAGTAGAACCCACCATGATTGATTTGCCATCAATAGCGCCATAACCCTCGGCCCCAATTGGGGTGGTCACGACAGGAATCATGGACGACATGGCCGCCAGGATTTTCAAACGCGTTCCGCCAGGCCCATATATCGGAGCTACAAGCAATCCGGATTTCCTATACGCGTTCACAACCCCCAAGTTATCGTTGTCCTGCAATTCAATAATATCTATGTCCTGTGATTTCAAGGATTTGACGGCGCCAGTAATAAATTGACCTGCGATTGCCAATTTTGCGTCCGGAATAGCCTTTTTGATAAGCGGAAAAACCTGAGTGGCGAGAATTTGAGCAGCTTCACTATTCTGTATCCATTTGTAATTGCCCATATAAAGAATTGTTTTGTTGTAATGAGTCTTGGGTGGAGCATTTTCAAAGTCTTCTCCTATTCCGTTTGGAACTACTTCTGGACGGAGACCAGGGGAAAGTCTTTCCATAATTGATGCATCCTCCTGAGAAACAGCCACCAGACGATCTGCGCGACGCCAAAAATGACGCTCCCAGAAGCTGATTTTTGCCACGTCAATCATCAGCAATGGCTTTATCCACCAGCGTTTCTCGGTTTCAACATAATGTTGAAAAACCCGTGACATAATCGTCTGCTCAACAAGAACTGTGGGCAAACTGTGTTTGGGCAAATATGGCATGACGTAGAATGTTTCAGCATGGATTAGGTCGTAGTTGCCTTCGCGAATCTCCTTGTCCAGAGCTGGGCCTATCTCTTTTGAATAATAAATTGTGACTAAAAATGGATATAGAGAAAACCCGGTTCGTAAGATATTGGGGAGGGTCCAGGCCTTACCACGCTCAAAAACCAATACTTTTTTGCAATACTTTTTCATGTGTTCAACCTGAGCATCCGTGTTGTGGCCACGGGTAAAACACACCAGGGTGATATCGTGCTTTCTGGACAACCTCTTGATTAAAGCGTATGACCTAACTCGGCCGCCATCAGACGGTGGGTATGGCAAATACGGAGTGAGCATTAGTATCCTCATGGAAGAAGCTTTGGTTCTATAAGTTCGACTATTACGAAACTGGGGTTTTGTTCGATAACGGTGTATTTGGCCATTACTGCACGAGTGGCGTCATCATAATTGACGGAAACAAAATATCTGGCATCAAAACGATCTATCAGATCCTTTATTGGAAAAGGGACATAAGCAAAACCTTTGCGATTAGTCTGATAAAGAAATGCGGTGTCTCCGTTGTATGGAGCAATAACTACGGCATCTTTGGGAACGATCTGATCAACTCGCCTACCGGCATGAACAATCTCCCAATGATTTACCTGATAGTTCCCCCGGATCCGATACCAGGAAAAGGCCAGGGAAAAGGCAATACAGACAATGACAAGAATTCGCCTGCCAGCGGTTCGCGCAAAAGTTCGATCCGGCTTAAGAAGATAAGTAGTTCCCACAGCTAGAAGTATTGACACAATCGGGATGATGGGGATCTGATAATAATCATGGCGTACGTTCCCCGTCGCAAAAGTAAACAGATACAACAGTGCGGATATCAGCCAAGGAAAAAAGAACCCGGATTCAACGGCACCAATTCCCAGCAACAATGTTCCCCAACCTCCCAATATTATTTGGCTTATCCGTTCACCAAATATCCACTGAAAGAACGCTCCCTTGAAACGAATATGATCTCCGTTTAAGAGCCAGGCGCTTGCCGGAACCCCCTGGGGGAAACGATATTCCCAGGTCCTCCAGATGAGGAACGGTATGACAAACGATAAATTCAGAGCCCAAAATAGCTTGGATTTAAAGAATCTTAGTCCCAATTTGCGAAACAAGGTGTATGTGATTGGGAGCAGAAAGAAGATTGCTGCCGGCTTGACCATCACCGCAAGACCGCCGAAAAATCCGGAGAGTAATAGAAACTTCTGGCTCATTCCCCTTGCCCAAAGATCAAAAAAGTTAAGTGATGCTAAATAAAGTGTGACCATCAGGGGGTCGGGAAGGATAACGCGAGAGAAATAGATGTTGTATGGCAACATCAAGAAAAAAAACATTGCCAAAAGCCCAGTATTTAGCGAAGTATGACGCTTGGTAATGAAGAAGATAAAAATTGCGGAGAAGAGACTGGCAATAACTGTGGTCATGCGGCCCCAGAACTCCAGCGTCTGAATTGGGAATAATTTGACCAGGGCGAAATGAATAAGATTAAATGCGGGAAACTCCACAAAACGGTAGGTTTCTTTGTTTAACAACCCTCTCCCGGATACGTCTGACATGTCGTCATATTTTGGAAAAAGCAGATTAATCCCCTCTTTGACATAATTTCTGGTTACAGCTGACGTGTCTGCCTGTCTCCAGGAATGCCAATCAGCAACAGGATTATCAATCTTGTAAAGACGCACCAAAAATCCGAGTGCGAGTATTGCCAGAAAAACGTACTTGGAGTATTTAATCATTTGGAAAGTTTTGTTGCCGATTTATAAGACAAGCCGATTATAGTCCATAGGATCATGGCAATTTTAGAGGCAGAAAAGAGATCGATGAATAATCCTCCCATGAGCAGGCTAAAAAAGAAACATGAGACAGATAGAATAAAGGCATTTCTGAGGGTAGGGGTGTAGTTGAGAATGATATGTGAAACCGCAAGATAGTAGCGCAGGGCAATGAGCGCAAAGGCCAAGAGCCCAAGGGCTCCGGTTTCGGCTAATATTCGTAAATATTCATTGTCAGCAGCAAGACCGATTGAGGAATATCCACTACCAACCAGAGGGTTTTTGAAAAATGCCCGTAATGCTTTTGGCCATTCGGCCTGCAGGCGAATATTGAATGAGCGATCTTCAGCTACCGGATTGGGCTTGAGAACGTCAGGAACTTCGTCGACAGCACGTGAGGATGAGGTCGCAACCATCGGGCCAGATTCGGGCGCTACTTGTGCGTAGGCAACTGAGATAGCAGAAAAGTTGAAGTGATTTCTTATCAGATCCAAATATCTACCCCGCAGTTGCGGGGAAAAAAGAAATCCTGCCACTGAAACCACAATTAGAGGCGCCAGCCACATTTTCTTTCGCATAAGCACCAGCATGAGTCCGGTAGAAATAAAGAAGCTGGCAAACGTAATCCGTGAAGCCGATAGCAACATACTCCAATAAATCAACCCACCCATCAGGAGAAGAACCAATCGATGACGGGAAACCGGCAGAATTGCAATAATCATGAGAATCGGCAAAAGGCAATACGCTGCCAAATCGTAATGGCCGGCAAAAGTAGAATTTATGCGCGCACCCGGTCCAAGTGTAAGAGCCAGACCCTTGGAAAATTCGCTATTGTTTGTGGAAATGATCGGAAATTGAAAAAACATCTGACCTAGACCATATACGGCAACAATTAACCCAACCAGAAGGATCGTTTTGATGTAAAAAGGTAATTGGGCAATGCTTTTTAGCTGATCGTAGGCAATAAAAAAGAGGGACATGTATTCGATACGCCTGAATGCGTGAAGCATGCCCAGATTAAGCGAGGCTGTTTTGGTAAGAAAGATTCCGGAAAAGGAAGCCACTAACCCCACTAACCAAAAGAGCAATATCGCCCGATGGAGTTTGGGGAGTGGGAAGAAATCCCTATGAATCAGTCTGACTACAATATATGCGACCACACTCATGCCTATGAGCAAATCTTCCAACCGCACTGCCACAAATGTACCACTCACTCCCAAGAGGGGGAATTTTGGATACAGCGGAATAAAAAGTAAGATGAGCGGAATAAGATAGTTACTTAATTTGCGCATATTCCTTTGAGAGTAAATAAATACAGAGACTGACCAGGACAAGACTGGTAAGTCGAGTTGCCCAATGTGATGGTACATATCGAACGGTAATTTTATTTACATAATGCACGCCATCGATATTTATCTGCTCAGTTGGCTTGGTAGGATAAAACCCGTTTACATACAAAGACTCTCTCCCCGGATGAACAAGTTCCTGAAGCCACGAAGATTTAGTCTGGTCACGAATCAGCGTAAATGATTCCTCCGGTGGATAGTTGAGCAAAAATTGTAATAATGGCAATGAAAAAAACCCGGAGCGGCCAAATTGCATGGAATAGTGGTCTAAAATCTCTGAACGTGATCCTTGTGTGAAATATGCACGGCGGTAAATGCTCTCCATATCACCCGGCTCATTTGACTGAAGTGA
>CAZCXU010000010.1:0-8217 GCA_964502885.1 uncultured Gammaproteobacteria bacterium
GGATTTACTTTTGCAATATATGAAGAAAATGATCCTAAATTTGTAGTAGATGGAAATAAACGTAGATACGCTGTTGCTTTAGATAGAAGTGGATTTATTGTATTGCGCACAGAGCCATCATTTACATTAAATCCTGATGTTTTAATTGAAGATTTAAAACTCCAAATCGACGAACGAAATCTCGAAGCTTAATATTTATTGATATGAAAACACAAGACTTAAAAAATCTAATTAAAGAGGCCGTTAGGGAAGTTTTGAAAGAAGAATTAGCCAATATCGGCAAACAAAAAATTCATGAATCATTAACTACTACTGAGGAATGGCCAACAGTTAATTTAACTACTAAAAATGTTAATCCTGCTGCTTTTCGCCAAAGTTTAATGGATCAAATGGGAATACAAGGAGCACCACAAGCTAAACCAGTTACACCAGTTCAAAAACAAAATGCTTATCAAGACATGTTAGCTCAGGTTGCTGCAGAAATGAGACAAAACCCAGGTGAAGTTAATAATTTTAGAAATATTCAATAATGGCCTACGTAAGAAGTACTAGAGTTGATCCTAGAGATCTACAAAGAAACACAGCAATAGGTGTTAGACTTCCGTTTAATGCCCCTGGTGTGTTTTATAGTACTTTTTCAACTAAAGATCAATTAAAATATAATTTAATTAATTTAGTATTAACTTCCCAAGGTGAAAGAATTGATAACCCTAATTTTGGAACAACTTTAAGATCCCAGTTATTTAATCCAATGACTGAGGCTTCATTTAGTGATATTGAAGACAGTATTAGAGATAGTGTTCAAGTATACATTCCTGAAATTTCTATTAATAATATAGAATTTATACAAGAACCAAATGGCTTTAGCAATTCTTTAACTGTAAAGATAGTATATCAAATTTTAATTTCAGGACAAACAGACACAGTAACAGTTAATTTTGAGTAATGGCAAATAATAATAAAAACATATCATATTTAAATAAAAATTTTACTCAATTTAAGGCTTCCCTTATTGAGTTTGCTAAAAACTATTTTCCAAATACATACACAGACTTTTCAGAAGCATCTCCAGGTACGATGTTTATTGAAATGGCTTCTTATGTTGGTGATGTGTTGTCATTTTATACTGATACTCAAATTCAAGAAAACTTTGTTTTAACAGCTGTTGAAAAACAGAATTTATTAAATATGGCGTATTCATTAGGATACCGCCCTAAATCATCTTATGCTGCTGTTACTACAATTGATTTTTACCAAAGAGTACCTATTGTAGCTGGTCAGCCTAATTTAGATTATGCTTTAATTATTCCTGAAAATACACAACTTGCTTCTGTATCTACAGGCATTAAATTTTTAACTGTTGATAAAGTAGATTTTAACGATACTGGTTCTGTAGAAATTAGTTTATTTGATGCAAGCAACTATTTATTTAAAAAATCTACAAGAGCTATTTCTGCTGAAATAAAAAGTACAAACTTTACCTTTGGTGCTCCTGTTAAATTTACCTCAGTTGAATTAAACGAACCTAGCTTTTTACAAATATTACAAGTAACAGGAAGTGATAGTAGCGTATGGTATGAAGTACCTTATTTAGCTCAATCTAATATTATTAATAAAACTGTTAATACGGGAGCTAATATTGATAAGGTTCCTTATTTATTAAACTTGTTACAAACACCAAATCGTTATGTTACAAGAATAAAAACAGACGATATTGTAGAATTACAATTTGGTTCAGGTATGTATGTGAATGATCCAGATGATGTTATCATTCCTAACCCTGATACAATTCAACTTGGTTTAGTACCAACAGCAGATACATCTGATTTAGTAAATAATTACAACCAGGCTGCTGTATTTTATACTAAACAGTATGGTACTGTACCTACAAATATAAATTTATATGTTCAATATACAGTAGGAGGTGGTGTTGAATCTAATCTACCAGCAGGAGATATTATACAAATATTATCAACAGCAGGTATTACAGCTACAAACCCTGCTAATACAAATACTTCTTTAACTACATTAGTTTGTACTAATCCAATCCCTTCAACTGGTGGTAGAGGGGGCGATACAGTAGAGGAAATTCGTTTAAATACTTTAAATGCATTTTCAGCCCAATTGAGATCAGTAACTAAAGACGATTATATGACTCGTGCTTTAAGTATGCCTTCTCAATTTGGTACTATTGCTAAAGTATATGTAGAACAAGCATCAGCTTTATCTGTTCAAGCAGGTAATGATCCGTTGATTGATAACAATCCACTTGCTTTATCAATGTATATTTTAGCATATAATGATAATAAGCAGTTAGAAAATGCTACACTTGATCTTAAAAATAATTTAAAAGAGTATTTACAACCATTTAGAATGGTTACAGATGCTATTACTATCAAAGATGCTTTTTACATTAATATAGGTATTAACTTTGATATAACCGTTGTTCCAGGATTAAGTAACCAACAGATATTATCTGATTGTATTTTAGCACTACAGGACTATTTTGATATAGATAAATGGCAAATAAACCAACCAGTTATTATATCAGATGTTGCTGGTCTTTTACTACAAGTTAAAGGTGTACAATCTGTTGTAAAGTTTAGCTTTACAAATCTTTCAGGAGGTAACTATTCTCCATACAGTTATGATGTACAGGGCGCAATTAGAAACGATATTTTGTACCCTTCGTTAGATCCATCTATATTTGAGATTAGATTCCCTGACTTGGATATCCAAGGTAGAGTTGTAACTTTCTAACAATTCTATATTTATTGTAAATAAATTAATAGATGGCCGTCTATAAAATATATCCTGAAAAGGACACTACTATTTATTCTGCATACCCCCTAATGAATACGGGGCTTGACCAGATATTAGAAATTCAAAATGAACCATCATCTTCTAATGATGATGCACAAACATCACGAATTTTAGTTAAATTCCCTCTTTCAGAAATTCAAGAAACTATTGTTAAAGCAGGTGGTCCAGGAAATTACAAAGCATTTTTAAAACTATTTGTATCTGATGCTACTGAATTACCAGATAATTATTCACTAATTGTTAACCCTGTTTCTCAATCTTGGGAAGTAGGTACAGGTAGATTTTTATATAATCCATCTGTAACAACAGATTGTACATGGAAACAAAGAGACAATACTAATAATTGGCGTACATCTAGTTTTGTTGCTAATACTACTGCTTCGTTTCAAACAGACAGCCCTGGAGGTGCTACGTGGTATATATTATTTGAAGATTCTCAGTCTTTTGCTATTAATAGTACAAAAGATACAGATATTGAAGTTACTGATATTGTAGGTAATTTTAATAATTTAAATATTAAAAATGATGGTTTTTTAGTTAGAATGGAACCAGGATATGAATTTAATCCTTCATCATCTTATTCATTAAAATTCTTTTCTAAAGATACTCATACAATTTATCCTCCACAACTTGAAATTAGATGGAATGATAGTGTGTACAATACTGGTTCTTTAACTGTACTATCTACTAATAACACTACAGTTACTATAGGAAACAATATAGGTCAATATGATAGAGATACTAAATATCAATTTAGAGTAAATGCTAGACCTGTATATCCTGCAAGACAGTTTACAACAGTATCTGTTTATACTTTGAATCAAGCATTACCATCTGCTTCTTATTATGCATTACAAGATGTAGATACAGGAGATTATGTTGTAGATTATGATACTAATTATACTAAAGTAAGTTGTGATCCAAGCGGAAATTATTTTAATTTATACATGAATGGTCTTCAACCTGAACGACTTTATAAAATATTAATTAAATCTGTTTTTGCTAATGGATCAACGATGGTATTTGATAATCAATACACCTTTAAAATAAATAAATAATGGCAGAAAATATTCCTGTTAGACGTGCAATATACGACAAGAATAGATTCTCTAAAGTTATAGATACACAATTTAGAGAATTAGGTGTTACAGAACCTACGGTTCCTGAAGTAACAGTAGAAGATTTTTTTGCTTTATATGATGAATTGTTTTTTGAAATACCTAGAGAAGGAGACGTTAATTCTCACACTTATATACTAAATAGAGAAGCAGAATTTTTAGGTGTTACTTTTGCTGAGGATGTTGATGTTCAAGCATTATTACAAGAAATAACTGATTTGAGACAACAACTATTAGATATAGAAACAGAAAACGCAAATTTAGTACAACAACTAGCAAATAATGGCATCTAATATTACTATAGTAGGCGAGGTTCTCAATACAGACATAATAAACCGTTATCCTTTACAGGATCAAAGATTATTACTTCCTAGTGTACAACAAGAAACATTTGGTACTTCTGAAGACTATATTGAGTTTTATGTTTTTGATCTTGGAGGTAGTGTATTAAACACAAATTATAATTACCAGTCATACAAATTACCTTCTAATGTAGGATATTCTCAAAGTTTACTTCCTGTTTTAGAAATAGATCCTATTCAGGATATTCAAAATTTAGGATATCAATCAGGAGAAGTAACAACTAGATATAATTTCTTTAGAAAAATATCAGGCGAACCTTTTAGTAATCAGTTGTTTATTCAACAGATTTCTACCGATAGAACTGAAATAAGAGTAAATTCGACTACCTTAACGAACGATCAATTACTTTCGATAGTATCAAATTTTACTCAAAAACAAGCTACCGTTCCTTATTACTATTATGTAATTTTAAATTTTGGAAATAATAATCAATCTATAGCTGTTAACGCTGTAAGTGATGTTGATGGTGAAGGAAATGCTAGTATACTATTTAAATTAGCTGATCCGCTTCCTAATAATATTGGTTTAAAAGATACATTTTGGATTGTAGAAGAAATAGTAAATCCTTATGTATTTGATCTTAATTTAGACAAATTAATTACTCCACCACCTCAACCTAGATTAAAAGGACCTAACTTTGATATTGACTTAGAATTAAAAAATGTTGTACCTACACCATATAATAATTACAATCAACTTGTTTCTTCACTTACAGGATCTTATTACCAAGTTGTATTAAATACAATCAATAATCAAAATACTAATATTAATATTGATTTTAGTGTTTTAAATGATTTCGTACATTATAGTTCTGCTGAAAACAGAGTGTATAACTTCATGTATAAAATTGGAGAAATTACAACATACCAAGCAGAAATAAATACTAATTCTCCTTTAACAGCTAGTAACCCCTCGTTAGTTAGCTCTGTAAATAGAGCTAGCTCTAGCATAAATGAAATTATTTCTAAATTTGATGGATTTGAATATTATTTATATTTTAATTCAAGTTCATTAACTTCATCTATTGTAGAATACACTTTAGAAACAGGATCCTTCCTTGAATATAATATTGGCCCTTATCCAAAATCTAATTCTACACAACCATATACATTATATGCTTCTTCATCAGCTACTGCTCAAAATTGGTATATTAGTGCTTCTGAAATTGCTGCTGCTTATGATGTAGATAATAAAGATATTTTAATAAATACTATACCGTCTTATATTACAGACGATCCTTCTAATTATCTCCCATATATTACGTTTGTTAATATGATAGGCCAATATTTTGATAATGTTTGGATCTACATTGATAAATTAACTGATCTTTGGGATAATAATAATAATCTTGATAGAGGTATATCTCAAGACTTAGTATATAATTGGTTACAATCATTTGGAATGAAATTGTATAACTCACAAGGTAATCAAACCGTATTAGATTATCAAGTGGGTGGGTATAGTGGTAGTGTTGATTTTAGTGGTGACTATTCACCATCAAGTAGTTTCTTAAATAATGTTCCAAGAAAAGATTTAACATTAGATTCTTATAAGCGTTTATACCATAACCTTCCTTACTTATTTAAAGCAAAAGGTGCACATGGTGGTTTAGAAGGATTAATAACATTATTTGGTATTACAGGTTCTATTCTTCCTATTAAGGAATATGGTGGGATGACTGATTATCAAGACTTAAAAGGATACACTACAGATAAAATTAATATTGGCTCAAATATAATTACTGGTAGTGTATTATCTCCAATTAAACGTTTAGAAACATCTCCTACATCATCTAGAGCTGTTAAAAGCCAAGATTTACACTTCATTGATGTTTCATTTTCACCAGAAACACAAATTGATGCTGCTGTATCTGCTTCAATTACTGCTGTTAATCCAACTTGGGTACTTGATGACTATATTGGAGATCCAAGAGATTTACAATTAAATACATATCCTTCATTATCATATGAACGTGAATATTGGTTTGGACAAACATTTAGTGATCCTTTTGATTATGGTGGGTTTATTAGATTAATACAATTCTTTGACAACTCATTATTTAAAATGGTCAAAGACTTTACACCTGCTAGAGGTAATACTTGGACAGGTGTTTCTATTAAATCACCTGTACTTGAAAGACCTAAAGTCGCCCAATATCAACCTTTATTCTTCAGAACAAATGAATTTTCAGGTACACCAGAAAGTGCTTCATTAGAACCAGTTTATGATCCTTACTATTATTATTTAGCAGGTGATAAAGCAGATTATTATAATGGTAATATACCAGGTTCTACTCTTGATACTTATTTAGTTTTTCAAGAAAATAATAGAAATCCATTTTTAGTAGACAATACTATTGGATTTATTCCTCCAGGATTTATAAGTGGAAATACCGATTTCGTATTAAATTATGATGCACCTAGACCAGAAAACTTCTTTTTAAATTCTGATTTTAACGTATTACAAAATAATATAGATGTAAGTTTAACATCTGAATATAGAAAAAAATTAACACCTGTTTTATCTGTAGATAATTTAGGAAGATGTTTTACTTCATATTCAATATCTGAATCTGTTGAATTACAAGATTCATATTTAAGTTTAACATCATATACACGTCCTAGATACAGTGGTGTTCAATTATATGGCAGACAATTCAATACATGGTCTGTAGGAGATAACTCATATGGTCAGTCCCCAGTAATAAATTACAATGTTAAAAAATTAGGTTTATTTACTGAAATGGTAGAAAACCGTTATTTACCTTATAAAACTAATACTACTTTAAAATACTTAGTAAATGAAAGTGGTAGTTTAACAGAATTAAACTTACGTAATAGAAACTGGGAAGAAGTTCAAAATACATTTGAAACAGGAGATTTTTTAAACGTATCATTATTTGATCCTAAAAAATTTTCTAATCAAATTCAAACTAATGGAAATAAACTTATAGCAGAAAGTGGATATAGTTATTACCCAATATTTTATGCTTATGGATCAGAATCTGCCCCAGCAAACTGGACAGCATCTGCTGTATTTAATTCTGTAATAGGTAGTTCTTCAAATATAGTTAACCGTTATTTTACTGTTTATGGTTCTTCTGGAAGTCTTGTACCTGTAGGACAATTTGGTTCCCCATATCTTTCTTCAAGTTATACTAGTGCCAGTACTGTTAATATGCATGAAGTATGGAATTTATTTAATATAACAGGATCAAATACTAGTTTTGGTGGATATTTCTTTACTGGTTCTGGTCCAGGTGGTTCTGCTCTTAATTTAACATCTTCATATTATGAAATACCAGCAGAGGGTATTTATCAGTTTACTTATGATTTTGACATTCAAACAACTGCTTCTATAACAACTCCTGCTAAAACATTTACTGCTAGTATGGAATTATGGGTAAGTAGATCAACGGGTAACTATACTCTTTTAGATCGAAATAATCAATTTGTTGCTTACGAAGGTGGATATTATAATGCAGTTTTAGATGCCTTACCTAGTGGTTATAATAGATTTTATTTTCAAGCAAGTCAAGATGTTTTTGACATTATTTTACTTAATGGCTATAGCATACGTCAACTAAATGTTTTTGGGCAAGTTATAAGTACTATTCCTATTACAGGGGGTGATAAAACATTTAGAGCATATGATGTAACTGGCCAGATTTATAATCCAGGACGTGGAGACGATGATTTTGTTCCTTTAGGTATAATTTGGGTAGAATTACCCACTATACCTACCATGGGAAATATTTACAGCATAACATACTATAGTAGTTTAGATTCTATCCCAGTAACAGGAAATGCAAATCAATTTTTTACATTTAGGAGATCAGTAAATATAAATACAACAGGATCTATAAATCCTGGGGATAAAGTAGAATTTAGATTTTTTATAGACTCTGGTGGTG
>CAZCXU010000010.1:8227-41048 GCA_964502885.1 uncultured Gammaproteobacteria bacterium
TGGGATAAATCGGCGACGAATTCCTACGAGATTAGAGGAAAGAAAATTGGTTTATGTGTTGAAGAGGTTTATTTAAATCCTTTTGGTTCACTTAGAGTTGTTCCTACAAATGGAAACTTAATTGCTCAAAATATAGAAGTATGTGTAGATCAAACACAAAATGCCTTTTATTTAAATTCCAATTTGTCCAGTTTTTATGGACCTTCTTTATTTTTTAATCCTTTAGATTCTCAAGTATCTGCTTCTTATGGTAGTTTGTATGAGGATTATGGCGATATATTTTATCCATTTTTTATACAACCAAATGATAAAATAGTAATACAAATTACAAACGCAAACGGTCCTATTCTAGAATATACTGTTAAAAGTGTAACAACAGTAGCTGGGGCTAATAATACATCATTTGTATACATTACTGTTTATGAAGATATAGATGGATATTTTGGAAATCTGTGTAGTTTATATTATAAAATTTTATTTATAAAACGCATTATAGATGAAACAAGTGTAATACTTGATTTTCCAAAACCAGAAGGAAAAACATCATACGGTTACATAATCCCACAAAACATCAGCCCAGCACTAATAGCTAATATAGATACTATAAACAGAAATGTAAACCAACAGTTAGTAGACGTTGGAGTTGGTGTAACTACATAATCTAGATCCACAAGAGTTAAATATTTATAATCAAAATACAATAAAAGAATGGCTATTTTAAATAACAATACTGTAACAATTGATGCAGTTTTAACAGCTAAAGGTAGAGAGTTGATGGCTCGTAACGACGGGTCATTTCAAATCACACAGTTCTCATTAGCAGATGATGAAGTTGATTACACTTTGTACAACCCTCAACACCCATCAGGATCTGCATTTTATGGTCAAGCTATTGAGGCAATGCCTGTAATTGAAGCTTTCCCTGATGATACTCAAATCATGATCTTTAAATTAGTAACATTACCAAGAGGTACTTCTAAGTTACCAATAATCAACGTTGGTTACAATGCAATTAACTTAAAACAGGGTGCAACCATTACTATTACTCCTCAAACATTAAACTATTTAGGTGCTACAAGTACTTTTGAAGCTAATGGATATGCCGTAACTGTTGCAGATGTAAGATACTTATCTACATTCTCTTCAACTGGTATTGCTGGTGCTGAGGTTACTGCAACTGGTGTTACTCAAACTCTTGGTTCATCTGTAAGCCAAACTTTAATTGGTACATCATTTACTTTAACTGGTACTACAATTAATACGTTGTTTGGTTCTAGTTTAACTCAAATTTCAACTACTGTTACAGTATTGGGTAGAGATAGTGGTGCTAGAATTACTATTCCATTAACTATAACAAAAACAAATTCTTAATATTTAATATATGTCATTCGTAAGATACAACCCAGAAGATTCAGTAGTAAGTACGGAAACAGTAGTACGCCCAATGTGGAGCGGTGATACTAATTTATTAACTACTTTCTTTACTTCTAGTGCAATCACTAGTTCATTCTATTTGAATGTATATAGTGAATATCCAGGTGCTTTAACTTCTACTTCTTCCTCTATACAGTTCGCCGCACAATACGGCAACAAATACGGAAGTGGTTCCGACTACATAAGCCCATCAGTAACTACAAATTTATCAGATGGCTCTGCTATAACTCCTACTAGGGTAGTTTATGGCCAATATAGAACACTGTTATTGGGGACAGAAAGTGGAAGTTTTGAATTTGGTAATGACAACCCAGATGGTATATATATTATTAACGTAGCTAGAAACAGGTATAAAGAACATATCCAGCCTGGTTCTATGACTTTAAAGTTAAAAAATACAACTTACGAAATTATACTAACAGATAATAGCCAAGTAAGTTCTACAACTAACTATACAACTAATGGTTTATTATATTATACCTTAATTAGTGGTAGTGGAGGTACACAATACACAGCTGCTACTTCTGCCTCTATTTATGGATATCTATTCCCAGACAATGATATTATTATTTTAAATCCAACAGCATTATCTAAATCTCAAGCTAATGGTGGTATTAATTTTAACCCAGCTGTAGCAGCTCCTGGAACAGATAGTAATATTGATTTTCAATTTTATACTATAATGTCTTCAAGTGCTTATTTTGCTTTACAATCAGCAGAAGCAGTATCATCACACTATTTCTTTACAAGAGTTAAAAACCAAGACTTTAATTATACAACGAATCCTTCAATTATAGACAGTAATGGTAACTTGATTTATACTACGTTAATTAATAATCCACAAACATTCATTACAACTGTTGGTTTATACAACGACCAAAATGAATTGTTAGCGGTTGCTAAATTAAGTAGACCATTAGTTAAAGATTTTACTAAGGAAGCCTTAATTAAAGTTAAATTAGACTACTAATCTGAATAATAATGTTATTAAATGGGATCATTCAAAAAGTTAAAGTCTTCAGATGTTATAACAGTACCTGTTGTAGCTAATAAGCAATGGAATTTTAACTATTGTCCTTTACCAGTAGATGATCCTTATGTTGATATATACAATGGTACTTATATAACAGGTACCTTTGACCCAGGTGGAGAACCTATTACAAATGGACAGTATGATAGATTAATGTATGACATGATAAATCAAATGTTTTATCATGAATATGGAGATAATTTATATCTATCAACTGCTTCTCTTGCCTCTTCAATTTATTATGGAAATCCTTCAGGTTTAAGAGCATCTAACTCTTACTTTAGTTTTAATAACGATCCTGCATTTATTAATAATTTTCCAACTGGTGTTGGTGAATCTATAAAAGTACTTTCTATATCTCCTGAAATATATGGAGAAAGAATTTTACCATATAGTTTTCAAATGACTTCATCTACATACAATCTTACAGATGATGGTAAAGGAAATATATATGATAATTTTACAACCCACTCAGGAAATATTTTTTATTCTGAAGGTATTGTAGTACTTACAAATCAAGATTATCAAGGAATATTCCCATTAACACCAATAGCCTATGATGATATAATTACTATTACAAGAAGTGATTTTGGAAATCCTGTTACTATATCTATTTCTCCTTTAGCAAATGATGTTTTAAATGGAAATACTCTTATAAATCAATCAATTCAACTATCAGGAGGTGATATTCAATTCTTTAGTACAGGTTCTAATAATACAGTTTCAATGTCGTTTAGTGGACTTGGAGTAGGTATTTATGAAACCTTCTATACATTCCAAGTTACAGGATCATATTGTAATCCATTAACAAGTAATTTAGGAAAAATAGTTGTTAATGTATTAGATCCAGACTGTGAATTTGAAATGTCTATAGGAGAACCAGCATTAATTATATTAGCTTCTCCTTTAGTAAGTGGAAGTGGTGAATTAGTTGTAGAATTTACACAAATAGCACCATAAAAAGAAAAAAAGAAAATGGGATATACTTCAGCTTCATTTGATGTTACAGCTTCAGTGCTTTATTTAGACCAATTTAATGAAGGTGGTTTACAGGATGTCACTGTATTTGCTAATAACTCAAGTGGATCTGCATCTTTTTCTCCTGTTCCTTCAGCAACATATGCTGCTTATGTACAAGCAGTTGATCCTTTTTTTCAGAGTAATACACTTATTATATTTACTCCTCCTCCAACAAGAACACCAACACCAACAGTAACATTAACTCCAACCCCTAGTATTACTCCATCTGTACCTGCTACTCCTTCAGTTACACCTACAGTTACTATTACTCCTACTACTACTATTACTCCTACAAAAACACCTACAGTAACTAGAACTGTAACTGTTACTCCTACTTCAACAATTACACCTAGTGCAACAGTAACTCCTACTATTACTCCTACTACTACTATTACACCTAGTATAACGGCTACTCCTAGTATAACACCTAGTGAAACACCTTCTATTACACCAACAAGAACTATTACTCCAACAGTTACTATTACTCCAACACCTTCAATTACACCAACAACTACTATTACACCTAGTGTAACTGTAACTCCAAGTGAAACTGTTACACCGACTGTTACTGTTACTCCTTCTGTTACACCAACACAAACAATAACACCAACAGTAACTGTAACTCCTAGTGAAACAGTAACACCTAGTGTTACTCCAACTTCTACAGTTGTTGCTACTATTACTCCTACTGCTACTGTAACTCCTAGTGTAACAATTACACCTAGTGTAACTATCACTCCAACAGAAACTATAACTCCTACTGTTACTCCAACTACAACTATCACACCATCTCAAACAGTAACACCAACAGTTACTACAACACCTAGTATAACAGTTACACCTTCTATAACACCAACTCAAACTATTACTCCAACTCCAACAATTACTCCTAGTGAAACTGTTACTCCTACTGTTACAATAACACCGTCTGTAACTGAAACACCTAGTATTACACCTACTTCTACAGTAACTCCTACACCAACTGAGACACCATCTATAACTCCTACTAATACAATTACTCCTACTGTTACTATTACTCCTAGTGAAACCCCAACACCAACTATAACTCCTAGTGAAACTGTAACTCCTACAGTTACTGTAACTCCTACTGTTACTCCAACAGTTACTATAACACCAACTGTAACTGAAACTCCTACACCTACTGTAACACCATCAGAAACACCTAGTATTACTCCTACTACTACTGTAACTCCTACTGTTACAGTAACTCCAAGTGAAACTGTTACTCCAACTATAACTCCTACTTCTACAATAACACCTAGTGTAACTGTAACTATAACACCGAGTGAAACACCTTCAATTACACCTACAGCTACAGTTACTCCAACAGTTACTATTACACCATCAATTACAGCAACACCGAGTATTACTCCTTCAGAAACACCATCTATTACTCCTACTTTAACAGTAACACCAAGTTTAACTGTAAGTAGAACACCTTCAATTACACCTTCATTAAGTATTGAAGCTAGTGTAACACCAACTCCTACTTCTACAATTACACCAAGTATTACTCCTACAGTAACAATAACTCCAACACCAACTTCTACTATTACTCCAACAGTAACAATAACTCCTACTTCTACAATAACACCTACAGTAACAATAACTCCAAGTGAAACTATTACACCTACAGTTACTATAACACCTAGTATAACTGAAACACCATCTATAACACCAACAAGTACTGTTACACCTACAGTCACTATAACACCTACTGTTACACCAACACCTTCAGTAACAGTAACTGTTACACCAACTCAAACTATTACTCCGTCTGTAACAATAACTCCAAGTGAAACTATTACTCCTACAGTAACACCTACTGTTACTATTACTCCATCAATTACACCTACTGCTACTGTAACTATAACTCCTAGTGAGACTGTAACTCCATCTGTTACTCCAACTACTACAGTAACGCCTTCTCAAACAGTAACACCTACTGTTACTATTACTCCGAGTGAAACAATTACACCAACTGTAACTCCAACAGTTACTATAACACCTAGTATAACACCAACAGCAACAATTACACCTTCTGTTACTATTACTCCGAGTGAAACTGTTACTCCTACTGTTACTATAACACCTTCAATTACACCAACTACCACAATTACTCCATCTCAAACAATAACTCCAACTGTAACTGTAACTCCAAGTGTAACAATTACACCTACAATAACACCAACTTCTACAGTAACACCATCTGTTACTATAACTCCAAGTGTTACTGTTACACCAACTGTAACAATTACTCCAAGTGAAACTATTACTCCAACAGTTACTGCAACTGTAACTCCTAGTGTAACTATAACACCTACTCAAACAGTAACTCCAACGGTTACTATAACGCCTTCAATTACACCGACTTCTACAGTTACACCATCTGTAACAGTAACTCCATCTGTTACTATAACACCTACTGTTACTGAGACTCCAAGTATTACTCCAACTTCTACTATTACTCCAAGTGTGACTGTTACCCCATCTGTTACTATAACACCTACAGTTACACCAACAGCATCTATTACCCCAACAGTTACTATAACACCAACTGTTACTATAACACCAAGTGAAACAGTAACACCTACAGTAACTGTAACGGTAACACCTAGTATAACACCAACGTTAACAATTACTCCATCTATTACTCCAACTATAACACCTACACCTAGTGTAACCGCAACACCTGTTGTATCTACAACTCCAACAACTACTGTTACTCCTAGTGTTACTGTAACACCTACTGTTACAATAACTCCTAGTATAACTGAAACTCCAAGTATAACTCCTACTTTAACAGTTACACCTACAGCATCTGTAACACCAACAGTAACAGTAACACCGTCTATAACCCCAACTGTTACTATAACTCCATCTCAAACTATTACTCCAACGGCAACTGTAACTCCAAGTATAACAGCTACACCATCGATTACTCCTACATCTAGTATTACTCCAACTGTAACAATTACACCAAGTATTACACCAACTAGTACTATTACTCCTACTGTAACTGTTACTCCAAGTGTGACGGTTACTCCTACTGTAACTGTAACTCCAAGTATTACACCTACAAGCACTGTTACACCTAGTGTGACTGTTACTCCAAGTATTACTCCTACTGTTACTATAACACCTACATCATCAATTACACCTACTGTTACAGTAACTCCATCAATTACTCCGACTTCTACTGTTACACCTAGTGTTACTATAACACCTTCAATTACACCAACAGCTACAGTGACTGTAACACCGAGCATTACTCCTACAAGTACAATTACACCATCAGTTACAATTACACCTAGTATAACGCCAACTAGAACAGTAACTGCTACTCCTAGTATTACTCCTACAAGTACTGTAACGCCGTCTGTTACTATAACACCTAGTATAACTCCAACTACTACAATTACACCATCTCAAACAGTAACTCCTACTGTTACTATTACACCTAGTGTTACTATTACTCCAAGTATTACTCCAACTTCAACTATTACTCCAAGTAGTACAGTAACACCGAGTGTAACTGTTACTCCAAGTGTAACTGTAACACCTTCTATTACTCCAACAGCTACAATTACACCATCTCAAACAGTAACTCCAAGTGTGACTGTAACACCTTCTATTACTCCAACACCTTCAGTTACAGCAACACCTAGTATTACACCTACTAGAACAATAACTCCATCAATAACCTCTACTCCGAGTATAACACCAACACCAAGTGTAACAGCTACTCCTAGTATTACTCCAACTGTTACTATTACTCCAAGTATAACAGCAACACCAAGTATTACTCCTACACCTAGTGTTACAACAACACCATCAATTACCCCTACAGTTACAATTACACCGTCAATAACTGTAACTCCGTCTGTTACACCTACTGCTACTGTAAGTAGAACTCCTAGTATAACACCAACACCTAGTATTACTGCTACACCAAGTATTACACCAACACCATCAATTACACCTACAAGAACAGTAACCCCTACAAGTAGTATTACACCAAGTATTACTCCTACACCTAGTGTTACTGCTACTCCAAGTATAACACCAACTAGAACGATTACTCCTACATCTAGTATTACTCCAACTGTAACAATTACTCCTACAAGAACATTAACACCAACACCTACTGTTACACCTTGTAACTGTACTGCAACTGTAGTTTACGAAGGAGATGATTGCGCTGAGGCTTGTGCACAAACTAGTCCTCCTATAACTGTATATACTTGTGGTGTTTTAGCTGCTGGTAAACAACTATATAGTAATGCTACATGTACAATAACAACAGTAGCTAAAACATTCTCAGTTGGTGGTCAATGTTATGGTGCATCTACAGGAATAGTTGCATCAGAAGGAGCTTGTCCTAGTGTAACACCAACACCTACACCTAGTATTACTGCTACACCATCAATTACTCCAACACCAACTAGAACTCAAACACCTACAGTTACACCTACACCAAGTGTAACTGTTACACCATCATTTACACCAACACCAACTATTACTCCTACACCAGTATATACGGTTCAATGGACTACAAATAATACAGATAATACCAGTGGAAATATGATTATCTATAAAAATGGTAATACTGAAGTATTTCAAAATGGTAATGCTAATGGTTCATTTACTTGTTCTCCAGGTGATGTAATAGAATTATCTGCAGATGCTACTATAGGTGGGATGAATTTAGTAGCAGCCAGTGTTTCAGGAGATTGTAATGATTCAATGTGTGATTTTGGTTCTGCTAATGCATATTGTAGCTTTATTGTTCAGTCTGGTAATTATATATCTTATGCCAACTGTGCTATAGGTCCATGTTAAAATATATTTATGTGGAGATATCAATATTTTTCATTACATTGATATAAAATAAAATATGCCTAATTACGTAATATATTATACACAAGGAAATTCACCAGGACCCTTTGATGTCTATTTATCAGGTAGCAGTGGACAAACTCTGTACGCTTCAAATGTTACTAGACCTGAGTTAGAAGCAGGATATATTGTGAATGTTCCTGTTGGTGTTCCTTCATCATCTATTGTAGTTACTAATGAAGCATTTGGTTGTTCAAATGAAGAAGTATTACCATTTCCTTCTCCATCTATTTCACCTACACCAACACGTACTATTACACCATCAATTACTCCAACTAGAACAATAACACCAAGTATTACTCCAACTATAACACCTTCTAGAACAATTACACCTACAATTACACCTTCTAGAACAATTACTCCTACAGCAACACCAACTATTACTCCTTCATTTTCAACAGGTGCTTCTCCAACACCAACACCTACACCAACAATTACTAGAACACTAAGTATAACACCTACACCTTCCCCTTCAGTATTTCCTTTATATGAATATACAGGCTGTGGGTGGGGTAATGATGGTTCTACAGCTTGTGCTAATGCTATTTACTCTCCTCAATCATTATGGTCAATTTGTCCTCCAGGAGGTTTTGGCACAGGATGTCCTCTTTATACAGATTCAGGGGGTATTTCTCCTTTAAGTGACTATAGTAGTTATCCTTATTATGTTTATATAAATGGTGCTTTATGGGATTATAGTGTTTATTTTAACCAAATTTGGGCTTATGCCTCTCCTCAATGTTCAGTTTAAAACTTTAAATTATGCCTTCAGTTGCTTTAGCTCCAAGTTTTAATTTATCATTTCAAAATGAAGTAATTATATATGAGCAAAACGTAATTTGCCATGTGAAGGATAATGAATTTAATTTATCTTATAATCCAACATTATTACAAAGTAATTTATTTACAGGAAGTGGATTCTTTAGCCAATCATTAGCTGCTCCTCTTCCAACAGTAAAAGATTTTGCTACTGCCTCTTATTTTGAACCTTACGTTACAACAGTAGGATTATATAACGAACAAAATGATTTATTGGCTGTAGCTAAGTTAGCACAACCAATTCCTATATCACAAAATACTGATATGACTTTTGTGGTTAAATATGATAAATAATGATTAAATTATTTGACATATTAAATAAAATTGAAGAAGAAGAAAAAATAACCGGAGAATTTTCTGTTTTAAATACTGATGGAATTTCTAAAGGAACTATTTTAACTCTCTATCACGCAACCAAGAATAAAGACTTAGAAGTAGGGAACAGACCTATACACCTTGGAACTAAAGACCAAGCCGATGATAGAATAGATATATTATGGGATTACAGCCCAGTTTATTATTTATTTCAAGTAAAAGTAAGACTTACAAATCCATGTCCTGAAATTTTATGGGATGTAGATAAAGGAGTTGGACATAGCTTACAAGATTTTTTAAAGTACGGAAATTATAACGAGTACGTATACTATAATAAAGCAGAAGGTTTCCCTGAAAATAAAAATGAAAATTTTTCCCTATTTATAGTCAACTTTTCAAAATCTTATATAAGTAGTAAAGTAGTGAACGTAATTGAAACAGGGGTATAA
The DNA here is from genome assembly GCA_964502885.1 of uncultured Gammaproteobacteria bacterium. Lineage (GTDB taxonomy): Bacteria > Patescibacteriota > Microgenomatia > CAZETR01 > Amesbacteraceae > XYB1-FULL-44-23. The sequence goes on from CAZCXU010000010.1 coordinate 18,215, forward strand.
TGGAAATTAAAGAAAAAAATTACTTAAAGTAGAAGCTATAACCTATATTAAGTATAATAAATACTAACGTTATGAAATGGAGTTATTGGGATAAATTAGATCCTGAAAATTACTTAGGTTTTGTATATAAAATTACAAATCTAACAGACGGAAAATTTTACATTGGTAAAAAGTATTTTTGGTTTAATAAAAAGAAAAAATTAACCAAAAAACAACTAGCAGAACAAACAGGACCAGGACGTAAACCTACTACTGAAATAGTTCGTGTTGAAAGTGACTGGAAGACATATTGGGGTTCTTCTAAAGAATTACTTGAAGCTGTTAAAATATTAGGTGAAGATCATTTTGAGTGTTTAATACTTATGCCTTGTAAAACTAAAAAAGAACTCACATACTACGAAATGCATTATCAATGTATATTTCAATGCCTAATACCAGGAACCAGAACATATAATGATAATATATTAGGAAAGTTTTTTAAGAAAGATTTGGTAGTCTAAAGCCTTTCCCGTAACTTTAACCTACAGGGGTTTTGAAATAAATGTTATGAATGAAGAGGGAATAAGGGAAAAAATGTTAATGACGTTGTTAGAATCGGTACTTGGTAAAGGCCGTTCAACAGCAAGAAATAATGCGGCATTTAGATGCCCATTTTGCCATCACACTAAGTTTAAATTAGAAATTCAACTTCACACAAACGAAAAAAAGGAAAATCCTTGGCATTGTTGGGTTTGTGAGGAAAAGGGTAAATCTATTTCTTCATTATTTAAAAAAATTAAGGCACCTTCACATCGTATAGCCGAATTAAATTCTCTAATTAAACCGGGGAAAAAACAAGAACAACAATCTCACACAATTTCTCTCCCTAAAGAATTTATTCCTCTCTCTAATACACCCAGCCTAGATAAAATTTCACAAATTGAAGCACGTCATGCCATTAAATTTCTTAAGCAACGTGGTGTTACTGAAAATGATATAATTAAATATAATATTGGATTTTGTGTTGAAGGTAATTTTGCAAAACGTGTTGTTATACCATCATATGATGAAAATGGTATTTTAAATTTTTATTCTACTCGTACCTATCTTTCAGACGACCCTCAAAAATATAAAAATCCAGCAGTAGATAGAAATATTATTGGTTGGGAATACTATATTAATTGGAATACACCTATTATTCTTGTTGAAGGTATATTTGATGCCTTAACAATTAAACGAAACGTTATTCCATTATTTGGAAAAAATATTTCGGAACAACTAATGAAAAAAATAGTTGGTTCCCAAGTACAAAAGGTGTATATTGCACTTGACAATGATGCTTTAAAAGAAGCAATTAAACATTGTGAAAGGTTACTTTCGTATGGTAAAGAGGTTTACCTAGTAGAATTAGGTGGAAAAGATGCAAACGAAATCGGCTTTGAGCGCTTCCTAGAGAATATCGAAGCCACTCCGCCCCTTAATTTTTCTACTCTTGTAAGTAAAAAATTAGAATTAATATGATAGATAAAAATATAAACATTATCAAAGATCCAAAAATTAAACGTATTGTAGAATATAGTGCGGATAATAAACAAATTAATGTTTTGGATCAACGTTTCTATAGACGCAACGAAGAATATTATCCTTCTGTTTCCTCTATTTTAAATTATTTTCCTAAAAACCAATTTTTCCATTCTTGGCTTAAAGATGTAGGACACAATAGTGATATCATTGCCTCTAGAGCTGCTGCTGAAGGTACTCAAGTACACAACGCTGTAGAAGCATTTTTGAATGGAGAGGAAATTAAATGGATTGATGACTTTGGAAATGCTATTTATTCACTTGATGTTTGGAAAATGATTCTTAAATTTTCTGAATTTTGGAATACACATAAACCTGAATTAATAGCAACTGAATATCACTTATTTTCAGATAACCATAAGTACGCTGGTACAGCCGACTTAATCGTTAAATTAAAAGGAAAAGTGTGGTTAATGGATGTTAAAACATCTAACTCGCTTCACACATCATATGACTTACAATTAGCATCCTATGCTAAGGCATGGAATGAAACACATGATACCCCAATTCAAGAAACAGGTATTCTATGGCTGAAAGCAGCTACTAGGGGTGAAGGTAAAGGTGATGCTATTCAAGGTAAGGGATGGCAATTAAAAACAATAGGTGACATTGATCGTAACTTTGAAATGTTTCTTAAGATATATGATATATACAAACTAGAGAATCCTGACTCTAAACCTATGACTGAGCTACTACCAACCTCAGTAAAATTATCTTAATAATATTTATCTGTGAAACTAAAAATTTCAAAATACTGTTACAGATATATTACAATATAAGTATATATAACGCGCTAGCGGGGACATTACGTCCCCGCTTTTTTATTTTTTAACCAAAAAAACAATTATGAAAAAAGCAGTCTTATCCTTATTGCTATCGACTCTTGCTTTTGTCGGATTTGGACAAATTACCACTTCCGCAATTTCAGGTGTTGTAGCTAATGAGAAGAAAGAAGTGTTGGCAGGTGCATCAATCCATGCAACTCACCTTCCAACAGGAACGCAGTACACAGCTACTGCAAACAAATCTGGTGTGTATGTTTTACCTGCCGTTCGCGTAGGTGGACCTTACACAATTCATGCCTCTTTTGTAGGATACAAAATGGGCGAAATAACAGAAGTTAACACACAGTTAGGTTTAACATCTAACGTTGACTTCGTTTTGATTGATGAAGTAAAAGCTCTTAAAGAGGTAGTTGTAACAGGTGGTCGTAACAGTATTTTCTCTAAAGAAAGAACTGGTGCCGCTCAACAATTTACTCGTAGAGAATTAACTTCAATTCCTATTACAGGAGCTAGAACAATTGATGGTATTACCAAGTACAATCCATTTGGTAATGGTAATTCATTCGGTGCTCAAGACAGCCGTATGAACAACTTCACTATTGATGGTTCTCAGTTTAACAACAACTTTGGATTAGGATCTTCAGCTCAAGCTGGTGGCCGTACAGGTGCTTCAGCAATCTCACTTGACGCTATTGATCAATTACAAGTTAACATTGCTCCATTTGACATTCGTCAATCTGGATTTACAGGAGCTGGTATTAACGCTGTAACACGCTCTGGTACTAATGAAATTGAAGGTAGTGTTTACCAAACCCAACGTGATAACTCTTCACGTTACGTAGGTAACAATGCTCGTGGTACTACAGTTACAGCTTCTAAGTTTGATGAAAAAGTACAAGGTTTACGTTTAGGTGCTCCACTTATTAAAAACAAATTGTTTATTTTTGGTAACTATGAGCAAATTGAAAGAACAGAACCTGGTACTACTTGGATCTCTAGTGGATCACCTTTAACTGGATCTCAAATTAGTAGAGTTAGATATTCTGCTATGGACTCACTTTCTAAGTTCATGCAGTCTAAATTCAACTATACAACTGGTCCCTGGGAAGGTTATTCCAACACAAACGAATCAAAGAAATTTCTCGTTCGTCTTGATTGGAACATCAATGATAAGCACAAGCTTACTGCTCGCTATGTTCACCATAACTCTTCCGCTGAAATAAACATTTCAAACTCTCAATCAGCAGGTGCTGGTAACCGTACCACTCAATTTAACGCTATGTCGTTTAAAAACAGTGGTTACATTATCCAGGACAACACTCGTTCAGCTGTATTAGAACTTAACTCTAAGTTAACTAATACTATTTTCAATAACTTGATTGTGTCTTATGACAAGCAAATTGAAGATAGAGCGTATTTGAGTAATATGTTCCCAACTATTGATATTAGAGAAGGTTCAGCTACCTACACTTCAGTAGGATTTGATCCATTCACTCCTGATAATAAGTTGAATTATTGGACATTTAATATTACCAATAACTTAACTAGATATTTTGGTAAACATACAGTTGTAGGTGGTGTAAACTTTCAAAGATACCAGTCAAACAACTTATTCTTTCCAGCATCTAATGGTGTTTATATCTTCAATAGTTTGAATGATTTCTATACTGCTGCTAATCAATCATTAGCTGCTAATGGAGCTCCTTCAACTTTTGCTCCTGCTCGTTTCCAACTTCGCTATTCTGCTTTACCAGGTGGAGTTGCTCCATTGCAAACTTTAGAATCAAATAGAACCGATTTTTATTTACAAGATGAATATAACGGTTTTAAGAATTTAAAGTTAACTGCTGGTTTAAGAGCAAATATTATAGCAATTGAAAATACTGCTTTAGAAAATAAAGCTGTAACTGCTATGACTTTTGCTAATGGTGAAAAATGGAATACAGGTGTAATGCCTAAAACACAGTTATTATTTGAACCACGTTTAGGATTTAACTGGAACGTTAAAGGTACAGGTAAAACTCAAGTTAGAGGTGGTACTGGTATTTTTACTGGTCGTCCTCCTTATGTATTCTTATCTAACCAAATTGGTAACAACGGTGTATTATCAGGATTTATTGATGTATCTGGTACTGCAGCTGCTGCTTATGGCTTCACTGCTAATCCAAACCAATACTTCATTCCTTCAACTCCAACTTTACCATCTACATTTGATTTGGCTTTAACAGATCCAAATTATAAGATGCCTCAAGTATGGAAAAATAATATCGCTGTAGACCAAAAATTACCTTGGTTAGGTTTAATTGCTAGTGTTGAATTGTTATACAACCAAACAATTAATGCTGTTCATTATTATAATGCCAACTTAGATAAACCAGTTGGTACATTACTTGGAAACGATAATCGTCCATTATATGCTAACACTGATGCTGGTGTTCGTGTAAACGATAACGTTTCAATGGCTGCTGTTTTAACAAACAGAGATGGTGCTTTTAATCGCTCAGCAACATTTAAATTAGAAAAACCAGTATCTAAAGGTCTTTGGGGCTATGTAGCTTATACAACAGCTAATGCTCAAGACTTTATGGATGCCGGTTCAATTGCTAGTGGTTCTTGGCAATCAGCATTGTCAGTATATGGTAATAACACTTTAAATCTTGCTACATCTTCTAACCTAGTAAAAAACCGTATTGTTGGTTTATTAGGATATAGATTAGACTATGGTAAGAAATATGGTGGTGCTACTACAGTAACTTTAGGTTACGTAGGTGCTAAAAACAATCCATTCTCTTACATTGTAGCAGGTGATTTAAACGGTGACCGTGTATTTAATAATGATTTAGTATATGTTCCTAAAGTATGGAATGAAATTAGATTCTCACCACTTACTGTAGGTACAACAGTATATAGTGAAGCAGAACAACAAGCTGCTTTTTGGAATTTTATAAATCAAGATGACTATTTAAAAACACGTAGAGGTCAATATGCTGAAAGAAATGCATCTGCATTACCTTTCTTGCATCGCTTTGATTTATCAGTAGTTCAAGATTTATTTGTTAAGATTAAAGGTAAGCGTAATGCTTTCCAAATCAGAGCTGATATCTTAAACTTTGGTAATATGGTAAATAATAAATGGGGTGTTTCACAACGCGCCACTGCTCCACAATTGTTAAACTTTGTAAGTCGTGATGCTAGTAACGTTCCATATTATCGTTTTGCAACTCAAAAGTTAACTGATGGTTCTACCATTTTAGCAAAAGATACATATCAATATAATTCATCTGTATTTGATGTATGGACAGCTCAGTTAGGTATTCGTTATACTTTCGGTAAATAATTAATTTTTACCAATTATTTTAAAGGAGACCTGGGTTATCCCAGGTCTCTTTTTTATATTTATATGTAGTATATACTATATTTACTATGGCAGGACTATCAAAAGGTATGACCTTACAAAATATTGCAGATAAACATAACGTTGATATTGACATTCTTAAAAAAGAATGGAAAAAAGGCGTTAAAGTTGAAATGGAACATACAAAAGATCCAAAAGTTGCTGGGCGTATTGCTAAAGACCATCTTACTGAAGACCCAAAATACTATACAAAACTTGCTAAATTAAATTTAGAAGAAAATCTAAATAAAGATTTAGTTAGTGAGTTCATGAAACATGTGATGAACGAACTTGAATTAGAAAAACTACCTAAAATTACATTATCCAACGATTCACAAGAAGCTATTGATTTACGTTCATGGGGTGGTTATAGACCAGGTGATAAATCAATTCATATTGTAATTGCTAAAAGACACCCAGCTGATATTTTTAGAACATTAGCTCATGAATTAGTACATTACAAACAAGATTTAGATGGTCGTTTAACACCTACATCTGGTGAAACAGGTAGTGATGATGAAAATGAAGCTAATTCTAGAGCAGCTGTTATAATGCGTAATTTTGCTCAAGCAAAACCTAATTTATTTGAACACCTTGTTAAAGAAGGTGAATACGGTGATTTTTTATTTGGTGATAAAGAATCAGGTGTTAAAATAGGATGGTATAAGGATGAAGTAGAAGTTGATACTCCTGCTGAAGAAAAATTATTTGATTTTTTAAAAAAATATGCTGATTCTGAAGCTAGTACATATAGTACTATAAATTTAGATCCTTATTTAGAAACATTTAGAAAAATAAAAACAGAATACCCTGAAATAGGAGATCCTAAATTATCTCCAGATACATACATTTATAGAGGAACGTTTATAAGTCAAAAAGAAGCAGCAAAATTATATAAAAATCCTAATAAAGAAGAAACTAAAGATACTATTATAGTCCCTAATCAAGAGTATTCTTCTCGTCGCAAAGTATCTTCATGGAGTACTAGATATTACCCTGCAGCAGCATTCGCTATAAGTACATCTGAACGAAAAAATGAAGGTGTACCTGTAGTAATGAGAGCTAAAGCAGGTGATGCTGAATTGTTCTTTAATCCAAGATTTATGGATAAATTGAGCGATCAAATAGAAGATGAAGTAATTAACGCTACTAACCCTATAAAAGTAGATGTTATGTTAATTAAAACATACACAGACGAGTTTGAAGATATTGAAAGTGGATATTTAAGTACAAAATAAAGTTATGAAAGAAACAACTCTTAAGAAACAATTTACTGAACGAGATCTACAGCGCATGAGAAATCTAGCGCAAAAAAAAGTACATGATAAAACAGTTACTTCTGTAGGTTATACTAAAGCAGAAGAACACCATGTTGAAGGTGATGTTTGGGAAGAAAATGGTAAAACATGGACTATTAAAAATGGTATTAAACGTACTGTACGTAAAACTGATGCTGTAGGAACTCCTATACTTTGTCCAAAATGTTCAAAACCAATGAAACATAGATTTGATAAACAAATGTATGGTATTCATCAAATGTGTTTACACTGTGTTACAGAAATGGAAAGTGAATTAAAAATGCAAGGTAAATACGAAGAGTATGAGCGTAATATGATTCGTAAAAATGCACAATATTTTGCTAATAGTATTACTGATGGTGTTGATCAATTTTTAGATGATTTGATTAATGAAACTTATGTAATGGAAGATGGTACTATCCAAAATTGGGTGGGAAATGGATTAAATAAGCAAGAAGTTAAAAAACAAATCATGGAAAAAATAGAACAGTTAAAGGCCAAAATTAATTCTTAATATTTATAATCAAAACATACGCATGAATGATAATATCTATACGGTTTTGATGACAGCAATTACTGTACTAGGTAGCGCAGCTGCTTTTAGATTTTATGAAAAAAAATCCATGCGTAAAGAACGTGATGAAGAATTTATTCGTCACGATTGCAAAGATCGTATTGCCAAATTAGAAGCACTACTAGAAAGAGCAGCTAAAGAAAAAGATGAATTACGTGCATTAGTATTAAAACTAACTGAACAAGTAGCTGAATTACGTACTAAAGTTGAATTTTTTGAAAAATCAAAAATAAAATAATGCACAGTTTAAGCGAATTATTAGGACTTATTGCTGAAGGTAAAATTGAATACCCAGCAGACCATAAACCAGGAATGCGTGTAACTAAAGGTGGTTCAATGTGTGCTAACTGTGAATATTGGGTTGAAAAAGGCAATTTATGCAATAACAAATACTGGTTACAATGGAGAGATGGCGATGCTAAAATACCTGCTCCTGCAGATGAATATTGTTGTAACTGGTGGCATGCAAAATAATATATTATGAAAAAACAAGCAATTTACGAAGTTGATGATTGTGGATGTTTTGGTCCTAAACTAATGATTCAAGAAGGACAACAATCTATTGTATTATCTGAAGGTTTACAATACCATATTGAAGAAGGTAGAATGTTAATTCACAACATTTATCGTCCATTATCTGAAAATTATTTTTCATTATTTCGTGAAGCACGTGAGTTATATGACGCTGGATTACTTTCCGTGACAGAAGATGATGCTGAATTACTTGAGTCAAATATCGGGGAGTACTCATTTTATAACGGTATTAGAGTACCATTAGACTACCCAATTTCGGTTGATGAATTAATACAATTACAAGAGGAATTAGAGCTTGAAGAGGCAGATAAAAAGAAAAAAACACCACCAATTGGCAAACCAAAGCGTGGTGGTTCAAAGAAATTTTACGTTTACGTTAGAGATAAAGGTAAAATTAAAAAAGTATCATTTGGTGATACAACAGGATTACGCGCAAAATTAAATAATCCAAAAGCACGTCAGGCATTTTCAAAACGCCATGACTGTCCAAATAAAAAAGATAGAACTAAAGCTTCATATTGGAGCTGCCGTTTGCCACGTTATGCAAAACTATTAGGTTTTAAAACATCATTTTCAGGATACTGGTAATAGAAATAATATGGCACGCTCTAAAAAGAAACACTACAACCAACGCAGTATAAAAGCTGGTCGCAAGACAACTAAACGTATTAAAGCCAATCACGAAGTTTTAAAAAAGATATAATGATTAAATTATTAGACATAATAACTGAGGTAAAAGAAACATTTGAAAGTTTCGCTACCATTCGTGGTAAAGGTGCTGCTAAAATTTCAGAAAACGCTGAAAAGAAAGGTGGTTTGGCTTTATTAACATGGCATCACTTTAAAGTTAAAGCTCCATACTATAAGAAAGCAGCTGAAGGAAAACTTGATTTGGAAAAAGCTAAAAGCGAGTTTGAAGATACCTATAAAAAGATATCATTAGATATGACCCAAACCGAATTTCAACGTGAAATGGGGCGTTTGGAAGTATTAGGTGAACTCTTAATTAGAAATAAGAAGTGATTAAGTTAATGGATATATTGCTTGAAGCTGATCCTAAAGTAGGTACAGGCAAAAAACCTAAAGGATCAGGTCGTCGTTTATATACAGACGAGGATCCAACAGATACTGTTCGCGTTAAATTTAAAACAGCTCAAGATATTAAAGATACATTATCTAAAGAATCATTCAAATCTAAATCACACGCTAGACAATCACAAATTATTAATTTAATACATCAGCGTGTTAGAGCAGCTTATAACAAAGCTAAAGATCCAGATGTAAAAAAACGTTTAAAAACTGCTTTAGACTATGCAGAACAACGTAAAGAAGCATCTAAAAAGAAAACTAAAATTCTGAATAAAGAAACAACAGATCCACAATCAGGTAAAGCCGCACCTTATGGATCAGGATACTCTCCAGTAAAAAATAAATAATGAGCTATTTAGTAGCTAATATTCCACCAATCGAGGTTTTTGTAAGAAAAGAATTTTTATACGATTTTCAAAAAGACAAAAACAATACCCTTCTTGGAAAAGGAGAGTATGAATCAGCTCACTGGATCACTACAAAATCAATTCCAAATCAAGCATTATATTTTGAATCGTTTATACATGATTATGGTGCTTTATTTGATAAATTACCTATCCATGCATTTGTGTGGAAAACAGATATAGATAAACTATACCCATTAGATTGGTTACAATTATGGGATTGTTTTTCATATAACATTGCTGTTATTAAAAAACAACGATTAAGAAATGCACGCTGCGAGGTAATAATGAAGGACAAATCTAGAGCTCCTGGTTATTATTTGTTTACTATAGACTCATGTTCCTCAGACCCTAATGAAGTTGATGTATCTTGGTCAGAAACACCAAATGAGCATAAATCGTTTAATATAATTAAGTTAGATAACGGACAGTTTGCTGCTCAACCTAACAACAGAATATTGTGGAAACATCAATCACAAACACCATCAACTGATTTAAAAATACCTTATTTTAAATTTTCAACTAAGACATGGATATGTGAAAACCAGGATAGATGGACAGCATTTAATGCAACAAAATTTAATTATGATGAATAATCCATATATTGATATAAAAGTTACAAATGAATATATTATTCGCGAATTTAACGAAAATATTGATCCTACTGAATTGTTATGGCATCGCGACGATGAGAATCGTACTGTAGAAATAGTTGGTGATACGGATTGGCAATTACAACTTGAAAATTGTTTGCCAACTTCGCTGAATAAACCAATATTTATACCGAGACATACTTGGCATCGTGTTATAAAAGGCACGGACAAGTTGCGTCTAAAGATATATAAATCGTGATCAAATTAACAGACATATTAAAAGAATCACTTAGTAATCCTGAAAAGATTACATTACCTTTTAACATATATTATGTTGATTCGGATAGTGATTTAAGAAATATGGGATTAGATGAAGGTGTAGCTACTGAACCTGAAGTAATGTTTGCTCTATGGAGTGAATATCAACAAATGGCACAATTTGCTCAAACTACTAAAAGTGGGGGAGACAAATACACTAATCAAATGCAAGATATTGGTTTAAATATGGATTTTAAAGCCGATGAAGATGAAATGTTTTTTGGAAATACAATGTCTAAGATATTAGACAAAATTGGTATATATGTTCCTAAAGGAACTATAGGAACTAAAGAAAAAGAAATTAAAGATCCGTATAATAAATTTACATATGGATATTATTGGGACGACGATGGTGAAGGATTAGATTTTAAATATTCTAAACAAGAAGCAGACAAATATCAATATATGTTAGTTGATGATGATAAATTTAAAGATTTTGTTAATACTATAAAACAAACAATTGATTAAATTAACAGACATACTATTAGAAACATTAACTGAAAAGAAGCTATGCCCTAAAGGCAGAGCTTATTATAATCGTCGCATAGCAGCTGGTGAAAAACCATCCGCATATCTATCAGGACGCGCAGTTAAGGTATGTAAAGGTTTAATGAAAGAAGACGATTTAAACGAAGATATTGATCCATCTGAAGCATATGCTGATATGGATGCTATTAATACTTTAGTTGATGAAAAACGTGATATTGCTTTTATAGTTAAAAAATCAAATACTCCTGAAAATTGGGAACGAATTAAGGAAATTATTAAAGATAATGACATAAGAGTAGAACGCGTTAAAGGAAATCCATTTGAAGCATTTGTTGCTTATTTACCTGGAAGTAGAGATAAAGCATTAAAATTAAAAGCATTAGCTGAAAAATATAATGGGTATTTAGCCGCAAACGCTACTGCTGAAGATACTAGAGAAATAGGTAAATTGTTAGGATATAAAGAAGATAAAGTAGAAGAATATATTGCAAAAAGAAATATTGACGAATCTTTACGTGACTGGTTTCAAAAAGAAGACTGGGTTCGTATTGATACTCAAGGCAACATTACAGGTCCTTGTGGCACAATGAAAAAAGGTAAAGCAACTACACGTTGTCTCCCTCGCGCTAAAGCAAATCGTTTGACTAAAGCTGAACGTGCTGCTACTGCTCGTAAAAAAGTAGCTGGATCTAAAAAAGGAAAACAATTTGTCTCTAATACTGAAAAAGCAAAAGTAAAATTCAATAAATGAAACATTCAGAATTAAAAGAAATGATACGCCGTGCTGTAAGAGAAAGAGCTCTTACTAAAGCGGAAAAAAAGAAAAAAGAAGATATCGTTAAAGGAATGAAAAAAACCTTTAAAGGAAATAAAGCATCTATGTATGCTATTGCTACTGCTAAAGCTAAAGAAATAGCTGAAGTTCAAGGTACTGAATTGACTCAAAAAATATCTGATATTGGTGGTACACTTAAAAAAGTAGAAGCAGCTATGGATTTTGGTATTGATCAAGATCCTAAAGTAATTGAAGGTTTAGACCAAGCATACGCTGAATTAATTGCTATCTTAAATCTTATTGAGCGTGATAGAGAAGAACGTAGATTTGTAACTGAAGATATTGATATTGGGCATCAAGACGATGAACCAGGAATGCTTAAAAATGAACTAGCTAGAACAGCTAAAATGGCTGCTATGCTATATAAAAAAATTAAAGCATATGGCGATACAGGTGCTGAAGTAGATTTCCCACAATGGTGGCAATCAAACATTATTAAAGCTAAAGACTATTTACAAGGTGCTTTTGATTATTTAGATGGTGAAGAAAGTGTAGCTAAAATTGATGCTACAATGGATGCTTTAGCTATGGAAGAAAAAGACCCATTAGATGTTGTTGTAGCAGAAAAGAAAGGTAAAGATTTAACAGGACCTAGTGGAAAACCAGATGGCAAAATCGACAGTGCAGATTATTTAAAAGCAAGAGACATTGCTATTAAACAATCAATAGCTAAAAAGAAATAATTATGGAATTTCAATCAAAAGATGAATTAGTAGCCCATATTAGAGGCCGTGTTCGCCAAATAATGGGAAAACAAGAAGAAGCAGCCTATCAAGGTGATCCTAATTCACCTATGAATGTAATGCTTTATAGATTCCCTGAATTGCGTCAAGCATTAGAAAAACTAATGGGCTTCCAATTTAGAATATTTGTAAATGATATTCAGTGGGTTGCTCCAAAACCAACTACATTTAGAGTTGTTCTTGCAAATGGACAAACATTTACTTTAATTTGGAATACAGAAGATTTTCTCGCTAGAATAGGAGGAATTAAGTACGATATGTTAACGCTTAAGGAACGTGAAAGAGCTACTAAAGAAGTAGCTGAATTACTACAATATGGCCCTATAAGTAGTAATTTATCTCCTGAAGATCTAGCACAACAACAATTAACACCTGCTAAAGGAGAACCAGTAAGTACTCCACCAGCAGCAGAAGCATAAAAATAATTAATATGAAACAATATATCAACGAAGCACAAAGAATGCAAAAACTTGCTGGTATGGTAACTGAAATTAAAGCTGGTAGCGTTAAAGTAGGTGCTGAATACACGTTAATGGCTCAATTAGGCAAACTAAACAATGGTGATAAAGTGAAAGTTGACGATGTTGAAGCATACGGTAACGACGTTAAAATAACACTTGTGAATCAAGACGGTGTTAGTGATTTCTTTATTCTAGATCGTAACGACGATTTTGAATTAGATTAAAAAACAAATTTGGATACCCAATTCTTGGGTATTACGTTTACATTCAAATTATATTCGTTATGAGTAAAATCAAAAAGAAAAGGCTATTCTTTGATATAGAAACTAGCCCAAACATCGGGTTCTTTTGGCAATCTGGCTATAAGCTAAGTGTGCCATATAGCAACATTATCAAAGAAAGAGCTATCATCTGTATCTGTTACAAATGGGCAGATGAAAACAAGGTTTATTCCCTTACATGGGATGAAAACCAAGACGATAAAGAAATGTTAGAACAGTTTATGGCTGTAGCTAACGAAGCATCAGAATTAGTAGGACATAATAGCGATAAATTCGATTTACCCTGGATTAGAACACGCTGTCTATTCCATCGCATCCCAGTATTCCCTACTTATACTACAATCGATACATTAAAACACGCTCGCTCTAAATTCCGTTTTAATAGTAATCGTTTGGATTACATTGCACAATTCCTTAATGTAGGTGAAAAATTAGAAACCGGATTTGATTTATGGAAAGATATTGTTTTGAAAAAAGACAAGAAAGCCTTAAAGCAAATGGTTGACTATTGTAAAAACGACGTTGGAATACTTGAAAAAGTATATAACGAAATTGCAAACTACGTTCCACACAAAGTACATTACGGTGTTCAACAAACAGATGATAAATGTTCATGCCCTGAATGTGGCTCTACTGATATGAGATTTTCACAAAAACGCTATACAGCATCAGGACTTGCACGAATCCAATTACAATGTAATAGTTGTCACAAGTATCACACCGTTTCAAATAGAACATACGAGGCAAATACGAAGGAATAACGTTTTGTTGTATATTTATATACATGAAACTAAGTGAGTTCAAACAAAATCTTATTCTTGAAGTACGCAAGCTTATAAAAGAAGCAGCTATTTCAGTTAGCCGTGACGAGCTAATTCAAAAGATTAAAGATACTAAAGGTGCATTTTTTACAGTAACGTTTGTTAAAAGAACAGATGGTACTACTCGCACAATGAACGCACGTTTCGGTGTAAAAAAGTATTTGAAAGGTGGAAAACTACCTTATGATCCAATTGCAAAAGGATTGTTACCTGTATTTGATGTAAAGAAAAACGCATATCGCATGATCAATACAAAACCCTTACTTGGAGCCAATATCGGAAATCAACAATACATTGTAAAATAAATATAACATGAGCAAACAATTTATTTCAGAAGCACAAAGAATGCAAAAATTAGCTGGTATGCCTATCAGCGAAATGGCTCTTCCAGAATTTGCACGTCCAGCTGGTACTGGTGGTGCTTATACTATCACTGAAAAAGGTGAAGAAGTATTAAAACAAGCTAAAGCAACAGGTAAAGCACCTGAAGGTATTAAAAATAGAGAAATTGCTGCTTTAGTATTTTTGTTTAAAGCTAAAAAAGAAGGTAAAAGAGTACAAAAAATGGATTATGCCAAAGAAAAAGGCGTAGATCAACCAGCAGTAAATTCTATCTTTAATGGCTTAGAAATGAAAGAATTAGCTACTAAAGAAGGATATACTTCAAAACAACAAGAACCTAAAACATCTAGACCAAGAGTTGATGTTAGTGCTGCTTTAAGTGATTTAGATATTGAAGAGTCAAAAAAAACATTAAGTGAGGATGATGAAGATTTTGATTTAGATGCTGCTTTTAAAGCATCCCCTGCATCTCATTCATATAATGATGTATTGGATATTTTCACTTCTTATGAAGATGAAGGTATACTTGATGATTTTAAAGCTAAGTTCCCTAAAGATAAAAACATTAACAAAATTGACTACTTGAAATTTGCTATGAATTATATTGATGATATGAGTGCTTCATCAGATATTAAGGCGAATTGGATTAGTATAACAGATGATGATGTTTTTGAAAAAGCAGGATTAGTTGAAACTAAAAAAACCTTAGATGAGAAAATGATCACAATGGCTGATATGGATTTTTTAGAAGGAACAATAGATGGAAATGCGGTAGAAGTTGAGGAATTTGTAAAAAAGGCTAAAGAAAAAGATGTTGATAGAGGACAACTATTAAATTATTTTGAAACCCTAATTCAACGACATTATAAGTAAAACATTAGACTAGATTCATAGCCTAGTCGCCTCTTACGAGGTTTTATTATATATTGCAGCTGTGGCGCACATAAAAGTGCGCCACTTTTTATTTTGGGAAACCAAATAAAAGTTGTATTTTTAAAACTATGAATATATTTTATATTAACGCAGATCCAGTTGTTGCAGCACAAGAACTTTGCGACGACCACGTTCGCAAAATGCAAATTGAATCTGCTCAAATGTTATGTACAGCCCATTGGGCTATTGGTAATGAAGCACCATACAAAAAAGCTCATTACAACCACCCATCAACAAAATGGGTGCGTGAATCAATTCAACATTATAGATGGCTTGTAAAACACGGTCTTGAAGTATGTAGTGAATTTACTAAGCGTTATGGCAAACACCACAAAACACAAGATGTACTTGAATGGTGCCGTGATAACGAACCTACACTTCCTGATAATGGATTTACTCCACCACCTCAAGCAATGCCTGAAGAATATAAAAATGAAGATACAATTGAGGCCTATAAAACTTATTATATTCAAGATAAAGTAAAAATTAAAGGATTAAACTGGAACAAATTAAACAATAAACCAATATGGATAAAAGAATCATAATTGTAGGAGCAGGTGTTGCTGGTATTAACGCAGCAACTAAATTAGTTGATAACGGCTATCCTGGTGAATTAATCACCATTATAGACAAAGGTAATGATCCTATTAATCGTTTGCCTGAGGAAGTAATGACAGGTATGTTAGGTGCTGGTGGTTGGTCTGATGGTAAATTAACTTACCATACAGCAATTGGTGGCCAATTAAACAAGTATTGTGGTGACGAGAAAGCAATGCAATTAATGGATCAAGTTATTACTAATTTTAGACGTTTCCATCCTAAACCAGAAGAAATATTCATGTCCGATCCACAAGAGGAACCTGAATTTATTAAACCATACTTTGGTTTGAGAATGTTTCCTGTATGGCATATTGGATCTAATTTCTTACATGAGATTGCTAAAGCATGGTATTCATATTTGTTAGATAAAGGTGTTAAATTTGAATGGAAAACCGAAGTTGAAGATATTGACTTTAATGATAATAGAATTTATACACATAATGCTGATATGCAATATGATACTTTAATATTTGCAGTAGGAAAATCAGGTATTGATTTTGCTCAAAAATTATCTGATGAATATAGATTCCCAACTGAACCTAAATCAGTACAAATTGGTGTTCGATTTGAAGCACCACAAAAATATTTCCAAAAATTAATCGATATAAGTTATGATTTCAAACTCTATCAAAAATTTGACAAGGTATCTCTCCGTAGCTTTTGTACTAACAACAATGCAGCTTATGTTGCTGTGGAAGAAACTTACGGCGACATCAGTTACAACGGACACGCCAAAAAAGGCAAAGAATTTGAAAACCAAATGACCAACTTTGGTATCCTAATGGAAATTAAGGGTATTGAAGATCCATTTAAATGGTCAAGAGATGTAGTTAAAAAATGTCAAGCATTAAAACTAGATTTAGGTGCTGATTGGTCTGAACATGGTGGTGGATTGTATTATTCACCAAGCAGAGAAATTGGTACTACATCAGAACATGCTACTATTAAAGCTATTAAAGTAGGAGATCTAAGTGTATTTAAAAATGCTTTTGGTGAATATGCAGACTACATAATGAACTTTATTGATAATATGAATAAAGTATTTAACTTCGGTGACGATTGGGGTATGTATATTCCTGAAGTAAAGTATTTGTCTCCTGAACCATTAGTTAATTATCATGACTTATCATTAAATCAGTTTCCAAATGTGCACTTTGTAGGTGATGCTTTAAGTGCTCGTGGTATAACAGTTGCAGGTGCACAAGGAATTTATGTGGCTGAAAAATTAATCCAACACAGTCATCTTGTAGAATTAACACAAATTTTGGAAACAGAATAATATTTTGTAATTTTAGGTTATGGAAGAAAGAAGAGGTAGACCAAAACAAGTAGTAATAGAAGATAAACCACGTAAATTTACTCGTACATACGAGGATGAACTTACTACTGAAACATGGACCTATAATTTAGATAAATTTGATAAAGGCCCAATTGAGGTAGATATTAAATATAAACCTGGTGCTGAAAAAATAATCAAGCAGCAAATTAAAGAAACTAAGCAGCGAAAAAAGATAGAACGCCAAATGAAAAAATTAGAAAAAAATGGAGAAAGTAAAACTAAACGAAGGATATTACCATGAGGCAATGGATCGTTGCCATGTATTAATGGAAACAATCAATACCCACTTAGTTGAACATCCAGTTGGAACACAAAAAGATAAAATAAATAGAATGTTCATTAGAGCAATCATTGCTTTAAATGAAGCATATCAAATGGCAGGTGATGAAATAATTAAATTAAATAAAAATAAAAATGGAAAGAAGAATCAAAACCGAAAAAGGTGAGGTGTTGTATATTTCCCAAACAACACGCTTAGGACATGATGTTATGGATAAAAAAGATCCTAGAGCAAAAGAAAAAATTTGGGTACTTCATAATACTGAAGGCCCTGCATTGATTTCAGGTGGAAAAAAAGAATATTATTTTTGGGGTATTTACCAAGGTAACAATATTGAAGTTATGAAAGACTTTAGACGTAACCATACTGGTCTCCCACCAGCAAAAAATCCATTATTTAAAACTAGATTATAATGAAAATCGGATTAGTAGGAACAATGTCTGTAGGTAAAACTACATTAGCTAGAGCATTAGGTGAAACTGATCGTTTAAAGGATCATAGTGTACAAACTGAACGTAGCAAATATTTGCGCGATTTGGGCATTCCACTTAATACAGATTCTACATTAAAAGGTCAATTTATATTTTTAGCTGAACGTGCTAGTGAATTGTTACAACCAAATATTATTACAGATCGCACTATTTGGGACGTATGTGCATTTACAATGAATGCAAATTCAATTAGTGAGCATGAAAAAATGTCGTTTGTACAAACAGCATTAATGCTAAAAAACGAATATGATCTTGTAGTTTACGTAGATCCTGCTGGTGTAGACGTTGAAGATAACGGCGTTAGAACAACAGATATTGCATATAGAAACAAAATTGACAAAACTATACGCGATTTGCTCGCAGCTAATCCACCACATCTATTAGTAAAAGTTAAAGGAACAACAGAAGAACGCGTTAAAGCTGTGTTAGAAGCGGTTAGTAAATATTTATAATGGACACAAACTATAAACAAATGAAGAAAAGCGAATTAAAAGAGTATATTAAAAACCGTATCAAAGAAACATTTGTTATGGATGTACCAGAAGATCCATCACAGTTAGATCCTGCAAAAATCAAAAATTATATTAGTCAGGCAAGAACTAGAGAAAAAGATACAAGTATAGGAGGACCCAAAAAACCAGTTAAATTTCTTGAAGAGGATAATATCAATGAAATGTCTCGCCCAGCTGTTGTATTTAAAGTAGCTGAAGATTTTAAAGAAAAAGCCAAAGATATTAAAACTGGTGGCCCTGTTAGTCCAACAAAACTCGCTGATACTTTAAAATTTTTGGAAGGAAAAAGTGAAGTTACTGGTCCTGAAATCGCTGCTGGTTTAGGATTTGTAAACGAAAAAGGTAAAGCATTAATGCCTCGCATATATCCTATATTTGCTGCTTTAATCAGTGTTGATGCTCTTACAGCAACTGGTGGTACTGAAACAGAAGAAGTATCTGATAAAGAGGAAGAAGAATTTATTTCAGGTGGTCCTGCTCCTGAACCAGAAGAAGAACCAGTTGATGCTAATATTGAAAAAGCACAAGCTGTTACTTTAGATCCTGTAACGCAAAAAGCAACTTCGTTTACTATTGATAATGATTCTTTAATTCAATCTATTATTAGATCATATAAAGATTCTAAGATTCGTCTTGGTGCTATTCGCGAAGAAGAAGGCGATTTAAGTGCTGCTGACTATAAAAAAGCATTACAAAAAGGTAAAGAAGCTAGCACTGATATCTTAGCTAAAAGACTTGATACTTTAGTTACAAAACTTAAAGAATTAGAACCAGAAGTATTGGACAAAGTACTTACTACTTTAGATTTCAAATTTAAATCAGTAGATGCTGCTAGTATTTCTAAAATATTATCTAAAAAATTAGGTAAAGAAATTAAACCTGCTTCTGTTAAAAAAGCAGATATTGATATTGTGGATCTCGATGATGAAGAATTAATGGAAGATACAGGTGTTGAAGATATTTCTTATGAACCTACATTTAAAGACTACGAAAACATATATGAAGCTCCTAAAACAACAGGTGGACGTCGTTTTATCCCAAAAGAATTTAATCTTCCTTCTGAATTAAGAGGCGAACACTTTAAATTACTTAAAAGAGGAAGTGAATATGTGTTATTAGTTTCTGAATTAGCTAAAATAGCTTTAGATGCTATTGAAAGAGGTAGAACATCATTTGAAAAAGAACAAGGATTATCAGCATTAACCCGTTTGTTTAAAGATAAAATGCCAGCTGGTACTAGAATGGCTATTAAAAACGGAATTAAGTTTGGTAAAACTGATCCAAATAATAAAATGATTGTAGCTAATTTAACAATTAATGGTGTTGATGATAAAGGTGATATCTTAATTAAAAACCCGTTTCACGATTCTGAAGAAGATATCGTGTCTACTAAATACGAATAAATGAAATATTTTGATGCATTTTTAGATTTTGTAGGACGTAATAAAAAATTTATAACTGTAATTTTAGCTGTTATTTTAATATTCTTAGTATATGATACTGGATGTACAGGTAAATATAAAAAAGAAATTAAAGAATTAGAAAAAGAAATTACTGTAGTACAAGATCAATTTGAAGAAGCAGTAGCAGAAAAAGAGCGTTTTAAAGATTCTTCATTAGTTTATGAAGTAGAAGCAGAACAAGCTGGTAAAGAAGCTGCTATTTTTAAAGCTAGAGCAGAAAAAGAACGTAAAGCAAAAGAAGAAGCATTAGCTGCTCTTCGCAATTTACCTAAAGAAGTAATTGATACATTTTTTGTAAAACGTTATGATACTGTTCCTAAAATAGGTGTTGATTTAGCACTTGATCAAAACGTTGGTAATGCTGTTGTAATTGAATTAGTTGAAAAAGATCATTTAGTAGGTGAATTAGCTACATCAAAACAAGAAAATGGTGCTTTAACTACCCAAGTAAATTCATTACAAAACTCACTTATATTTTCTAAAGCAGCATTAACACAAGCTGATTCAGCTATTGCTTTAAAATCAAAGCAATTCGAAATGCAACAACAAATAAGTGAATATCTTAAAAAAGACCTTAAAGCATCTCAAAAGAAAGCATTTTGGAATAAATTTAAAGGTCTTGGTGTTGGTATTGCTGCTGGTATTACTGCTGGTTTATTAATAAAATAATATAATATAATAATATAAATTAAGCTCGCTATAATGCGAGCTTTTTTTCTAATTATATATTTATATATAACAGGTTGTAAATTGTTTAACTAACTAAAAAACATATGGACGACGGTGATTCGAAAAATAAAACAAATAAAACAAAATCGAAGAAAGCGCCTGATCTTTTTCAAGGATTTATCCTTGATGCTAGCTATGTTTTTTCTGCCCCTTGGTTACGACGCCCTATTCAAGCTAATTATGGACCTGACTGGATCTTATTGGGCCGCGGACGCCGTATTTTATTCAATTTCAGGTTGTTTTTGGTTGTCCTATATATTATTATCGAGATATTCAAGAATCAAATTTAAAGGTTAATGAGCGAAAATATTAAAGACATAATAAAGCAGGAATACATTAAATGTATGACCGATCCTGCCCACTTTATGAAAAAATATTGTATGATTCAACACCCAACTAGGGGCCGCATACAATTCCATTTATATCCTTTCCAAGAAAAAGTATTATACCAATTCCAAAAGAATAATTACAATATAGTACTCAAATCCCGTCAGTTAGGTATCTCTACTCTTGTAGCTGGTTTTTCTTTATGGATGATGTTATTTCATAAAGATAAAAACGTGTTGTGTATAGCAACTAAACAAGATACTGCTAAAAACATGGTTACTAAGGTAAGATTTATGTATGATAACTTACCTTCATGGTTGAAAGGAGCTGAGAAGCCTTTGGAGAATAATAAACTTTTACTTAAATTGGCAAATGGCTCTCAAGTAAAAGCTGTTTCTGCTGCTAGCGATGCTGGTAGATCTGAAGCAGTATCTTTACTAATAATAGATGAGGCTGCGTTCATTGAAAGTATTGATGAGATATTTGCTTCCGCTCAACAAACCTTAGCTACTGGTGGTGGATGTATAGCATTATCTACTCCTAATGGTACTGGTAATTGGTTCCATCAGACATGGCAAAAAGCAGAAATTGGAGACAACTCATTTGTTCCTATTCGTTTGCCTTGGCATGTGCACCCTGAAAGAAATCAGGAATGGAGAGTAAGACAAGATAGTGATTTAGGTATTAGAATGGCTGCCCAAGAGTGTGATTGTGATTTTGCTACTTCAGGTGATACTGTGTTTGAACCTGATAATATAGGTTGGTTTGAAGCTAATTTAATAGAACCAATTGAAAAAAGAGGCATGGATGGTAACTTATGGATATGGGAACAACCAGACTATTCTAGAAGTTATTTAGTAGTAGCTGACGTAGCAAGAGGAGATGGTAAAGATTATTCTGCATGTCATGTGTTTGATATTGAAACAGCAACACAAGTAGCAGAATATAGAGGACAAATAGGCACACGTGATTATGGACATATGTTAGTAGGTTTAGCAGCAGAGTATAATGATGCTTTGCTATCAATAGAAAATGCTAATGTAGGTTGGGATACAGTGCAAACAGCAATTGATAGAGGATATAGAAATTTATATTATTCTCCAAAACAAGATGCTTTAACCTCTGATCAATGGACTAGACGATATGAAAATGATGGAAATTTAATAGCTGGTTTTACAACATCTGTAAAAACTAGACCATTAATGATTGAAAAATTTAGAGAATATGCACATGAAAAATCATGTACTATACGCTCAAAACGATTAATAGAAGAAATGAAGGTTTTTATTTGGAAAAATAGTAAAGCACAAGCTCAAGAGGGATACAACGATGACTTAGTAATGTCATTTAGTATGGGTCTTTACTTGCGCGATACTGCATTAAGATTTAGAAAACATAATATAGAACAAGATAGAGCTTCACTAACTGGATTTTCAGTTGAACGAGGTTTTATGAGTCCTTATGCTGCTAGAGGTAATGGTGCTCCTAATCCTTGGCAAATGCCCACAGACCAGGGTAAGGAAGATATTACTTGGTTAATAAGGTAAAAATATTTATACACATGATAGACACATCTTTATTTGGTAGGTTAAAAAGATTATTTTCAACTGATGTAATTATTCGCAATGTTGGCGGAAAT
>CAZCXU010000011.1:0-36812 GCA_964502885.1 uncultured Gammaproteobacteria bacterium
TAGAATGACTATATATCTCACACAAAATCTGACATTTTGTTTTGTGCTCGCTATATAGTTACTATCTGGCTGGTAACTATATATCTCACACAAAATCTGACATTTTGTTTTGTGCTCGCTATAAAGTCACAACAAGACGAATGTGACTATATATCTCACACAAAATCTGACATTTTGTTTTGTGCTCGCTATAATATAGACAGAATATGAGGCTTTCTGTCCAAGAAAAAAGGAATTGGGTTGTGGTTGCCGTAATTTTGATAATTGGGGTGATGTTTACCTTGTGGGATTACAAGCAATGGCGACATGCCGAGCTTGATCGATTTGGTCAGGGTTGGGCAGATGTGGGACAGGCTGCCAGAGAAATAACACGAATGTATCAGGGCGATTTGGCGGAGTACCGAATGAGGATACCGCAGGAGTGGAAGATTTTGCAAAAAGAGTCTGAGAATCGGGGGTTGAAAATCGTGGGGGAGGGTGTTGAAATAACGAGCAGTGTGACAGAACGGGCGGGGAATTTGGCAGATTTGGTGGATGCCAGGGTGATGGAATTGAAAGGGCGCGGTATACCATTGAGACAAGAGCGGGAATATATAAACTCAGAGAAAATAAACTTGACGGTGCTTACCTGGCAGGAAGAGGTGGCTGGAGGCAGGGCAATTTTGCATCAGGAAGCTTGGGGAATGACAAATGAAAAGTTGGTTGTGTGGAATGCCAAGTACGCTTCTGAGGAGTGGGGAAAGTGGAATAAAACCATAACAGCAATTTTTGCGAGTATCGAACGGATTTGATATACCCAACTTATTGTGATTTGCAAGCAAATCCGGTCGGATATACATCCAAAAAATCTCGTTGAAAGTTGCACGCTCGATTTTTGTGGCTATACTATAAATGCATGATAGTTGTAAATTTTAAGACCTACAAAGAAGCTACCGGGTATAAGGCAATTAACTTGGCACGAATTTGTAAGCGAGTGCAGGATGATACCGGAGTAAGGATAGTGGCAGTGCCGCAGGTGGCAGATTTGCGGAATTGCGTGGAAACCGGAGCAGACTGTTGGGTGCAACATGTGGATCCGGTAGACCAGGGTAAAAATACCGGGTGGATTACCAGAGAAGATGTCGAGGAGGCCGGAGCCATGGGGACACTTTTGAATCATTCGGAACATAAATTGACAGCAGAATTACTGAAAGAGACAATGAAGTTTGTCGGCGGATTCGCGTTTGAAGCGTGTGTTTGTGCGGCGGGAGTTGAAGAAGCAAAAACGGTGGCTGGATTCACTCCGGATTATATCGCTTATGAGCCACCTGAATTAATAGGCAGCAGGGATAAAAGTGTAGCTACGGAAAAGCCGGAGGTGATTGAACAAGTTGTAAAGGCGGTGCAATTTCCTGTACTGGTAGGTGCCGGGGTACATTCTCCTGAAGATATAAAAATTGCCTTGAAGCTGGGAGCAAGGGGGGTGCTTTTGGCATCTGATGTGGTGTTGTCAGAGGGGCCGGAGAAAGAATTGCGGGAATTGGCTTTGGCGTTTGGACACATCACACGGGAGTGAGGCTTGCTTGGTGATGAGGTTTCAATTAATATGGCTCTGTTATGGATAAACAGATCAAAAAAGTGGTATTTGTGACGGGAGCTTCGGGGGGAATCGGTGCTGCGGTGGTTGATAAGTTTGTGGAGGAGGGGTGGAGAGTGGCAGGTTTTTACAATTCAAACAAGCCGGAAAAGGAAACTTCCGTGAAATATTTTAAGATGGAAGTGGCTGACTGGGATAGTGTGGTCAAGGGATTTGAGGAGGCATTTACGGAAATGGGAAGGATAGATTGTTTGGTGAACTGTGCGGGGATATATGGCTATAAAAGCCTGGCGCAATACGATATTCCTACAATGGAAAAAGTGGTGGGAGTGAATGAAATGGGCACATATTTGACTACAAAAAAAGCTGTAGAGTTGATGAGTGAGGGGTCAATAGTGCATATCAGTTCAACAGCAGCTCAAGTTGGAAGCTCCGATCCGGTTTATGCTGGTTCAAAGGCAGCTGTTTTGGGTTTTGTAAAGAGTATGGCCAAAGCTTTATCACCCAAAATTCGAGTTAATTGTGTGGCTCCTGGAGTAACAGGGTCAATGATGACCAAGAATATGAACCCCGATAGATTGGACCAGTTGATTAGTTTGACGCTACTGAAAAAGATGGGTACACCGGCTGATATAGCTTCAGCAATCTACTTTTTGGCGAGCGATGAGGCAAGTCATATAACCGGGGCGTGTTTGGATGTAAATGGTGGGTATGTGCTGAGGTAGGGAGTTTTGTGTTTGCGGAATCCAGCCAGGTTGTTTGCTGCGTTTTGTTTGATTTGTGTTGCTGTGTTTGAAGTGGAGTTTTGGAGACCGATATACCAACCGATTCCAGTTTGTGATCAGACTTGCGCTTTGATAGAACATTTTTTCGAGGGGTGACAAATGATAATTTTTGTCTTAACATGGGGATCACATGATCTATATTGCTGCTGACCATCGGGGGTTTGAGCTGAAAGCAAAAGTAAATGAGTGGATGAAGGGGCGGGAATATGAGTTTGAGGATTTGGGAGCTTATGAATATGACAATAAAGATGATTATGTGGATTTCGCCATCGATGTGGGACAGAAGACGGTGGCTGACAAAGAGGGCGGGATGGGGATTTTGATTTGCGGGAGTGGTGTAGGTATGTGCATTGCTGCCAATAAAGTGCGGGGAGTGAGGGCCGGATTGGGATTTGCTGCGGATCAGGTGCATGCTGGCAGAAAAGATGACAACATGAATGTGCTGGTAGTTGCGGCTGACAACACTGAGGAAATTGAAGCGATTAAGCTGGTGGAGAAGTTTTTGGAGACTGAGTTTGTCAGATCGGAAAACTATACCCGCAGATTAAATAAGATAGAGAGATATGAAGCCCGTCCCTCTGGTAAGAAATCTTGATGTTTCTGGTAAAAAAGTATTGGTGAGAGGAGATTTTGATGTTGATGATGGGGACAATCCCAGAGTGAGGAGTGTGGTTGAAATGGTGAAATTCTTACTGGAAAGAGGTGCTGCAAAAATCAGGGTGATTGGGCACAGAGAAACAGATTATCCAATCTGTGATGATATGCGGAAACTTTTTCCCGGAGTGGAGTTTGATGATTCGATGCGAAAGAACCCGGGTGAAAAGGCAAATGATGAAATTTTTGCAAGAGAATTGGCTGAGGGGTGGGACGTGTATGTGAATGAAGCCTTTGCGACGTCACACAGGAAACACGCATCAATTGTGGCGCTGCCAACCGTGATGAAACAAATGGGAAGACAGGTGGCTTTGGGGTTGCGATTTGAAATTGAGATGCAGAAGCTAATGTTGGTGTGGGAGAAACAGGGGAAAAAAGTGTTGGTAATTGGCGGGGTGAAAGTTGATGACAAAGAGAAGTTTGCGGAAGACATGCGAGATAAATTTACGGCAATTTTGAAAGGTGGGTTGCTGCCCGGGGTTAATTTACGGGAGGATGGGCTGGATTTGGCAGCGGAGACAATAACTGAATACGAGCGAGAAATTTCACAAGCCGATGTGATTTTAGCTGCAGGAGTGATGGGTAAGTATGAAGATGAAAATGCAAGCGAAGGAACGAAGCGAACACTTACTGCTGTAGCCAACAGTCATGCTTATAAGGTTGCCGGAGGCGGGGACATCGAGATGGCGATATCTGCATACGGACTGACAGAAAAATTTGATTGGATTTCGGTAGGCGGAGGAGCAATGCTTGTTTATCTGGGAACGGGAAGTTTGGTGGGGATTGACGCATTGGTTGGATGAGAGTGGTGAGTTGTGATATTGTCTTAGTATGGTAAAAGTGGCGATTAATGGGTTTGGGAGAATTGGCAGACTGGCGTTTAGGGTGGGACTTCTAAAGCATCACAATGAATTGGAATTTGCGGCGATAAACACATCGGGATCGATGGAAGTCGATGGGTGGTGTCATCTGGTAAATCAGGACACAACTTACAGAAAATTTGAAATTCTGGTGGAGAGCGAGAAAGTAAAAAATGTCAAAGAAGCAACTGATGAAGATCCGTTGATTGGCTACCTGGTTGTGAGGTCTATGGACTTGCGAGTGCCCGTATTGGCTCAGAGGGATCCAGAAAAATTGCCATGGGGGAAATACGGTGTGGAAGTAGTAATCGAATCAACAGGAAAATTTACCGATGAAGCGGGAGCGATGAAGCACGCCAAAGCCGGGGCAAAAAGAGTGGTCATTTCCGCTCCAGCAAAAGGCAGTAATGTGGGAACCTATGTTTTGGGAGTAAATGAATATCATGAGGGAGTGGTGGTATCAAACGCCAGCTGTACAACAAATTGTATTACTCCAGTAGCGGCGGTTATCCACTCAAAGTTTGGAATTGTGAAAGCAATGATGACTACGGTTCATGCCTATACAGATGATCAGGTGCTCCAGGATGGATCACACAAGGATTTGCGGAGAGGAAGAGCTGCTGCTGCGAATATAGTACCGACCTCGACGGGGGCGGCGATTGCGACGACGGAGGTGATACCACAGCTTAAGGGCCTGTTTGACGGAATTGCTTTGCGGGTACCGGTGACCACGGGGTCGATAACCGATTTTGTCTTTGTAACAGCGAAGAAAACAAGCGCAGAAGAAGTAAACGCGGTGTTGAAAGAAGCGGTGGGGAGCCAGCTGTATAGGGGTATTTTGGGAATGGCAGGAGTGGATGGAGTGCCGGAACATCTGGTGTCGTCAGACATTATCGGCAGTTCTTACAGCAGCATAGTCGATCCGGAGTTTACCCAAGTGGTCGACGGTGACTTGGTAAAAGTGCTGGCCTGGTACGATAATGAGTGGGGATATACAAACAGGTTGATAGAACAGACGGTGCGGGTTGGAAAAATCATGGAGGGAGGAGAGGCGCCATCAGATCCGTTGACACAGCAATTTAAGTAAGGTTTTTTTAGAAGTCTAAATTATGCAGGTAATTCCAGCTATATTGTCGGCGAGCAGGTCTGAAGTGGCGGATCTTCTGGCGGAGATAAGGATCAGTAAAAAATTTGAGCGGGTACAGGTGGATTTTGTTGACGGTGAGTACGCCGCTAATACAACCATCAGACCTGCTGAAGTGGGTGTACTTCCGTATCATCCCCTGAAGTTTGATGCGCACTTGATGGCGATTTCCGACACGTCATACATATGGAGCAGAATGGCTAAAAAGGTAGGCTATGAAAGAATCATTGCTCAAGTGGAAAGTGTGAGTGACCCGGAGGAATATTCCTGTCTGGCTCTGGATATTCATTCTCCAGTGACGGCACTTTTGCCTTATTTGTCAAAATTGGATTTGATAGTTCTGATGGCCGTGGAACCGGGTTTTTCGGGGCAAAAGTTTGATGGGCGAGTATTTGATAAGATAACACGGTTTAATGAACTGCGAAAACGGTGCGGTTACAGATATAAAATATGTGTGGATGGGGGAGTGGAAAAAGAAATGCTTTCTGATATCGAAAATGCAGGCGCAGATGAGGTGGCAGTAGGCGTCAGGAGAGCTTTTGAGTTTTGAAAGTTATTTGTTTTTCCTTTATTATGGTAGGAAACTATGGATCAAGTTTGCATTAATCCGGAAAATAGAGTGATAAAAACGGTAACCTGTCTAGGTTTTGCCGATGCTCATGAGGATGATCCGCTTTTTAAAGAATCATATGGTGTCGGGGAAGCGTTGGCGAAAGACGGTTATGTGGTGGCTAATGGCGGCGGCCCGGGGGTAATGAGGGCAACTTCTTTGGGAGCCAAAGCGGGGAATGGTAAGGTAATTGGGGTGACTTTTTATCCAAAAGATGTGGCCAATTTTGAGGGCAGGGACAAGAATAATCCGATTGATGAAGAAATTGTGACTCAGAATTATCTGGAAAGAACTTTGAAGTTATTGGAGGTGGGACAGGCGTATGTGATATTTAAAGGCGGAACGGGGACAATATCTGAATTCGGTATGGCCTGGGGATTGGCCAGATTGTATCTGGGACATCACAAGCCGCTAATACTCTATGGAAAGTTTTGGGAGAATGTGATGGCGACGTTTATCTCGAATATGCGAATGAGGCCGGAAGAGTTTCAGGTTTATCGAGTGGCGACGACTCCGGCCGAAGTGATTAAGTCACTGGAAATATTTGAATTTATGATGACTCATGATCACAAAGTATTTAACCCGGCGGAGAAACCGTTTCAGTTGTAGTTTTCAAAGGGCTACAATAGAAAGAGATGTTGACGGAAAGTGAAATTCAAAAAATTGAGCTGAAGGCGGTGGAAATTCGTAAGGATATTATTGAGATGCTATTGAACGCCGGAAGCGGTCATAGTGCAGGGCCTTTGGGAATGGCGGATGTATTTGCGACTTTGTATTTTTCCGGATTGCTTAATTGGGATTCGAGTAAACCATGGGAGACCGGCAGGGATAGGGTGCTTTTGTCTAATGGCCATATTTGTCCGGTCTGGTATGCAACGTTGGCGCATACGGGGGCTTTTTCGCATGAAGAATTGAAAGGGTTGCGAAAGTTGGGATCGAAGTTACAAGGCCATCCGCACATGAAGAGTTTGCCGGGGGTAGAAAATACTGCCGGTCCATTGGGGCAGGGGATTTCTCAAGCTGTCGGTCAATCTCTGGCGGCGAGGATGGATAAGATGGGTTATCAGACTTACTGTCTAATGTCTGACGGTGAGTTTCAGGAGGGGCAGGTGTGGGAAGCGTTGATGTTTGCCGGAAAAAATAAACTGCATAACCTGACGATAGTCATTGATCGCAATCAGATACAAATCGACGGTTATACAGAAGATGTGATGCCGCTTGAACCTTTGTCTGCCAAATTGCGGGCATTTGGCTGGATTGTGGGAGAAGTGGATGGACATAACATAAAACAGATTGAAAATGAGCTGCAAAAAGCCAAACAGAATACTGTTGGGCCGTATGCAATCGTGGCTCACACGGTGCCCGGTAAGGGAGTCGAGTTTATGGAAGGCGATTATGTGTGGCATGGGAAACCTCCGGGGCAGCAACAGGCTGAGGAGGCTTTGGCAGGTTTGAGAACGCTGTGGGGAAAAATAAGACAAGAATAACAATCAGTGGGTGACAGGATTGGATAAGGTAAGATGAAAAACGTTTGTGGTGCAGTTTCCCTTTAGGGTGTAGATAGTGGAGTAATCAGAGTTTTTCGAGTTGGTAATAGTGGTTTCCTTTTGGATATATTTGTCGAGGCCCGCAGTGTCGTTGAGTTTTGCCACAAAATATAAAGGTCGATCGGAAGTGAGGCAGTCGACTTTTTCTGCAAAACCATGGTCGAATAACCGAGAGTCAAAATAAGTAACAGTGACGCGCGGGTCTTTGCGAAAATAGGCCCAGATACCTGATTCCGGGTTGAAAGAGTGAACCGCTATACCTACATAAATGGGCGTTTTTTTTGCCTTTGTCCGCAAATAATTAACTATAGAATTGACTTGATAACCTGTATCAAATCCGGTTATGTAGCCGTCAGTGTATGAGTAGCGAGTAATACGGGATTGGAGTCGGAAAAAGGTTTCCGGGTGAAAAATCAGCAGAGAGGAGAAAATGCCGGGAAAGATCAGAAGGGGGAGGAGTAATTTTGGTTTTGAATGAATGGCGAATCCAATGGGGATTGTGCAGAGGGGTAAAAGTGGAGTGAGGTAGCGAAAAATCATGAAATTCATGAAGCGTTGAGTCAGGGTGAAAAATAGCAAGGGAACTACAATCCAAATGAGCAGAGGATAAAAATAATAGTGTTTGTGGCGGGCAAGTAAGATTAGGCCAAATAGACACAGAAAAAAGACCGGGGGGGTAAAGTGGACAAATATGAGCTCGAAGTTGCCAATGAAATTGGTCATCCATTGAGAGATGGGGAGTGCTGCCAATTCTGAAAGCGTAAAAGTCCAGCGGGCGTTTGTGTGTAGGGTGGTCCAATATTGTGATTGAAAAAGGAGAGGGAGATTGAGGAATAGGAATGCCAATAAAGAGTAGATTGAAAAAGTGATTATTTTGACTGGCAGACTGCGTCTGGTTTTAAAGTAGTACAGACTTGCCGCGATTGAAGCAAGTACAGAGAGGAGTGCGGAGTTTTTGATGAAAAATCCGATACCCAGAATGCAGCCCAGTGTCAGAGCGGTGAGGAGCTTTGGCCGGAGGTGAAGTTTGGTGAGGTAATAAAATGACCAAACAGCAGCAGCGGTTACGGCTGATTCCATGAGAGCCTGGCGGTCAAAGAACACAAAAAACGGGATAGAGATGTAGGCCAGACAAGAGTAAATGGCGGTTTTTTTGTCAAAATACGATATACAAATGTGCCAAATACCCCAAAGAGTGATCAGTCCTGTGATTGCTGAGAATATTCGACTTCCAAAGAGAGGATCGGAAAAAAGTGTCTGACCTATGCCAAAAAACCACATGAGAAATGGTTGTTTTGCGTCGTGGAGAGAATGAAACCATTGGCCATAATGAATAGCGCGCCAGCCCCATTCCATATAAAGGGCTTCATCAGAAAAAACGGGGAGCAAAGACAGATTTATTAGGCGGGTGGTGGCGAAAACCAGAACAAGAATGAGCAGGGGGCGGGTATTGAGGTAAGTAATCATGTACAATATTTTCAATTATCCTAGCGACATACACGCAATGCAATTTAATGAATTGAAAGCGACCAGAGAGGGGTGGGGGCGGGGATTGGTCGAGTTGGGGAAGATTGACGAACGAGTGGTCGTGCTGACTGCAGATTTGAAAGAAAGTACAAAAGTCGATGAATTTGCGGAATTGTTTCCGGACAGATTTGTGGAGTGTGGAGTAGCAGAGCAGAACATGATGGGAGTGGCTGCCGGTTTGGCGGCTGCAGGAAAGCGGCCGTTTTTGGCTTCGTATGCAGTTTTTTCTCCGGGAAGAAACTGGGATCAACTGAGGGTGTCTGTGTGTTATTCAAATTTGCCGGTGGTGATAGGGGGGGCACATGCCGGTTTGTCAGTGGGCCCGGATGGGGCCACACATCAGGCATTGGAGGATATTGCTATGACACGAAGTTTACCTAATCTGACCGTAGTGGTGCCATGCGATTATTGGGAGGCAAAAAAAGCGGTAGAGGCAACAACAATTATTGATGGGCCGGTATACATCAGATTGACGCGAGAGAAGTCGGCGGTGATGACGGAGGAAACAGATATTTTTGAAATTGGTAGGGTCGGAATAATGGAAAATTATGGATATGACGCGGCGATAGTGGGCTGTGGGCCAGTGCTGGAATTGGCTAAACAGGCGGCGGAGGAATTGAAAGCAGGTGGAATAAATATTACTGTGGTGAACAATCATACGATTAAACCTCTCGATGAAAAAGGCATATTGGACGTAGTGGAAAAATGCCAAGCGGTGGTGACGGTGGAGGAACATCAGATTTTCGGGGGGATGGGATCAGCAATTTGTGAACTGCTGGCGCAAAAAATGCCGGTGCCCGTGGAAATGGTCGGAGTAAAAGATGCGTTTGGGGAAAGCGGGAATGTTACTGAGTTGTGGAATAAATATGGTTTAAGTGTAGAGAAAATTGTGGCGGCAACGAAGAAGGTATTGGAACGAAAAGCTAGTCGACAATGATTTTGGGCGTGTTGGAATTGGCCTGATTCAGACAAGCTGTAAATTCAGGATTGTGAGTCCAGCCACATTGACCATTTGGCTGCACTTCGCAGGTGGAGAGTTTGTAGCAGGCGTACTCCTCTTTCCATTCGCAGGTGGTTGAGGTGCCAGCTCGCAGTTCTATGGGAGTCTCAATACACAGTTGTCCTGAACAACCACTTGTCCAACAGCTTTTGCTAGTGGGTGAGGGGTTTTTGGGATTGTCTTTGGGAGGAATTGCGGGTTTGGTGTTTGAAGGCGGATAGTGCAGATATGGGGGAGTGGTGGTCGGAGTGGGGCGAACATACTTCAAAATTACGGGTATCAGACCCATGATGATAAAAAAGGATGCGGTAAGTACGCCTACAAGAATAATTTTCGTGTCTGTGCGGGGCCGATCCATAGATGTGAGACTTTATATTTATTATAGAGCATTGTATAAATGTGGCTGAAGAAAGGCGGTGAGATTATGGCAGTCAAAAAGAAAACTACTATTGAGAAAGCGGAAATTTATCAGGAAAAACCAATGGTATCTACTGTGGGTAATAAAACGATGACAGTAGCCATGGTCCTGTTGCTTTTGGGTGGTATTGCCCACATGTTGCCCGAGCAAATGGCGCCAGTTTTGAAATGGTCGCTTTACGGAGTGTCTTTTCAGCTCGTGGTAGGCGTTTTGTCAGTAATACTGGCATTGAACTATCTACTTGAGGAATAGCTTATCTGCGATATACTCCGGAATATGCGTGAGAATAAGATTCTGCTCTTGGACGTGGATGGAGTTCTGGCAGCTTCGGATGTGCCGGTGGTTGCCGAAGTAAACAAGAGATATGGAACGAAATTGAGGCCTGAGAATATCAATGGATGGAATTGGGTGCAGGAGCAGATAAGTGAAAAAACCGGAGATTCCAGAGCGGGTGAGTTGGCCCTTGGAATATGGTATGAGCCTGAGGTGCTGTATCGGGCTGAACCTATCGATGGGGCACAAGCCGTGGTGCGAGAATTGACAGAGCGAGGGTGGAAAGCCTGGGTGGCAACTTCGCGAAAGCCGAACTGCGAAGAAAGTACGCGGGAGTGGCTTCAACTGTATTTCCCGGGGGTTATTGCTGGAGTGTGCGTAAGGATAGCGGAGTGTGAGAGGTGGATAAATTCGTGGCAAATAAAACTGATGGCGGCAGCTCTTTTGGAAGCCCGGGAATATGTGGAGGATGATGTGCATACGGTGACTGGTGTCAGGAATAACTGGCCAGTGGGTTTGCCCGTGCCACGGATTCATATGCCAGACCGAGGCTGGAATAGAAATGCGGATGATCCGGAAGTTGAGAAATTGAGAGTGTTGGGGGGTTGGCTGGAAATCAGGCAGAGAATATTGGCAGGGTAATTTGCTATACTGGTCCCATGGTGGGACTAGAGAAGTTAATGAAGAATGACAAGGTGTTTTTATTGGCTTATGACCAAGGATTTGAGCATGGACCAACAGATTTTGATTTACGGAATGTGGATCCGCAGTTTATTTTTGATATAGCTGAACAATCTGGGGTATTTACATGTGTGGCGGTGCAAAAGGGAATTGCTGAAAAATACTATAAAAAAGGAGAACATAACACTCCGCTGGTAGTGAAACTGAATGGTAAGACAGCGTATCACAAGGGTGAAGAGCAGATTTCGCGACAGAATTGCAGCGTTTCGGAGGCTATCAGGTTGGGCGCTTCAGGCGTGGGTTATACGATTTATGTGGGTGGGGAGAGAGAACCGGAGTCGTTTGCGGAATTTGGAAAGATTCAGGAAGAGGCGCATGCTGCAGGGTTGCCGGTGATTTTGTGGGCATATCCAAGGGGGGCGCATATTGGAGAAGCGGAACATTCAGTGGAGAACTTGGCTTATGCAGCAAGATTGGCCTTGGAGTTGGGGGCTGATATGGTGAAAGTGGCGTATACGGGGTCAGTGGAATCAATGAAGTGGGTGGTGAAGTCCGCTGGAAAAGTTAAGGTTCTTGCGGTGGGGGGATCAAAGACTGATGAGCAGACGGTGATTGCTAGGACAAAAGAGATTTTGGAGGCAGGGGCGAGCGGGTGGGCAATGGGGAGAAATATCTGGCAGGCGGAAAATCCAGTTGAAGTGGCGAAAAAAATCGGCAGCGTTTTGTTTGGCTGAGCACTTATGCATATTGCCAGTAAATTGAATATCGGAAAGGCGGGGAGGTATTGGAGAAAGTTGGTGGTGCGATTGGGTTTAATGGTGGCGGCGGCAGCGATCTTGATCTGGCTGGCTTTTTATTATCTGATTGAAGTTGAAGCACGAGGATTTAAGTGCCGAGAGGGAAGTTGCAGTACCGTAAATGGAGTAAGTTTTTGTGTGGATTATGATTCTTGTGATGAGCAGAAGGCGGATTTTAAAAGGACTCAGTGGAGTAAGTATTTTTCCCAGCTGAGAATTTGGTAAGATGGAGAAATGAAATATGATGTATTGAGCTTGGGCCCGGCACGGATGGATATTTTTGTGCAGCTGCCGGAAGACGAAGTGAACGAGGTGTGCAGTGTGGATAAAAAACGATGCATGATCGAGCTGGGTTTTGGAGAAAAGATTGCAGTAAAGGGGATGGAGTTTGCCATAGGGGGAAATGCGGGGAACAATGCGGTTGGTTTGAGTAGAATGGGGCTAAAGGCGGCCATTATAGGGGCTGTGGGTGATGGCTGGTCAGATCAAAGAGTGTTGGAAATTTTGAAAAACGAAGGGGTGGAGACAAAGTATATGGAAATTAAACAGGGGCAAAAAGGATTTGGTGTGGTGATTAATTACCAGGGGGAGAGGACCATTTTGTCTTATTATTCCCACTCGTTGTGCTGTTGGCCGGAAGATACGACTCTGGATGCTTCGTGGGTGTACATCACTTCGATGGGGGAGGGGTATGAAGATTTTTACAAACAAGCAGTGGATTGGGCTAAACAAAAGGGCGCACGAATAGCTTTCAATCCTGGTACACGGCAACTAAAGGCGGGGTTTGAGCATTTGCGTTACGCTTACGAGCTATCTGAAGTGCTATTTGTAAACAAGGAAGAGGGGGAGCTTTTGTTGGGTAAGGAACCAGGAGTGGAGATAAAAAGTTTGCTTACTGACTTGCGAGCCATTGGTTCTAAAGTGGTGGTAGTGACTGACGGGCCTGCGGGTACATATTTGTACGATGGACAAAAATATCTGCATATGCCAATTGTTCCCGCTGAGGTCGTGGAGAGAACGGGAGCAGGAGACGCTTTTGGATCAGGATTTTTATCGGCTTATATTGCCGGCAAATCAGTGGAGGAATCATTGCGATATGGAACGGTTAACTCGGCTTCAGTTCTTGGGTTTATTGGTCCACAGGCCGGACTACTGAATAAACAAGGAATGGATGAGTGGATCAAGCGGTCTGAAAACGTGGTGCCTGTGGAGATCTGACATTTTTTTGTGATACCATGTTTGTATGGCGAAAGTTTTTGTAACCAGGAGAGTGCCGTTTTTTGAAGAAGTCTCTCAGTTATTAAAAGAAGCGGGACATGAAGTAGTTTTGTTTGGGAAAAATCGACCAATGAGCCGTATGGAGCTGGGAGAAGAGATCGAAAAGGGTTATGACGGAATTTTGACTCTTTTGAACGACAAGATAGACGAGGAACTGCTGGCACATGACAAGAATGGACAATTAAAGGTGATTGCCAACTATACGGTCGGATATGACAACATTGATGTGGCGGCATGTACAAAACGAAATATCAAAGTGAGCAATGCGCCTTCAGACGAAGTAAATGAGAGCGTGGCAGAATTTACCTGGGCGTTGATTTTGACAATGACAAGGCGGATCAATGAGGCGGCAGAATTTATGCATAACGCGGCATATAAGGGGTGGGATCCGGAGGTGTTTTTGGGGAGTTGGGTGGCAGGTAAGACGCTGGGTTTGGTGGGGATGGGAAGAATTGGGGGAATGGTAGCAAAAAGAGCAGCCAGCTTTGGGGTGAAAGTAATTTATTACAACAGAAAGCCTTTGGATGGGGTGGAATATGAATATAAAAACAACCTGGACGAACTAATTGCGCAGTCTGATTATGTGAGCTTGCATGTCCCCTTGACAGCTGAGACGACACACCTGATTAATAAGCGAAATCTGGATAAATTTAAGAAATCTGCATTTTTGATTAATACGGCCAGGGGCCCTGTTGTAGATGAGGTAGAGGTTGTAGAGGCGTTGAGGGCCGGATTTTTGGCCGGATATGCTGCCGATGTATTTGAGAATGAGCCTGATCCACACCCTGAGCTGATACAGATGGAAAACGTTGTCTTGACGCCACATATTGCATCAGCGACGGTGGAGGCAAGGAGGGCGATGTTGAAAGTTGCGATAAACAACCTTCTTGCAGGGCTGTCGGGACAGCAACTTCCCAATCTGGTGGAAAAGTAGAGTGAATTTTTTCTTTGGTACAATTGTGGAAATGAAAGCGGTGGTTGAAAAAACATCGGTGAACAGGAAGCTCATCTTGTGGGTGTTTGTGCTGACGGGAATTTTTTCCGGGTTCGTGTGGTGGCGGGGAAGAGTTATAAAGGAGACGCCTCCGGAAATTTTGGATAATCCTATGAGCGGGGTGACGCCAACCCAGACTATAGTCAAAAATGGTGTGGACAATTGGGGGCAGGTCGAGGAAGCGAATTTGATGGAGCAGATTTCCAGAGAGACAGCGACTCAATCGGGAAGATATGCGGTGTATGTATATAGACTCGATGACAAGTATGGATATGGATTGAATGAGGACGAACGAATGCCTGCGGCATCGATAATGAAGATTCCGGCAATGCTTACAGTAATGAGCGAGATTGATAGGGGCGGTCTGGAATTAACAGATAAATATGTTTTGGATGAGGCGGACAGGGCTACCGGGTCCGGACCACTGCAGTTTAGGGAAGCAGGGACCAGTTATACGATTGATGTGCTTTTGAACTATCTGGGAAAGAATTCGGATAATACGGCTTGGGTGATGTTTAATCGCAGGCTGGGGAAAGCAAAGATTCGCGAGATGATGAAAACAATGAAGCTGGAGAATAGTTCGTATGATGATCTGGTTGTGTCGGCAAGAGATGCAGCGAAAATGTTTGAGTATATTGATGATGGTTTAGTGGGCGGTGAGGCGGGTCGGGAAAAGATATTCGGGTATCTGATAGACAGCATTTATGAAGATCGGATTCCGGCGGCATTTACAGATGAAGATCGAGTGAAAATTATTCATAAGGTGGGAACCGATGCTGGGGTGTGGGCCGATGTGGGAATAGTGGAATGTGAATCTGGAACAAACTGTGGGGTTGGGCCATTTGTGGTGGCGGTTTTGAATCAGGATGTAAAAAGATCCGAGGCTTTGACAATGGTGCCTAGTATTGTGAGAAGAATTTGGAATTTTGAGGTAAACAGGGCAAAAAAAAGGTAAAATAGCGGGTGTATGCGGATCGCTCTGTTTACCGATGCCTATTTGCCGAATATCAATGGAGTGAGTTTTTCGGTGGAGGTATTTTCGCAGATACTGGCTGAGAGTGGTAATCAGGTAGAGATATATGCGCCGGCGTATAAAGGCGGCGGGGGTGTTGAGAGAAAAGGAAAGGTGGTGGTGCGCAGGTTTTATTCTTTCCCGATTCCCACATACAAAGATACTCATCTGGCGATACCCGATTTGCCGGGGGTGTATTCTTCGGTAGAAGAGTTTAGCCCTGATGTGATTCATATTCAAACTCCCGGATCTTTGGGATTGACAGGAATATTGGTGGGGAAAATGCTGAAAAAGCCGATTGTGGGAACTTATCACACTCTGATATCGGAAGTGTTGGTGTATGCGTCGCTTCGCAAAAGTCTGAACAGATATCTTTCGGCCATTGAAAGGGTGGTGGGAGGAATTGGAATCGATTTAAATCTGCTTTCGAAGGAAGCGGAGCGAACTGACAAGCCGGAATCGATTCCACAACGGATAACCTGGTCAGTAGTAAACAGAGTTTATAAATACTGCGATGTGGTGATATGTCCTTCAGGAGCGATAAAACGGGAATTGACGAAACGGGGAGTGAACAGGCCGATTGAGGTTATTTCAAACGGGGTGGATGTTGATGAGTTTTGGCCGAAGAAAAATAATGTGTTTTATAAAACTATCTTATGTGTTGGCAGGCTGGGATTTGAAAAAAACGTTGATATAGTAGTGAAAGCTTTTGCCGAAGCAAGTCCGGAAATTCCCGAAGTGAAGATGATAATTGCCGGGGATGGGCCGGCAAGGGTAGAGCTGGAGGGTCTGGTGATGCGTTTGAAGATTGAAAAGAAAGTGAAGTTTTTGGGGATGGTCGATAGAAAAAAGCTGCCGGAAGTGTATAGGAAAGCGGATGTATTTGTAACGGCCTCAACTATGGAGACGCAGGGAATGGTGGTTTTGGAAGCGATGTCCTGCGGTTTGCCGACCATAGGAGTAAGGAAGTACGCACTTCCTGACGTGATTAAAGACGGAATAAACGGGTATGTGGTAAAGCCGGGCAGCGTTCAAGGAATGGCTAAAATGATGGTGAGGATATGTCGGGATGAGAAGCTGCGGGAAAAGCTTTCCAGAGGCGCTGTGGATATGGCTAAAGGGCACGATGTGCGGGAGATGGCCAGGAAGTTGTCCGGAGTGTATCAGGATGCGATTTTGAGGAAGATTTAGATATGTCGTTTTGTTTGAGTAGGTCTTAGAGGACCGATAGTTGCGCGCAATTTTATTGAATACTCATCTTCGCGCACCATCTATATTCTCGTCTCACACCAGTGCTCTATCTTACTTGATGTCTGATTTGGTGAGACTGCGAAAATTCCTCCAAGACCTACATCAAACTGTAGCAATGTTAATTGTGGTTGGCTTTCGCAATCTAGTTCATGACCAGACTTTTTGCTTGTGGATGATTAGATGTCGCGGATGGGGATAAAGTTGGAGCTGGATTTTCCGGTAAATTTGAGACGAAAGAAGTTGGCGAAGTGGTGAGCAAAAAAACGCCAGCCTTCTTTTCGGAGTCGGCGGCTGCTGGTGTAGACGATGACCTGGGGATGATAGATGATTTTGCCAACTTTGCGAATGCGGTAACCAATATCCACGTCTTCGGCAGTGGGCAGGCTGGTGTTGTAGCCGCCGATTTTTTCATAGGCGGTTTTTCTGACTGCAAAGTTCATACCCACAGTCTGATCGTTTTTGAGGGCACGATTGATAAGCAAATATAGCGTGTTTAGATGGCTCATCATGCGAAAGCCCAGTGTCTGATCCATAAAATAAGTAGGTCCATATACGCAAACTACCTGTGGATCCACAAAACTGGTTACGATATTTTCCAGCCACTGGGGTGAGGGGGCGGAATCGGCATCGGTGGAGGCGATGATTTGTCCTCTGGCAGCTGCAAAGCCTTCTTTTCTGGCCGCAGAGACACCTGGTTGTTTCTGGGTGATGACGCGCCAGCCCGCCGATCTACAAATCTTTGGAGTTGAGTCTGTGCTTTTGTCGAGAGCCACCACTTCAAAATCTTTGAAAGTCTGGTGTTTGAGTGCCTCTATGCAGGGGGAGATATATTTTTCTTCGTTGAAAGTGGGAACGACTACAGTGACGGCAGGAGTGGCCACATGATGATTATATCGCTTTCTTAAAATAAAATGTCTGAATTTGTGACAATATAGTCAGTGGATTTTTTGGGAGTTATATCAGGGGCTGGTTGGTGATGTTTACCAGTAAGATAACCGTGACCAGCGCGGCAAGCAGGGCAATCAAGATGAGAGTGTTTTTCATATGCTTAAGGACGAATGGTCCAAGCTCCGTCTAGAAGTGTATCATGTTCGGGATTTCTGAAATTGATTCTCCTCATATTTTCGTTTGGTTGGGTTATATTCTGAATTACGCTTTCAACACAAGCAGTTTTGGGTTGAGTGCCGAAAATAAAATATTCTGTTTTTCCGGCACACCAGGCACAGGCAAGTTGACCTGTGAGGGGGCAAATAGTTGCTTTGACAAGTCCGTCTGGCGGAGTAAATTTTGCGTTGGGGTAGATTTTCAGCAATTCAGCGGTAAGACTTCGCCAGATGGGGGAGGCGCCGGTTATACCGGAAGCTATGTAGCTCATGGGGGAGTTGTCATTGTTCCCTACCCAGACTGCAACTAAAAAATCCGGCGTGTATCCAATAGTCCAATTGTCACGCAAGCTGTTGGTGGTGCCAGTTTTTACGGCTACCTGTTTGTCTTTGAAGTATAGCTGTGAGTTAAGTCCGAAAGTGGGAGATCTGGCCTGATTGTCTGCCAGAATGTCAGTGATTAGGAATGCAATGCGGGGGTCAATAACTTCGTTGCGTGAACAGTGGGGCGATGGGGGAGAGGAGCTGTCGGGTTTTAGAGGATTAAAGATGGTTTTTTCGCAGGAAAGTTTTTCCAGCACCCGTCCGTAACGGTCTTTGACTTCTAAAAGTGGATTGAGAGCGACTTTGTTTCCGTAATTGGCAAACACGCCATAGGCGGCAGCCAATTCGGTCATTTTTATTTCCCCACCTCCCAAAGTTAATGATAGGCCGAAGCGTTGTGGGTCGTCCCAGGTGGTAATTCCTAGTTTTTCTCCAAAGCCGATTAGGTGT
The DNA here is from genome assembly GCA_964502885.1 of uncultured Gammaproteobacteria bacterium. Lineage (GTDB taxonomy): Bacteria > Patescibacteriota > Microgenomatia > CAZETR01 > Amesbacteraceae > XYB1-FULL-44-23. Next base: position 18,285 of record CAZCXU010000011.1, read on the forward strand.
TCTACTCCTAGTGAGGCAAGAATTTTTACGGCAGGAATGTTGTAAGACGAAGCCAATGCCGTGCGCAGAGTGACGCGGCCATGATACTTGCCATCGTAGTTGACGGGCGAGTAGCTGGGTTGGCCGGCAAAGCGGTAAGTGATTGGTGAATCGTCTATGATTGAAGCGGCGGTAAATCCGGACTGGAGTGCCAATGCGTAGTTTAACGGCTTGATGCTTGATCCTGGTTGGCGCTTGGCAAGTGTGACATTTACGTTGCCGTCGTTCTTCAGATCGAAATAGTTTTTTGAGCCAACCATGGCAAGGATTTCGCCTGTGGCCGGTTTGGTAATCAAAACCGCACCGTTTCCCACTTTGAGTCGAGAGAGCTTGTTGATTTCTGTGGCTACTGTTTTTTCGGCAAACTCCTGTAGTGACAGATCAAGTGTGGTGGTTACTTCCAGACCGCCTGATTCCACAATTTCGGAGCCGTATTTTTGAGCCAGTAAATCTTTGATATACATAACAAAGTGGGGAGCGTTGATATCCGTTGCGGGACTTTGAAAAGTCAGGTCTGAAGCAGAGGCAGTTTCAGCTTGTTCCCAGGAAATGTATTTTGCGGCAACCATCTGGCGAAGCACTTCCAGCTGACGGAGTTTTGCCAGCTCGGGGTGGGCGCCAAACGGAGAATATGAGGTGGGGGAGGCTGGCAAGCCGGCGAGCATGGCACTTTGAGAGAGGTTGAGATCTTTGGCCGGTTTACCAAAATAAGCAAAGGCGGCCTCCTCGATGCCGTATGCTGCTCCACCAAATGGGACACGGTTTAGGTACATGTCCAGAATCTGATCTTTGGAGTAGATCGATTCGACTGCTATAGAGAGAACAAGCTCTTTAAGTTTTCGTTGAACAGTACGCTCGGGAGAGAGAAGAGATGTTTTGACGAGCTGCTGAGTTATGGTGGAGCCTCCTTGAATTGAACAAGCAGTATTTGTGTGAAAGAGAAAGTTTTGTGCGACACATTTCAGGTTTTTGCCGAGAGAGCGGGCAATCCCTGATAAGGAAAAGCCTTTATGGTTGTAAAAATTTTTGTCTTCGATGGCCAGCACGGCTTGTATTAGATGCAAGGGCAAGTCTTTGAGAGAAACGAGTGTGCGGTTTTGGGTGCGGTATATTTTATAGAGGAGCTTGCCGTTTCGGTCTCGAATGTGGGTTGTGAGAGGCAAAGACTGGGTGGATAGTTGGGAGGGTGAGGGAAGATCTTTGAGAACGATCAGATGAAAGGATACAAGTGATGCAAATAAACCGATAAATATCGCAACTAAGGTGAGAAAGGGTTTGGGGTAGCTTCGGGGGGAGCTAAAAAAAGCGACTAGCGGGTAAATTTTTTTGAGCGCTCTTTTTAACGTCATGGCGAGTCGGATTATATCCTAACGTCTGAGGCAAAAATGAGGGTGAATTAACCGTGTTGCTATTTGAAGGATTATCCCCCCTTGCAGAAAACTGTGGGTGTGAGCTAAGGGACGAATGCGAAGAAATTTCTGCTTCGGAGGGATTTCGCTCCCGGCGAAGTAGTGGGGAGAAGATATCCCAGGCGTTAACTTGGGGAGCCTCATCTGATGATGGCTTTGCCATTTTTGTCCAGGGAAATCAAATCTGCGCTGCCAAATCCTCCTGCACAATCGAGACAAAGGACTGTTTTGAGCGGGTCATACAGTACGGCGTGGTTTTGGACTTCGATCTGGTCGGGAGTTTCGATCTGTTGACGATAGGTGGCGGGGACATTGGCGCCACGAATCATGGGGATATCGCGGCGAATACCGCTATCGTAAGCCGGAAAAGTACCCCGTAAGAAATATTCATAGCGAGGTTGACAGTCCGGGCTGGGGTTTTCCGGGACCCGGTATCCGGAAAGGCTGCATACCAGTGTGCCCTCGACTTCTGCCGGTTGGGTGGGCCAGCGCTGAGGAGAGTTTTTGAGTGCGTAAGACATAATTTTGTTCCAGATCGGAGATGCACCTGTTACCCCGGAGGCGATACGACTCATGGTGGTGTTGTCATTGTTTCCTACCCAGACTGCGGTGAGGATGTCGGGGTTGTAGCCGATTGTCCAATTGTCACGAAGATCATTTGTGGTTCCGGTCTTGACTGAGATTTCCGGGTGTTTGCTGATGTTGAGATACGAGGAATTGCCGAAAGTGGCTGACCTGGCTCCGTTGTCATAAAGGATGTGGGAGATAATAAAGGCACTACCCGCAGAGATGACACGGACGTTTGGCGGGGGGAGGACTATGTACTGTTTAGAATTGATAGATATTGGCATTTGCCAAGAAGCGGAGGAATCTTTTTCTGATGGTGTATGCTCTTTAAGGTTGGCTGATTCGATGATTTTTCCTGAGCGATCCTGAATTTGAAGAATTGGATTCAGGTCTACTCGACGACCCTGATTGGCGAGCACTCCGTAAGCTGTGGATAAGTCGATCATAGTAACTTCTCCGCCACCTAAAGTTAAAGACGGGCCGTATTGATCCGGATCACGCCAGGTTTTTATCCCAAATGCTGAGGAAGAGGCGATAAAATCGGAAAGACCATTGAGGACCAGCGCCTTGACAGCGGGGATATTGAAAGAATTTCCGAGTGCAAATCTGACCTGGGTTGGTCCGTGGAATTGGCCGTCGTAGTTTTCGGGGCAATAGTCTTTTTGATTTTGTTGAATGAAGCAGGTAGGTTTGTCGGCAAGGAGAGTGGCGGCGGTAATTACTTTGTGATCGATACCGATGGCAAAGTTGATGGGTTTAATGCTTGATCCCGGCTGACGTTTGGCGAGAGTGACATTCACATTACCGTCGCGTTCCATGTCGAAGTAGTCGCGGGAACCAACCATGGCAAGGATTTCACCTGTGGTGGGTTTGGTTACCAGGGCCGCACCGTTGCCAACCTTTTCCCGTTTCAATTTGGCCGTTTCCGAAGCAACTATGTCCTGGGCCTGTTGTTGCAGGTCCAGGTCGAGGGTTGTAGTTACGGTGAACCCAGTTTTTTGAACTGTTTCGAGACCGTATTTGGAAATGAGCCGATCTTTGACCCAAAGCGAAAAATGAGGCGCAAGAATTTTTGTTGGGGAAGTAAACTTGATGGTTTCTGCTGATGCCGACGCATGTTCTTCCGAGGAAATGTATTTATTTTCCAGCATGAGATCGAGAATGTATTTTTGACGAGCTTTTCCTGATTCGGGTTGGGAGCCAAAAGGCGAGTAATAACTGGGAGCTTGGGGGAGTCCAGCCAGAAGGGCACTCTCGGCAATAGAGAGATCTTTGGAAGATTTGGCAAAGTAGGTTTGTGATGCTGATTCCAATCCATACGCAGTACCACCATAGGGTACCTGATTTAGATACATTTCCAGAATCTGGTCTTTGTTGTATATAGCTTCTACGGCAACACTGAGAACGAATTCACGAATTTTTCTTCTGATGGTGCGATCATCTGAAAGAAGTGCTTTTTTTACCAATTGCTGGGTAATTGTTGAACCACCTTCAAGGCGTTGGCCTAAGAATGTCTTAATGAATGCGCGGGCAATACCACGAATTGAGAATCCGCTGTGTTTGTAGAAGTCTTTGTCTTCGGCCGCCAGGGTGGCTAGCCAGACATGACGGGGAAGCGTGGAAAGACTGATGGGTGTGCGACGTTCATCTTCAAAGATTTCATATATCAGCTGTCCGTGGCGATCCAGGAGTTTTGTGGAGGCGATGGCGGGATGTTTGGTTAAATTGCGAGGATCCGGGAGTCCCCAAAAAATGTAAAGATTAAAAATCACAAAAAGACTGATGAGAAGATAGAGAAAGAGTTTTTGTCTTTTTGTAGGACGGAAAATGCAGATTTTTGAAATCAGTTTTGCGGCGTATTCTGTGTTTTTTTTGAGGTGACGTATGGCCTTTTTAGGCATATGGTTGAATTATACCTTGCTAAAGGGTATAGTAATTGGCAATGGCTGTTAAGAAGTCTTCCAGAGGTGAATCAAAGGCGGAAATTGTGGGGGAGGCGAGTTTGGGTGTCTCGGAAGAATCTGGGTTGGACCCGCAGGAAGAAAAAATTCTGGATTGGATACTCAAAGCGGTGGTGACTTTCATCTTGGGTTGGCTGGGATTGTCGATATTGATGGTAATAGGTGGCTACTTCGGAATTTGGAAGTAAGTGATGGAAAATTATCGAGATACAAATTGGTGGAAATATCTGGATGTGTCTATGCAAGACTTGGTGATGCAGAGTTTGGAACTTTTACGCAGAGAGAAGGAAAACTCAGCCAGGGGGGTGAAGTTTAATGATTATTCGTTTGTGATTTTTCCTATGGCAAAAGCTTATGAAGGTTTTTTGAAGAAAGTGTTTTTTGACTTGCGCTTTATCACGAGGCAACAGTATTTTGGCGATCATTTTCGTATTGGCAGGGCTTTGTCGCCTATGCTTCCCAAGAGGTATCGCCAGGGATGGGTGTATGGCCGATTGGTGGGATATTGCCAAGGTGAAGAGTTGCCGTTATTTATGTGGGACATTTGGAAAAAAGCCAGGAATAGAACTTTTCATTTTTTCCCACAGCATCGTGAATTGGTAAGTTTATCGGATGCGGAAAAACTGGTGATGGAAATTTTGGAAGTCATGGACAAAACTTTATTGGGGTGTCGGGTCATTTGATTGGGATTGACCAGGTATGGCATACTAGCGGTGCGCATGAGCACTACAGTTGGGATTTACCATGGAGCGGGAACGGCAATGTTTTGGATTCGCAGGGGCTTATTCGGAACGATGGCCTTGGCGACTGCAGTAATCATTTTGGGAGTGTCAGTTTTAGTTTCGGCCGATTCAGGAAGGGCTGAGAATGGAACCGTGGCGGTTGTGGTGAATGCGACCGGCGAAGCGAAACAGAAAATCGAATATTATTTGCCCTATCCCGGAGTGTTGCCAGATAGCCCCCTATATAAGGTGAAAATGGTAAGAGACAGAATTTCGATGTGGTTGACGTTTGGGGAAGAAAAAAAGGCGGAGAGAGAGTTGTTGTATGCGGATAAGCGAATAAACGCAGCAGTGGTACTGTCGGAGGGTGGAAAGAAAAGTCTTGGCGTGTCAACGGCAACGAAGGCGAGTAAGTATCTCTATGGTTCGTTTGTGAAGTTGGAAAAAGTAGCCAAAAGCGGAAAAGATGTAAAGAGTATGTTATTGAAGTTGGGTAAGGCCAGTGCGAAACATGCTGAGATTTTAGAAAAGATGGCGATGGAAACGGATGGGGGGGATCGGGCTGCGTTGGTGCAATCGTTGGCCTTGGCAAGGCTTGTGAGTGAAAGGTCGGGACAGTTGATACTGGATAGGAAATAATTTTTTCTGATGCTATTTGATGTAGTAGTTGATAGTTGACGAACAGTTTCTAGTGTTTTAATGTGTGTTTTGCCACTAGATATAGTGGCAGCAATCCAGAAAACCGGATACGCTATGAAATGTCCATTTTGCGCACATGACGATACTTCGGTGCTCGAATCGCGAGTTGCTGAAGATGGACAGTCATTGCGCAGACGGCGTGAATGCGGCAAGTGTCAAAAGCGGTTTACCACTTTTGAGCGGGTCGAAGGACCGACACTATTTGTGATCAAACGAGATGGTGGCAGAGAATCGTTTGACAGAGAGAAAATAGTGAAGGGGGTAACCCGATCTTTTGATAAACGGCCTGTGTCTATAGATCTGATTCGCCAGCTCGCTGACGAAGTAGAACGGGAGATCAGACGTAAGGAAGTAACTGAGATTCCGTCTAAAGCGATTGGTCGAATGGTCCTTAAACGACTAAAAAGTATAGACAAAGTAGCCTGGCTTAGGTTTGCAAGTGTGTATTTGGAGCTATCTGACTTGTCTGAGTTTGAAAAATTATTAGAAAAAATCAGCAACTAAATAAAATGGCAGACAATTTACAATTACAACAAGTTCTGGTAGAGAAGAGAAAAAGAGGGCGTCCGGCAAAGACTAACGGTCATGTGCAGGAAAAAGGTTTTTGGGATATTAAAATGCCGGAAAGAATTATAAAGAGGGATGGAAGGGAACAGGAATTCAATCCGACAAAAATTGAAAATGCAATAGCGAAATGTTTTGCTGATGTCGGGGTACAACCGAAGGTTCCGGTGGGCGTGCTTGTGAAGCAAATCGTAAACGCAGTCGTCGCAAAATATAAGGTTCCCACAGTCGAACAAGTGCAGGATATTGTGGAGCTGGTGCTTCAGGCGGCCGGAGAATTTGATGCAGCCAAGCACTATATTTTGTATCGGGCTGAACATGCAAAGATGCGTAATGAGCGTCCGGTGCCGACGGAGGTTAAAAAGGCGTTTGAGGAATCGGACAAATATTTTCCATCTCAACTGCAGAAGTTTCAGTTTTTTGACAAATACTCACGATTTAATTATGACCTGGGGAGAAGGGAAACTTGGATGGAGACTATCGACAGGTCGATCGGTTTTTTGAAGGAGTTGGCAAAAGATAAAGTGTCGGGAGAGAAGTTTGTCTGGCTGAGGAAAATGATGCTGGAAATGAAAGCAATGCCTTCCATGAGAATGATAGCTATGGCGGGGGCGGCGGCCAGAAGGAATAACATTGCCATATATAACTGCTCATATCTACCAGTGGATAGTGTGGACGCATTTGTGGAAGCATTGGTGATTTCAATGAGCGGCTGTGGAGTAGGATTTTCGGTTGAAGGTAAGTATGTAGAGAATTTACCCCGGGTGAAGCGGCAAATAAATTCTATTCCCATGACGTATGTAATTCCCGATACAACTGAGGGTTGGGCAGATGCGGTAAGGTTGGGACTTTCGTTGTGGTTTGACGGCGGAGACGTTAAATTTGATTATTCGCAAGTTAGGCCGGCAGGGGCAATCCTTAAAGTGAAGGGTGGAAGAGCATCCGGACCCGAACCACTGCGGAAGATGCTGGAGTTTGCCAGAGCGAGGATTTTGGCACGACAGGGCAGCTTTTTGCGACCAATTGATGCACATGACATTATGTGTGAAGTGGGTAACGCAGCAGTATCGGGAGGGATGAGAAGAACGGCAATGATTTCTTTGTTTGATTGGGATGATGCGGAAATGCGAGCATGTAAAAGTGGAGATTTTGAGAGGGAGAATTCGCAGAGGTGGAATGCAAATAACTCTGTAGTTTGGCCTGAACGAGGTTTGACACAGATGGAAGTATTACAACAAATGATGGAGATGGTATCGGGGGGGCGGGGGGAGCCGGGTATATTTAATCGACGGGGGGCTGTGGCAATGCGACCGGCCAGACGTAAGGAGGCAGAGTTTGGTTGTAACCCTTGTGGAGAAATCAATCTGCGGCCATATGAGTTTTGTAATTTGTCTATCGCCATAGCCAGGAAAGAGGATACTTACGAAAGTCTGAAAGAGAAGGTAGAAGCAGCTGCATGGTTGGGGACGATTCAAGCAATGGCAACACATTTTCCGGGGCTGCGGCCGATCTGGAAACAAAATTGTGAGGACGAGAGACTTTTGGGTGTGGATATTAACGGACAAATGGACAGTCCAGTAGCGCAGGATCCGTCGGTGCAAAACAGGTTGCGGCAAGTGGCTGTAGAAACAAACAGATTGGTGGCTTCGATGCTGGGGATAAATCAGGCTGCCTCGGTCACTTGTGTAAAACCGTCCGGAAATTCTTCACAACTATTTGACTGTTCATCCGGAATTCACGCCAGACACGCACAGTATTACATCAGAAATGTGCGGGTAGGGGCGCACACTCCAGTATTTAAGGTATTGAGAGATTCCGGAGTGCCGATGGATCCGGAAAATGGACAGACTAGGGAAAATGCTAACACCTGGGTGGCCCATTTTCCCGTGAAAGCTCCGGATGGGGCAGTTGTTCGTAAAAACCGCAGCGCCATTCAGCAGTGCGAATATTGGCTGCAAAGCAAAATTTTCTGGACGGAACATAATCCCAGCGTGACCATAAACTATCATCCGGATGAGGTGATTGATCTGATTAAGTGGGTTTGGGAACATAAAGACTTGGTGGGCGGAATGTCGTTTTTGCCCTCTTATGATGCGCAATATGCGCAAATGCCTTATCAGGAAATTGCCAAAGAGGAATATGATCGGTTGATTGCAAAGTTTCCTCAAGTGGACTTCTCCAAGCTATACCGATACGAGGAAGAAGATTACACGAAAGCTTCACAGGAATTGGCCTGTATGTCAGGGGCGTGTGATTTGGATGAACTGACTGCAGATAAGATTTCCAAAATGACCGGGAATAGTAAACTTACGGCAGAGTAGGGAAAAAATGAAAGTCAGTACTGAAATATTGGTGCATTTTCAATGCGAAAAATGCAAGAAATGGTGGGCTATTGGGGACGCACCTAGTGTAAAAAAGGATTGGTTTTGTTCGTGGTGTGGAGTTAGGCAATCGGAGGGATTATTGGTTTAGATTTGAGATACCGGGTGGTGTCTTCCAGAATTCCCTGATCTAAAAATTCCTCCGAGGCAAGTTTTGAGTGGGAAAGATAATTTACAAAAGCTTTGTGATATCCTTCGTCGGGAAACTGAAAATGGCTGTGTTGCGTCGGGTCTATCCATGCGGTTTCGATACTGGTTCTGATAGTGCCATTTGCCTGACAAAGATAAATAATCCGGACGACTTGATTATTTCGGTCCGCGATATCCAGAAAAGTGGTGACATTGAGGGGGATGGACACAGTAGTAATGGTGAGTCCGGTACTTTGCAGAACATTTTTTACCAAATTGGCACGCAGTCCGTCTGAGTGATTTAATCCATCCCCAGGCAGATCCCAGATTTTTTTGGGGTCGTCGCTGAGAGGATGTTTTAACAGAAGAACCTGCCAGTGGAGATTTGTAATGAAGGCTTTTTGGACGACAGAGATAGTATTTGGCATAATAGGGGGAAACGTTTACAGTTTATACTTTAACGCAAATTAGTTCCAGAACGTAAATTCCGTACTATGGGGAAAATTTACACTAAAAAAGGAGATGGGGGGCAGACGAGCAGTATTGTGGGAAAAATGAGTAAGGCAGCGGAACTTCCAGAGGCTTTGGGGACGATAGACGAACTAAACGTCTGGGTAGGATGGTGTCGCATAAAAGATGACACTCTGGAAGAAGAATTGAAACGTATTCAGACAAATCTATTTAATATTGCAAGTTTGCTGGCTGGCGGGGCTGGAACAGTTGAATATTCAGAGGTGGGACATTTGGAGAAACTGATAGATGAGTTGGAGGGAAAATTGCCGCAAATAACTAATTTTGTCTATCCATCGGGCGAATTGCATGTAGCGCGGGTAGTGTGCAGAAGAGCTGAGAGAGCGGTGGCCAGACTAATTGAGTCATGCCAAAAGGAGTTTGATATTGAAAAATGTGCAGTGGTCAGACAGTACATAAATCGATTATCTGATGCGCTGTTTGTGATGGCTAGATACATCAACCAGAAACGAGGCATTATGGAGGAAACATGGAACAAAAAAAATTAAAAAAAGGAGCGACATATTACGGAATGATGGTTTTGCATTGGGTGTTTATATTGGGCTGGTTTAGTTCTCCATGGTGGCTGCCTTGGCCGCTCATAGTCATCGTGTCATTGCTGTATTACCTGCAAAATAAAGTTCTTGGCTATTGTATTTTGACACGTTGGCAGTTTCGGTTGAGTCATACAGCAGCAAAAAGTGAAATATCTTTCTGGGAGGTTTATTTAAAAAAACTGGGTATAAATGTCAGCAGGAAAAAAATTACTGAATGGGGGAGGGTGGTGCCGTTGATATTAATCGGGTTGGCATTGGTGCTACAGAAAGCTTTTTGATGGTACTATTGAGGTATGGACGATACACAAAGTAAAAATAGTTCGATCGCGCAAACGCCAGTAAATAGTAATACAGGCACTGCTTTTCAACATCAGTATCAGCAGGGGGGGAAGTTTAAGGAACAGCTGGAAGCGATAGCGGGAAGTTTTACGCGTCCTTCAACTGGAGTGGAACATGAACCTGTGCCCAGGAGTGAAAAGGGGCCTGATGTGGTGATAGAGATACCTTCATCTCCGGAGATTGAGAAAAAACCAGAGCTGGCAGGGTACATAGAGAAAGTGGAACGGGAGGCTGAAACAATGAAGCCGATAACTGACGATTATACCCAACAGGTGCTGCTCAAAACTGCTCAGTCCAATCAGGCCAAGGTCAAATTGCCATTGACGGAAGAAGAAATTCAGAGGGGTCTGCATCACAAAGTGTGGGAGAGTATGCGCTGGCTTGCGGAATGGTGTGTGCGTCAGGTGAAGATGTTGGGCGGACGGGCTGAGTATAAGAGCGAACAATGATTTTTTGCTTTGGTTTTTTTGATATGATGAGCTTATGCTTCCTGGTGGAGTGAATCCTTTTATTATTGTCCTTGAACTGATGGGGATAGTGATTCTGGCGATTTTACCTGTGGCGATTGTGGTGGGGGGGATATGGGCGTGGGTAATGTATCAACGGCACAAGGATAGAGAAAAAACCAGCCTGGAGATGGTGTGTCTGCAGATAGCCGTGCCGCGGGACAATGAAATAAAAATCGATGCGATGGAACAGGTTTTTTCCAGCTTGTATTCCATAAAAAGAGGAAGTAAGGGTCCATTTGGACTTTTAAATTTCTTGCAGATGCAACCGCATTTGAGTTTTGAAATTGTGGGACGAAGGGAAGATATCAGATTTTATATTGTGGTTCCGGATAAGCTCCGAGATTTGGTGGAAAAACAGGTGCATGGAAGTTATCCGGGGGCGCAGATAAAGATAGTGGATGAACCTACCATCTTCAATGAGGAGGGGAACGTGGAGTTTTCGTGGTTGGTGATGCGTAACGCAGAATACAATCCAATTCAAACATACAAGAATTTGGCGGTGGACCCGCTGGCTGCTGTAACCTCAGCTTTGGCAAAAATGGGAGAGAAAGAAGGGGCACATATACAACTTTTGATTTGGCCGGCTGACAGTAAGTGGAAAAGTAAAGGGAGAGGTTGGATTGGTAAGACAAAGAAGAACGAGTCCAATCCGGAAAAAGCTTCTTATAAAGTGGATCCCAAAGTAATGGAAGCGGTGGAGGGCAAGGTCAGTAAATCCGGATTTCGGGCGGCGATAAGAATAGTGGTATCTTCGGAATCTTCGGAATCCGCCAAAGCACATCTGGCAAATATCAAAGCTGCGTTTGAACAATATAGCGGAGATTTGAATGGGTTTAAGGGAAAGAAAGTGAGGTTTAAGGGTATGTTTATGAGTGACTTTATCTATCGATATCAACCGATAACTTCGTGGGGAGATTGGACGGTATTGAATGCTGAGGAATTGGCAACCATTTATCATTTTCCCAACAAGACGGTGGAAACTCCGCATATTTTCTGGTTGTCGGCAAAAAGCGCTCCGGCTCCGGCTGGGATTCCAGATCATGGGCTGTATATAGGCAAATCAGTGTTTAGAGGGATAACCAGACCGGTGTTTATTTCTGAATCCGATCGGGAACGGCATATGTATATCATTGGTAGAACAGGTACGGGTAAAACAGAGTTGATGAAAACAATGATTTTGCAGGACTTGCGGGCGGGGAAGGGGTTGTGTGTGATTGATCCGCACGATTTGGCGGAAGACTTGCTTGGGTATATTCCTCCGGAAAGAGCTGAGGATGTGATTTTCTTTAATCCGGCTGACGAAGAATGGCCGATGGGCCTGAACCTGCTAGAGACTAACAATGATCAGGAGAGACATATGGCGACCAACGCCGTGATTGGAATGATGTACAAACTGTATGATCCGCACAAAACAGGTATTATTGGTCCGCGATTTGAGCATGCTATCAGAAATGCCATGCTGACGGTGATGGATGCACTTCCTGGAGGAACATTTATCGAAGTCGTACAGGCGCTACAACGCCCTGAATTCGTGCAGGAAATGCTGCCGCGGGTAAAGGACCCTTTGGTGCGTCGATATTGGACTGACCAGATAGCTCAGACGTCAGATTTTCATAAATCAGAAGTGTTGGACTATATCGTATCTAAATTCGGACGGTTTATTACGAACAGGACAATCAGAAACATTATCGGACAAAGTAAGAGCGCGTTTAATTTCCGAAAAGTGATGGATGAGGGCAAAATTCTTATCATTAACCTGTCAAAAGGTAAGTTGGGGGAGGAGAACAGTAATTTCTTGGGGTTGGTGTTGGTGCCGCGACTGGTGGCTGCGGCAATGAGCAGAGCGGATATACCGGAAAAAGACCGCAGGCCATTTTATTTGTATGTAGATGAGTTTCAGAATTTTGCCACGCCGGATTTTGCAACCATTTTATCTGAGGCCAGAAAGTATAAGCTTGATCTGATCGTGGCCAACCAATTTACATCGCAGATGGAGGAAGAGGTGAAAAACGCGGTATTTGGAAATGTGGGTACGCTGATGTCATTTAGAACCGGTGTGGCCGATGCAAATTTTTTGCAGCATGAGTTTGCGCCGACATTTAACGAGGCTGACTTGCTGAACGTGGAGAGATTCCATGTGTATATTAAGACGATTGTGAATAATGAACCGGTGGTGCCATTTTCAATGGACGTGACTAAAGACATCAAGGCGGAGCGGGCGATGTATAACCCGAAGCTGGCAGAAGCAGTAAAGCAACTGTCACGGTTGAAGTATGGACGGGATGTACGACTGGTAGAACACGAAATGGGCGAGAGGGCGCAGTTGTAAGTTTTTAATGCTCTGCGAAGGACTGGCAATGGAGTTCAACTAAATGGTTCTTAATGGATTTTTTTAACTCCCTGCGGCCGAAACCGCTTTTTAGAAATTTTTCTCTAGCTTTGCTATCTTTGGTGTTTAAATACGCTTCATAGTGGATAAGGGCCAATGGTTTTCTGTCTCTTGTGGAAATAACTCCACCTCGGTTGTGTTCGACGATTCGCTTTTTTAAATCTTCGGAGTAGCCAATGTATAAACCTTTATCCTTCAAACTGAATAGAACATATACATAGCAAAACTTATTGTTCATGCTTGCGACGTCTGATGCCGCACTAGTATTCGTCATACTGCCGAGTCAAACTCGGCTTTCACCCTTACAGTTTATGAAGGGCTCGGTGGGCCCGGGAGGATTCGCTCGCTAGCGCGTCGGTACGACGAGCTCCAACATTCCGATAGGACCGTTTGAAATTTTAAAAGAGATTGGGGCTGATGTTTCTTGTGGGCCCGGGAGGATTCGAACCTCCAACATAATGTGTATAAGACATTTGCTCTACCATTGAGCTACGGGCCCAGATTGAACTAATGCAGATTTTACCACCAGTAGATACCAGAAGAATGATCAGAGGGCTTTTACAGTTCGACAGTGCGAGTTTGAGTTGATTCAGCGGTGATGTGGAGATGTTCCAGGTATTTTTGAGTGCTGCTGAGACGTTTGTGGCCGACGTGTTTGTAAATGGTTTCCGGAAGGACACCGTTTTTCAGTTGGTGGGCAATGAATGTGTGGCGCAGATCATTTACTTTGACATCTTTGAGCCCGGCTTTTCTGAAGTAGCGATCGATGGAGGTGCGGATATTTCTGATAAGCAGGGGGCGGCCGGTCTTGGTCACAAAAAGGTGGTCGTCTTTGACTTGGGGGCGCAGACTCATGTAGTTTTGGACAGCGGCTGAAGCGGCCTTGTTGAGAGAAATGTTGCGGGCTGGATTGTTTTCCAGGCTTTTGATAAACAGTTCGTTCTTTTTGACATCATCAACACGGAGATTGGCAAGCTCGGAAATGCGCATGCCGGTTTGGAGCAGTAGTTCTACTATAGCGCTAATTCTGATGTCCAGGCGTACGGCATCTCTGAGATTTCTATATTCTTCGGGAGCGAGAATGCGAGGGGGTTTGATGTCGTATTTTGGATGAATGAGGAGAGTGGCGGGGTTTTGGTTCAGATAGCCTTCTTTTTGCAGGTAGCGGAAAAAAGTTTTTAGGGAGTTGATTTTGCGGCTAATACTTTTGGGGGTGTAGTTTTTGGAAAAGAGGTGGTCTATGTATTCCTGAAGGTGTTGACTTTGGGTGGTGGTAGCCTGGGTGATGCGACGCTCAACCATGTAGTCTTTGAGCTGAGAGAGGTCCGACCCATATGCGATACGGGTGGCAGTAGAGCGGTTTTGACTCTCCAAGTGTTTTAGAAATTTCTCCAGGGCAAGTTCAAAGCTGACTGGTTGGGGTAGATCTTCCATACTACAGGATGTGTTGTATCGCAGGAATTCTACAATGTAGAATAGGTAATTGCAATATGCGAGCTCAAATTGGCAGTAAAATAATTACGGTAATAGCTTTGTTTCTGCTTTTGAGGATGTTGTCGGGAGCCTGGAAACTGTACAGCGCCGGCGGGCGACTTCAGGAGGCTAAAGCTGAACTATTACATGTGGAGAAAGAGAATGCGGAGCTGAAAATCCGTCTTGAAGAGGTGAAAACACCAGAGTTTATGGAGAGGGAGGCTCGGGAGAAATTGGGATATGGTAAGGAGGGGGAGGTGGTAGTGGTGGTGCCTGAGGAGGAGATAAAGAAGCTGCAGAAAGAGGCAGAGGTAGAAAGTTCTGAACCTAATTGGAGGCTGTGGTGGAATCTGTATTTTTAGTGCTAAGGGCCGGAATCGAACCGGCGACCCGTCGCTTATGAAACGACTGCTCTAACCCCTGAGCTACCTTAGCAAAGTCATCCGAAGCTAATTTTAGCAGATATGAGTTTTTTGGTGTCATGGTGAGGGTTGGTCAAACTATATGTCCTATAGTATAATTTAGGAGATGGAAAGTGAAACGGAGAAACAAACTATGGTATGGTCTGTTCCAAATGCTGCATGTGGTTTTTGGGGACATGGGCTCATGATTTGGCTTTCGGGTTGCAGGAAAATCTGTATGGGCGACCGAACATGTAATGGATAATGCGGCGACGATGGTGGCATTGGGATTAAGTATGGCGACGGGATTGATTAGTGAGAGGCGGAGGGGGAATCGTACAGGTTGAGACTAGAAATTTCCGCTGTCAAGCCGAGGATATATTTAGAACTTGCATACCTCTATGCAGGCATGGACGCAGGGGCCTTTACTTTCTGTTTGGTGTCTGCATTGTGAAGCGCAGCTGTCAAAGCTGCCGTTGAGCTGTCGACAAACTGATTCGGGGCTGAACGAGTTATTATCTCTGATAAAAGCCCATTCACATTCTCTGAAGTCAGACAACCACTTGCCGCCATTGGATGTGCAGACCTGGTTTATGGCTGGTTCGAAATTTTTGCGAATCTCTGGAAAGAGACGATAAAGAGATGGAAGGAAATATATGAATAAGCCTCCCAGTATAAAACCTATAAGAACTTTCCCCACTATTGAATGATACCACTTGTTTGCGGTTGGAATGATATTTACAATGGGGGATTTTTAAAAAATCAAATTGAGAGCCTGAGAATTTCGATTTTCTTTTTTCTTGACCAACTTTTTATTTGAGCTTCACGTTTCAGGGCAGATGATTTGTTGGATAGCTTTTCTGTATATAGGATTTTGATTGGTGGGTGGGAGCGAGTGTAAGCTCCACCCTTGCCATTTTTATGATCGAGAAAACGTTGCTGCGGATTATTTGAGCATCCAGTATAAAAACTTCCATCAGAACAAAGCAGAAGATAGACAAAATACATGAGAATATTATGCACTTCGAACTCCGCTCAGGGCCAAATAAATTCCCTACGGCTTGGTGACCTTTGGTTTTTATATTCTTGCTCTTCGGCTCGCTACGTTCGCTCAGGACTGCGTCACTTCGCTCAAGTGTTGTGGTTCGGCAAGCTTCCTTCGATAAACTCAGGACTTCGCACCACTGCGTCGCTTCGCTCCTGCCCTTCGACTCGCTCCACTTGCTCAGGGCCAAATACAAAAATCCGCTTAATCAGCGGATTTTTGTATTTGGTTGCGGGGACTCCAAGAAATCAGCGGGGGGTATTAAGCTCACTTTATTCGCTCCACCCCCATCGATTTTAGATATTTGGATAGTTGTTTACGGATAACACGACGGCCCATACTGGTTTTTAGGTATTTTTCTCTGGCTTCGGCGTCTTGTTTTAATAAATAGGCTTCGTAGTAAATCAGTTTGAATGGACAGCGAGGAGCTGTGGAGAAGTTTTTTCCAGAGTTGTGTTCTTGAAGTCGACGTTTCAAATCTGAAGTAGTACCAGTATAGAAATTTAAGTCTTTTTCGGATTGAAGAATATAAAGATAGTGCACTAAGAAAATTCTAGTATGTTGGGGGCATTATGTCTCGCTTCGCGATACATCGCCCCCATGAGGCTGGAGCAAAAAGAGCACAAAAAAAGTCCCGATAAAATCGGGACCTCTTTTTGCTTAATAGCCTCAGTTGCGGGGCCGGGAGTCGCGCCCGGTCTGGAAGATTATGAGCCTTCCGTGCAGCTCTACACTACCCCGCATATTTTGAAAGAACTCCTGTATTTTACCAGCCATGGGCAAACAAGGCCAGCGGAGATGTGAACAGGTTATCCACAGAGTTGTTTGGGTCTATAAACAGGCGTTATTTTATTTACTATCCTGTAGTAGTCATAATTAAGAAAGTTTTGTAGAATATGGGTATGGTGAGTATCGAAAGGTGGAAAGAGGTGGAAGTAGTGTATAAAAAGGACGTGTTGGTTGATTGGTTCCTAAATGGTGCTTTTGATCTAACTTTTAAAGCAATTGAAAAACTGCCATTAATTCCCCGGTTGGTATGGAAGGCTAGAGTGGCATCAGATGGAAACGAGTGGACTCCAAGTTTGAAGGAGGTGTGGGCTTGTGCAGGAGCAGATATGGAAGCATTACGGCAACGGGCGATAGAGAAAAGAGTGGAAATGAATGCGGGGAAGACGGTTTTTCCTTATGGGATGACGGATGCTATGACGGAAGTGGCGTTGATGCTTCCGGAAATTGTGCGTGATTTAGGGATTAATATTGTTGATAATTCGCGTGAGAATTTTGTGTGGGGATGGGGAGCGGTTTTTAATTGTCTTACAGCTTTGAGGTCTATGTTGCCAAGAAATCGTTATGGGCGAAATGCAATAACGGTGCAAAATAGAAGTGAGAAGGAATTGGGGTTGGCGATAAACACTTTGGCGGAAGTGGCGAGACGTGTTGGGGTGGAGCTGCCTATGATTCCTGCTGATTTGGCTACGAAGTTTACTCGAGAAGGGAAGTAGCGTACATGATGGCTATGCCAAGAGTAAAAATTCCGAACGAGATGAGAGATTTTTTCAGGCTGGATTCCTTGCGGATTTCAGGCATGAGGTCTGAGGCAGAAATATAAAGGAAACCGCCGGCTGCAAATGGAATCAGATATGTCAGAGCTGATTCCGCTACGCTGGAAAGGGCGAATCCGGCAAATACGCCTAAAAGAGATGTCATGGCAACGACAAAGTTGAGAAGAAGAGCTTTGGTGCGGGAATATCCGGCGTAAAGCAAGACACCGAAATCGCCGATTTCCTGGGGAATTTCGTGCAGGGCTACTGCTATGGAAGAAATGAAGCCGAGTGTCGGATTGCTGATGAAAGCGGCGGCAATAATGAGCCCATCAATGAAGTTGTGGATGGAGTCTCCAACTAGATTCATGACACCAAATGAGTGGGTGTCACAATGACCATGATGACAGTGACGCCAATGGAAGATTTTTTCCATGAGGAAGAAAAAAACAAAAGAGAATAGAACTGTGGGAAATAGTTGGCTGGGCTCTAGGTGTTCGGCGGCTTCGGGCAGGAGGTGCAGGAAGGCTCCACCCATGAGAGTACCGGCGGAAAGGGAGACTAAGAAGAGGAGAATGCTTTTCAGGCGACGTTCGTTGATGGAAAGAGTGAAAATACCTACCAAAGATCCACTGCTGATTAAGAATGAAGTGAACAGTGCCTGATAAAAAATGTCCATTAGTGGCAATTTTGGCAAAGGCCAAAGAACTCTAAATAATGATCCTGTATAAGAAAGCGGTTTCGGGAGGCAACCTGCTGGGCTGACGGCACGAGTTCCAGGGGGAGGGAAATATCAGAAACCTGATCGCATTTGGTGCAGACGAGGTGATGATGGTGGGTGCGGTTGGCTGGTTCGTAGCGAACTTTTCGGTCGGTGAAGCGGGTGGCCTGAACCAAGCGGTGCTGAATCAGCGAGTTTAATTGGCGATATATGGTGGTTTTGTTTGCCGGGACTTTTTCTAATATCTCTGAGACAGAGAGGGGTGCTTGGGACGAATTGAGCAAGGTAAGAATATGTTTGTGGAAAGTGGTTTGGCGCATAATTGAACCTATCTTAATGCAACTTGGTTGCAGTAGTCAAGAGGAAAACAGTTTTAAATTTGAAAAAGCAATTCCTATGGGGTATAGTTATGATTAGTTTACAAACCCTTTGATCCGGAAGGTTGGAACCGGATCGTCCTTCGACTGCGCTCAGGACAAGTTCCTTCGACTGCGCTCAGGACAAGTTCCTTCGACTGCGCTCAGGACAAGTTCCTTCGACTACGCTCAGGACAAGGGGCGCAAAAGTATGCG
>CAZCXU010000011.1:36912-38765 GCA_964502885.1 uncultured Gammaproteobacteria bacterium
CGCTCAGGACAAGTTCCTTCGACTACGCTCAGGACAAGGGGCGCAAAAGTATGCGACGGAGGCGAAACCGTAAAAATGTCGCAACGAGTGTCGGAATATCGGAGCTCGCGAAAATCCTCATAAATATCAGAGGAAGTTTTGTAATCTCCAGATGTAAAGACACTGGAGATTTTTTTATGGTAAACCAAGAAAATAACATATTCAGTGTGAGGGGAAATGGAGCCCCCCGGTCGGAAATGCGTTTCGGCCAGGGGGAGGTTTGGACTGGCTGAGGAAGTGGCTTGTGTAGCAATTGCACAATTGGCGTTTGGTTTGCCGGAGGTGACGGAAGGGTTTTATAAAGATGTGGCGGAACACATCCGGGCGGGGGAGTTGTACATGGTGTATGAAAATGGGGAGGCGGTGGCGTTTCGGATAATTCAGGAAAAAGAGCCGGGGGTTGTGTATTTGGCTGGGGCAGCGAAAAAACCGGGATCAAGGAAACATCTGGTGCGGGAGATGACGGATGAGATCGTGAAAGAAAAAGGGGCGCATACGATCATAACGAGAACGGGGAGCGATTTGGTACTGGAGGAGATGCTGTATTTGTGTGGGCGGGTAACTCCCTATAACAGTGAGGCTGGTCGGGAAACTATAGAGCTATTAGCCAAGTGTGGATTGGCAAATCCACGAATGAGAGAAAAGACTTTGGTAGTGCCTGAACACTATGGCGGAAGTCCTATGGTAAATCCAAGCCTAGGACGACCGCGAAGCAAACGGTCGGAAATTGCTGAGTTTATGCGAGAAGTGATGCCGGATGAAGATTATTTTTCCGGGGCAGCTATATTATTGGTAGGACAGAAAGGTGATCTATAATGCATACAGATATGGATAAGAAAAGAATATTGGCGGGAATGCGGGCATCAGGGAGACTGCATTTGGGAAATTATTTGGGGGGAGCAAAGGGGATGTTGCAGCTGCAAGATGACCCTGCTTATGAAACATACTATATGGTTGCGGACTTGCATGGGCTGACTACGCCATACGATAAAGCAAAGTTTGCCGATGCTACCAAGAATGTGATTATGGATTATCTGGCTGTAGGACTGGATCCGGAGAAGTCAGTGTTGTTTGTGCAGTCACAAGTACCGCAACACACAGAATTGGCATATTTCCTATCAACGGTAACGACTTTGGCAAAAATGACCCACCTGCCCACTTATAAAGAAAAAGTAAAACAGTATCCTGAAAACGTAACGATGGCGCTGGTGAACTATCCGGTTTTGATGGCGGCAGATATTTTGCTTTATAAATCTGATCTGGTTCCGGTGGGGATTGATCAGGAACCGCATTTGGAAGTGGCGCGAGAAGTGGCGCGGAGGATGAATGATATGTATGGGACAGATTTTCCCGAACCACAGCGGTTTGCGACAAAAGGCAGCTATGTGCCGTCACTAACTGGGGAGGGAAAAATGAGTAAATCGGTGGAGGGGTCATATATTGCACTGACGGATTCATTAGAAGAAATAACGGCTAAGGTGGCAAGGATTCCTACAGATGCAGGTGGTCCAGGAGAAGTGCCAAAAGAAGGAGGGGCGTCAAACATATTTAAGTTTTTGGAATTGTTTTTGCCGGATCGACGGGAGGAATATGTCGAAAGCTATAGACAAGGGAAATGTAGGTATGGGGACATGAAGAAAGAATTGTCACAGGCGATATTTGATGAATTGAAACCAATACAAGAGAGACGACGAGAGATTGAAGAAAAAGAACGTGCCAGTGGATATGTGACAGAGATTATGAAAGAAGGAGCAAAGAATGCTGGGAAGGTGGCGGGCGAGACGATGAGGGAAGTGAAAGAGAAAATGGGGTTG
>CAZCXU010000012.1:0-38140 GCA_964502885.1 uncultured Gammaproteobacteria bacterium
GGCTGGGGGACAGGGATTCGAACCCCGATAGTCAGATCCAGAATCTGAAGTCCTACCGTTAGACGATCCCCCAATGAATTTTCAAAATAAAGAGAGCCTAACGGTTAGTGGCAGTGTCCCATTAGACGATCCTCAAATATTTCTCCAAACGGCCTCAATTTTACCTTTTTTACCCCTTACCCACAACTTCGCAAATTTCTGCCTCAATACTCACATGTTTACCGCTGGAGTTCTGCTTCTTGGCAAAGCTACCTGATCGGCATACCATATATACATGAAGCTCATCCTATTCAAAAGCCTCAAAGAGCCGGAAGTAAAAATCCTTCCTGAGTTCAAGCCTGGTAGCTGGGTGGTAGTAGAAGCCCCCTCTGATTCTGAACTTGTGGCTATCTGTGAAGAATTCAAGCTGAACTCGGATATTGTCAGGGATGCTTTGGACCCTTATGAAGTCTCCCGTATCGAGCAGGATAGCGGACATGAATATATCTTTACTCGGTTTGTGTATGAAAAAGAAAGGCAGTATCACACCTGTCCGATTCTGGTAATTATTACGGATGGCGGGATTATCTCCATTTCCAGGGAGCATTTCTCCCCATTAGATCGTTTTCAGGGTGGGCAGGTGACGTTTGCTACCACCCAAAAAATCAAATTGTTTATCCAGATATTCCTCGAGGCTGTATACGACTATCAGCGGGTCATCAACACCATGCGTAAGTCCATGCGTGGTAGCACTGCAAACATTGAAAAAATAAACAATGCCGATGTGGTCAAATTCGTCGATCTCGAAAATATTTTCAATGAAATGTTATCCTCACTTGAGCCGACTGGTATCACGCTGGAAAAGCTGCTCTCCGGAAACTATCTCAAACTTTATGAAAATGACAAGGACTTAGTAGAAGATTTGTTCCTTACCAATACTCAGCTTATCAAGCTCTGTGTCTCTGACCTGAAGCATATTACCAGTGTTCGTGAAGCTTACGGCATGATTATCAGCAACAACCTCAATCGCACCATGAAACTGCTTACCGCTCTCACCGTTATATTCACTGTTCCCATGATCATCGCCAGCCTTTACGGTATGAATATTCTTTTGCCGTTTCAGCATCACCAACACGCTTTCTATATAGTCGCAGGAATCATCGCTGTGCTATCAGGATTATTATTCCTGGTTTTCCGTCGCAAAGACTTGCTCTGAACTTGAGAAAACAGCTCTAAAAAGAGCTGTTCTCTCCGTGGCCCTCAATTGTTCTACCATCTCCTCATCCCCATACCTTTTGCTCCCATCATCCCCATTCCTCCAAACAGGAAATCAGAGGGGATTCCGTTTTTCTCTGCCCATTCTCGCATCTCTGTCCGGTGTTTCTCGGCTTCTGCTCTTCTTTGAGCAGGCGTCATATTCTGCCAATTTTCAGACATCTTTTGTCTGGCCTCCATATATTCTGATTTTTTATCGAGGATCAATTTTTTCTTGGCCTCAGTCAACTTACCCGCCTTGACGGCTTCATCCAGCTTGGCTTCAAAAGTTTTTAGCATTTGTTGCTGTTTATCACTTCGCATTTCATCAAATGCTTTTTCGAGTTTGGACTGGTCAATGCCGAGTTTCTGAGACAGCGTGGCCATTAGACTGGATCTATTCTGTCCGCCCCAGCCAAATGCCCCAACCGTACTCGCTGCCCCCATCCCCACCACGGTCGCGGCGCTAAACACCGCGGCCGAAATCAAAATCTTGGTTTTGGTTGTCATTTTCTCACCTCCTTTCCACATAATATCTATTAAACCAGACGATCCTGAAAATGAACTTAAGCCCGCGGCCCGCGCAGAGATTGTATTGACGGAAGCACTATGGAAAATACAGAACCGGAGTTTAGTTTACTGTTTACAGTGATGTTCCCCCCGTGGTCATTTGCTATTTTTTTTGCGATGGATAGTCCCAGTCCGTAACCTCCTGATCCGTCTTTCGATCTGGCATTATCTGCTCTGTAAAATCTTTCAAAAATATGCGGTAGGTCCTTTTCAGATATGCCGATGCCGCAATCTTTTATCTTTATCCTCACGGTCGAACGGCTGCGTGTCACATCTACGTCAATCTGGCCGCCCTCGTGACTATATTTGATAGCGTTGTCCAGGATAGTTACCAGCATTTCCACCAAATTTGCTTTTACCCCCTTTATAATTGCGTCTTTTTCCGAAAAATTGATTTTTATTTTTTTAGTTACTGCTATCTTTGTTACCCTCTCTATTGCCAATTTGATAACTTCAGCGACATTTGTTTGTTCTCTGGCGGTTTTATTTCTACCATTCTGAAATGCCGCCAGTTTTAGCATTCCGTCCGACAGCTCCTGCAGCTTTTCCACTTCTTCAGCATTCGACTCTAGTAATTCCCTGGCCTCAGAAATTGACAGCTTAGGGTCTCTTAGTCCCACTTCTATTGAACTGCGCATGGCAGTCAGCGGCGTCCGCAATTCGTGAGATGCATCAGATACAAACCGCCCCTGCTCATCCACCATCTCTTTGATGGGGGTGAGCGTCTTTCCCGCCAAAAAGTAAGCCAGCACCCCCGCCCCCACCAGTATGGCAGAATTTACCATACTCAGAGCGATAACCACCCTCCTCTTTGCCTCAAAAATTACCTGCGGATCAATCAGGTCATTCATCTCCGGAAACTGGCCAAGCTGTCCCTGGTAAATCATCCAGCCGCCGCTAAGCCGTCTTTCCAGTCGGATTTTTTGTGCCTGATAAATTCTATCCATTTCAAAAGTTGTTACACGGTATATCAATGCGCTGAAAAACGCACTTATCACCATAATGATTAGCAAGTACCACCCAGTAAGCTTTATCCGTGCACTGTAAAACATATATCGTCTATTTCTTTCCTAATTTATATCCGAATCCCCGCAGAGTATGCAGTAGTGGGGGAGTTTCCGGAAACGGTTCATCAATTTTTTTCCTCAGGTTTCTTACATAAACTTCAACCGTATTAGGCAAAATATCTGCTTCATAGTTCCAGACGTGTGAAATTATCTGATCCTTGCTTAGTATTTGGTTTGCGTGTCTTGCCAGATATTCAAGAAGCGAGAACTCCTTACTGGTCAATACTATCTCTTTCCCCTGTCTGGTCACCTTAAAATCTTTTGGGTCCAGTTTCAGGTCTGCCACTTCAACAATGCTTCCCGTGTTTATCCGCGGTCGCCGTGAAAGGGCGCGTACTCTGGCAAGTAGCTCTTCAAAAGAAAACGGCTTTGTCAGGTAATCATCAGCGCCGGCATCAAGTCCCTCAACCTTTTCATGAATCTGTCCCTTTGCCGTCAGCATCAATATTGGCGTATGTTTCTTTTCTGCCCGCAGTTTTCGGCAAATGGATACCCCATCCATTCCCGGAAGCATCAAGTCAAGAATTATCAGATCGTATTCTTCACCAATCGCCATGTCGTAACCGCTTGTCCCGTCATAGGCCACATCCGTCGCATACCGTTCCTGCTCCAATCCTTTCTTGATTGAGTTGGCAATTTTATGTTCATCCTCGACCACCAATATCCTCATTAGACCATTTTATACTGTGCGCTGAATTCCAGCTGAATTTGGGGATATATAATGAAGAAATGGAAGAAGTGATAACGAGCGAGAGAGCCCGAGCCGAGACTGCGCTGGCGGTGCAAAAATCTCAATTGGCATTCAATATCGATGGGGTCTTACGTCGCGTTTCTGACCTCCAGATCAAAATAGCTTCTGGCCAAGGTGGTGCTGCTGAGCAAGCCTGGAAGACTGGTCTAGCCCGCTCATCTGAGTACGCCAAACGGCTTCTTAGAGAGCAGGAATTGTTGCGTGCGCCCATCCAGGCTGACACGCTTGAGAGCGAAAGGGCGAATTTTGATCTCCCTGGACAAATCCGTCAAGCGACTCCTCCAGGTTTGGAGCTTCGTTATCACGGAGCTGGAATAGTATCTTCAGAAGGCATTATTAATAGTCGCAATTTATCATCGTCTCCGGACCGAGTCGGATTTGAATCCAGTTGGGATGTAGCTGGTCAAGTATCCATCACTACAGCCAACCATGTAGAGGTTAGCATAGAGTACCCCACCATTAAGCACAATCGCAATTTCTGTCTGCCGGCAGGTTGTCTGTTTGTAGTCCGCCCGCTTCCGGAAGAATCAGATCCCCATCTGCCGGTTATTTCAAATGTAGATTTTTTGCAAAGTCCCGAGAGGTTAGCACAGGTTGTGACTTCAGACGAAATGAAACCGTACTATCAGGATCTGATGAAACAAGCCGGACTCGATTCAGGTTTGGTCTGTACCTTCGCTGAGTACCCGGGTCGTATCGCATCACTTGCCGGTTAAGGTGTATATTATTTTCAGTGTCTGAATCTGCCCCTAGAATGATTTTTCCGGGTATTGTCGAAGCTGAGGTAATCGAAGCCAAATTTGCCATCTCCGGAAGAATTGCCGAGATATTTAAAAAGCCGGGAGACAGAGTCAGTGTGGGCGATTTTATTGCTTCTTTGGACAAAAAAGAATTGCAGGCTATTCTGGATAGAGAGCTTTCCGACTTTCAGCGCATCCGCGCCGACTTTGAGATATACGCAATCGACAATGCCCCACCGTCTACTGATCGGGCAAAATATGAAAAACAGCGTCAACAGGCCATGTTAAATGTATCAGTAAAGGCCGTGGAGTTGGCAAAATATCGTTTGGATGAGACGGATTTGCGCAGTCCGGTAGACGGTTGGATATTGCCGGACAATGGATTACGGGCTGGGATGTATATCACCCCCGGAAGCAGTCCGGTAGCTGTCCTGGATAAAAATTCATTTACTTTTTGCATCGAGGTAGATTGGTCGGAACTTCATACGTTTACTCCGAATCGTGAATATTCACTTACTCTGAAAAACATTCCCAATCCCATTACCCCAATACTCTTGCCGCTTCTCCCCATCCCCGGAAAAAAGACTTCTCCCACAGTAAGCTTCAAGTTGCCGCCAGCATTGGAAAATGTTTGGGTTGGTATGACAGGGGACTTGTCCGTGATAAAATAACCAACAATGGCAGCAAAAAAGTCTGTTCCCGGTTCAAAAAATACCAGTCGTTCATCTGAATCAGGTGTCCTATCCCAGCTCAAAAAGCTCATTCATGAAGGGAATGTCCGCCGGGTCGTAGTTACCGACAAGTCCGGAGATCAGGTTCTCAGTCTTCCGCTTACTATTGTCATTCTTGTGACCATTATTCTGCCCGCTCTCACTGTGGTTGGAACCATAGCCGCTCTGATTCTTGACTGCTCTTTTTCTGTCAACCGCCGCGGCTAATAAATGATCTCTGAAATCTTCTTTGTTACTGGAAATCCTATCCAGTTATTCATTTCACATAAACACTCAGGGGTTTGTGTTGAAGTCAGCTGTTCATCATCGCCAATTGTGTCGTTGGTTAAATTCCCGTTAAGACTTCTTTCTCTTTTGCGATACTTTTAGTTCAAGTATTGATCTGGCCAAGGTTGCGCGTGCTGATGCCGACTCCTTTTCGTCCGTTTTGGTAGCCAAAATTTCTTCTGCGCGTCTTTTTGCTTCAATCACTTTCTGTTCATCCAGCTCTTCACTTCTTACTCCAAACTCAGCCAGTAGAGTTACCTGATTTCTATCCACATTCACAAATCCGCCACCTACAGCTAGAGACAGTTCGTCTTGCGCGCTGCCGGACCTGACTATCACCTCACCGGGGGATAGTAGTGAAAATATTGCCGCGTGATGCGGTAAGACGGTAATTTGCCCCTCAGTAGTTGGGAGGGTCACACTGTCACAATCGGCTTCCAATACTCTTTTCGTTGGAGATATTACCACCAACTTAAATTTAGTCATTCTTACCCTTGGCCTGCTTATAATCTTCCATTACTTGTTCTATTGTACCTTTCATGTAAAAGTAATCTTCCGGAATCGTATCCATCTCTCCTGAAAGAATCTTCTTAAAGCCGTTTACCGTATCTTCAATTCTCACAAATTCACCTTTTCGTCCGGTAAAAGCTTCTGCGACGTTCATAGGTTGGGTCAAAAATCTCTGGATCTTTCTGGCTCTCGACACTGTCAACTTATCTTCGTCTGACAGTTCATCTACACCCAAAATAGCGATAATGTCCTGTAAATCCTTATATCTCTGCAAAACTCTTTGTACTCCCTGAGCCGTGTTGTAGTGGTCTTCCCCAACCACATTGGGGTCCAGAATTCGTGAAGATGATGCCAGTGGGTCGACAGCTGGGTAGAGAGCTTGTTCGGCCAGAGACCTTTCAAGAGAGATCGTGCTGTCCAAATGGGAAAAAATGGTTACAGGAGCCGGGTCAGTATAGTCATCTGCTGGCACATATACGGCCTGGATTGATGTGATAGATCCGTGAACAGTTGAGGTGATTCTTTCTTGCAGCGCGCCGATTTCCGCAGCCAGTGTGGGCTGGTATCCTACGGCTGAGGGAATTCGGCCGAGAAGTGCAGACACTTCGGATCCAGCTTGTGCAAACCGGAACATGTTGTCGATAAATAGTAATACGTCTTCGCCTTTTACGTCGCGGAAGTATTCTGCCATGGTCAAGGCTGTGAGCGCAGTACGCAAGCGAGCGCCGGGCGGTTCATTCATTTGACCAAATACCATTACAGTTTTATCCAAGACCTTACTTTCGGTTAATTCACGGTAAAGCTGTGTTCCTTCTCTGGTTCTTTCTCCCACGCCCGCAAAGACTGAGTGTCCGCGATGCTCAATACCTATGTTGCGGATCAGTTCCATGATCACAACAGTTTTGCCGGTTCCGGCTCCGCCAAACACTGCCGTCTTTCCACCCTTGGCAAACGGAGCCATTAGATCAATGACTTTGATACCTGTTTCCAGAATCTCAATCTTTGTCTCCAGGTCCAGATACTTTGGTGGTCTCTTGTGAATAGGGGACATTTCATCTGGTTTCCTCTCTTTCTTTAGAAGCTTCCCTTCATCGATCACTTCCCCAAGGACATTAAAAATCCGTCCCAAAGTATCTTCGCCGACAGGTACCGTGATTGGCTTCCCGGTATTTTCCACTTCCATCCCTCTCGATAATCCTTCTGTTGGTCCCATAGCTACCGTTCGCACCATGCCCTTACCGAGAATCTGTTCCACCTCCAAAGTCAGCTCTCCTACTTTCAAAGCTGTATATACTTCTGGCAATTGTTCTGGAAATGCTACATCCACAACCGCACCCATCACCTGGTGGATACTTGCTTTTGATGTTTGAGTATTGGCCATAATAGTTATGCGCTTACAAGAGAACCTGACACAATATCAGCAATCTCGTTTGTAATTGCAGATTGCCTCGTCTGATTATAACTTAGAGTTAGATATTTAATAATATCTTTCGCGTTATCATAGGCATTTTTCATTGCTACCATCCTTGCGCTATGCTCAGAAGCTTGGCTGTCAAATATTATCTGCCGCAAGACAGTCTGTAAATAGTGTTGCAGTAGAGGCCCAATCACCGCCTGTGGCGATGGTTCAAAAGTCATTTGTTCGTTTGTATGATCTTTTTCTGCAATTCCCACCGCCACCATCGGCAAAAATTGTGTCACCGCCGGTACCTGCGTCACTGTGTTTATAAAATCAGAATAGACAATAAGTATCAGATTGGCTTTACCGGCTAGGTACTGCCCAGCCATAAATTCCCCCAGCAGTCTTACCGCTTCGGCCAGAACATCACCTTTCTTGGGCGTAAAGTCGGCAACAATATTCCACGAGGTTTTCTTAACAATGTCTTGGGCTTTTTTCCCAAATATCACTGCATCAGTTCGCTGTTGCGCATCCAGTTTCACTGCATCCTCCTGTCCGTCAATATTAATAGAACCGTTTTTTAGTTGGTCCTCAATATTAAAAACTTTTTTGGCGAGGTTCGTCACCAGTGATCCGGCAAGCCCCTTATCGGGACCAATTACTACCACCATAATCTTATCGATCTTTTCTGGCCTTACTAAAAAGGGATGACTGTTGGCGTCAATTTTTCCCGACAGCTTGGAGAGTACGGATTTCAGTTCTTGCCAGTATGGCTTACCTGCTGTTGCTGCTTCCTGTGCTTTGCGCATCTTAACTGCAGCCACCATCTGCAAAGCTTTTGTGACCTGACTGATATTTTTTGCCGATTTTATTCGGCGTTTGATTAACCTGATGCTGGCCATGTATTCCGTTTATGAATTTGTACCTAAACTATCCGCAACCTTCTTCAATCTCGCCTCACTTTCTTTCGAGATTAATTTTTCTTGGCGGATAACTGGCAGGGGACGGGACTTATCTTTTTTAAGTGCCTCCACAAATTCCTCGGCAAACTCCACAATCCTGGACAGTTCCATATTGTCCATATATCCGTTTGAAGCCGCCCAAAGTTGGGCCACTTGTTCTTCTACGGGGAGCGGGGAGTACTGAGGCTGCTTCAAAAGTTCCGTCAGTATTTTTCCCCTTTCCAATCGTTTTTTGGTGGACTCATCCAGGTCTGAGCCAAATTGTGCAAAAGCAGCTAATTCGCGGTATTGCGCCAGATCGAGCTTCAATTTTCCGGCTACCTGTTTCATTGCTTTTAGTTGTGCATCACCGCCCACACGGGACACCGATAATCCTACCGATACAGCCGGCCGCACTCCGGAATAGAAAATGTCAGGTTCGAGAAATATCTGACCGTCAGTGATGGAAATGACGTTGGTGGGAATATAGGCTGAAATATCTCCGGCTTGCGTTTCGATAATAGGTAGAGCCGTAATCGAACCCCCTCCTAGTCTGTCTGCCATGCGGGCTGATCGCTCAAGGAGTCTGCTGTGCAGGTAAAAAATATCTCCCGGATATGCTTCTCGGCCGGAGGGTCTGCGTAAAAGCAAAGACAATTCTCGGTAAGCCCAGGCATGTTTTGTCAGATCGTCATATACGATGAGCACATCTTCCCCGGCATCCATAAAATATTCTGCAGCTGCCGTTGCTGAAAAAGGAGCCAAATATTGTAAACTGGCACTATCCGAAGCCGATGCGGATACTACGATAGTGTCATCAAGTGCTCCCTCCTCTTCAAGTTTTGCTACTACCTGCGCCACTTTAGCCTGTTTCTGTCCAATCGCCACATAGATACATAGGACCCTCTTCTCACCACTTTGCAAATCTTTGTTTATTCTGGACTGGTTAATTATCGCGTCCAGAGCAATTGCCGTTTTTCCCACTCCTCTGTCGCCAATAATCAATTCCCGCTGGCCTCTACCGATAGGAAGTAGTGCATCAATAATCTTTATTCCTGTTTGCATGGGGGTTCGCACATCCTGACGTTTGATTACTCCAGCAGCTACATTTTCAATTGGCATTTGCCTATCCTCTTTGTTCGTTTTAATATCTCCCTTTCCATCAATAGGACGCATCAGCGGGTCAAGAATTCGACCCAGTAAACCATAGCCAGCTTTTACTTCCATGACCTGTCCCGTCAAACGCACTTCGTCTCCCTCTTTTATTTTCGTATAGTCGCCAAAAATTACCACGCTTACCTCATCTGATTTCAGGTTCAAAATCATTCCATAGTTATTACCGGAAAATTGGACCAGTTCACCCATTTTTCCCTCAGCGAGTCCGGAGGTCACTGCTACTCCATCTCCGGCACTGACCACTTTTCCGCTGGCGGTAGCTTTTCCCGAAAAGTTGATCTGCTCAATTTTCTTCTGAATTTCAGCAGCTATCTGGACTGCATCAATCATACTTGTGCTGCTAGATTTGCTCATAGATATTTTGCATCCTGCTGGCTACTGTCAGATCAATCGTTTGATCCCCTAATCTAATCAGTAGGCCGCCGATAATCTTAGGATTCACTACAAACGTCACCTGTTTGTCACCCCATTTATCTGCTATTAGTTCAACCACATCTTTTTTTTGTGATTCAGACAAAGATACCGCTGACTCCACTGTAGCTTGTTTTGCGGATAATTGTGCTTCCTCTGAGAGTGTTTTGATGATTTCCGGAAGCAGGTTTAATTTTTTTTGCTCCTCCAAATACTTTATAAATCCGTGAGCCAGACTTTGACTATCCACTCCTATCCTTTCTTTTGCAGGTGTTTAATTGATTTATTTATTTCTTCACTTTGCCAGTTGGTCGATTTAGCCTGTTCTTTAATAATTTTTTCAGCCATTTCCTGCGCCAATGACCCAACTTCTTTGGTAAGCTTGCTCTTCGCAGCTTCAACTTCTTGTTCAATTCTTCCCTTAGCTTTTTCCAGCTCTTTTGCTCCCTGGACTTCAGCTTTTGCCACAATCTCTTTTTTAATCTCTTCACCGGTTCTCTTTGCGTCTGCTTCAATCTTTTTCCCCACAGCTTCCAGTTCTTTCTTACGCGCAGCCAATTCTTTCTCTACTCCGGCCAGTTTTTTTTCGATTTCCTGTTTATCGTCATAAATTTTCTTTACGGCGTTACGTCTCTCATCCAATGCTTTTGAAATCATCGGATAAAGAAACTTGCTGAACACAGCAAACAGGATAGTGAAACTCACCATTTGAGCCACTAATAATACTGGGTTGATTCCCAAGGCTTCCATAAGCTCTCTTTTAAAAAACTAGCTGATAATAAGAGCAACAACCAAGGCGTAGATAGCGATAGCTTCTGCAAACCCCAGGGCCAAGATCATGACCGTTCTTACCTGTCCAGCTGATTCAGGATTTCTCCCAATAGCTTCGACAGCTTTAGAACCAATCATGCCAATAGCCAACGCAGGTCCAATAGCACCCACCGCAATCGCCAAGGCTTTTGCCAACAATGTTAAATCCATATTGGATGATTAACTAGCAAAAAATTAAATAACAGCGACATCATTTTAATGGCTTTCATGTGAAACGTAAATAGATATAAAGGACAAAGTTAGGACCGCAAAGATAAATGCTTGAATAAATCCCACAAATAGCTCCAACATTAAAAAGGGAGTTTGCACCAAACCACCAGGGATCCCAAACCACACATTTTCCTGTTTTGTTACCAGCACCAGAATTGTAGCTCCGGCTAAAAGCAATACCTCTCCGGCAAAAATATTTCCAAATAAACGAAAACCAAATGATAGTATCTTTGAAAACTCACCCACGATTTCCAGTGGATTTTTAAAGTGTTTTAAGTGTCCGGCCAGTCCGGAAGCCTTTATTCCGTATATCTGGGCAGCGATTACGCTGACCAGAGCCAATGCCATCGTGGTATTAAGATCTGCGTTACCGCCACGAAGCAGTGGCACGAATATCTCATGCCCATGTTCTACTACATGCATTCCTATTGAACCCACACCCGGAAGCAATGACAGCCAATTGGAAAACATTATGTACAGAAAAAAAGTTACTACCAGCGGCACATACTTTCTGCCCTTCTCGCCAATAATTCCCACCGCCAGATCGTCAAAAGCTTCATAAGCCATTTCAAAAAAGTGTTGAGCTCCAGTCGGTAGTCTCTTATAATTTTTTCCCACCAATACCCCAATCAAAATCAGGATTAATGTAGCAATCATCGAGGTGATGAAAGAATTAGTGATTGGGACATGTCCCCAATGAAACAATGTTTCAGCAGCTAGTGATATATGCATAAAACCGCCTATATTCTACCTGAACTGTTCATTTGACGGAATAGCCAAATAATTCACGCCGGATAGACTTTGAAAATATGTTTCATTCCATATAAAATAACTTTCATTCAAAAAGTATGACAGAAGAATATCAGAATCCCACATCTTCAGAAAAAGACCATTCTTCTGAGGTGACTTTCAATGAGTTTGCCAAAGCCTGGCAGATATTCTCTGGTGATTTGAAATTGGTTCACGCTACCCGCCTTAAACCCCAGAGCCCATTTTCTCGTCCACTACCTCACTACAATGAAAATCCTGATCATCACAAAAACCACAACTATAATCTGACCCAACTTCAGGGAGAGACCGAGGAAGAATTTATTCACAAACTCTCCCAGATTAAAGTCTTGGCCGTTGGCTGTATGGACTGGCGGTTTGCAAATGCTCTCTACGACCGGGCACAACGTGACGAGAGTTCGCATGATCCATTGCATCATTACTCGAAATATCGGCCTGAAGAAGTGATGCTTGTAACAGTTGGTGGTGGCATTGTTCAGGATGCTGGAGAGCGTGAGGACGCGATTCAAACCATCATTAAATATGTCGCTCAGAAAGCCCCTCAGTTAGAAAAGGTTTTAGCAACGGGGCACTGTAACCGTTGTGGTGCCCTGGCTCACTGGACGAACGCTGGAGATGGGCACGTTTGTCCTGAGTTAGGTACCATCCCCGGTAAACCCGAAGAACAATCAGGTATGGATAAGCTTGTACGACGTGGAATGCTATTAATGTCTCAATTTATCACTTCAACCAGAGTTCGCGTCGAATGTCTTACCTTGCAACTTGCAAAACCGGACATTGGTCCGGGGGAAATTCCTCAGGTAGTTTCAATCCCCGTCTCAGAAAATGGAGAATCTCTTTCGGTAGAGTCTCTGAAAAAGAATAGTTAATATCCGCACCTAGATACTGTTAGCGCGTTGATGCCCAGTTGGGCAAACACTTCATATTTCTTCAGGAGTGAACACTTTTCTTTATAAATAGAGGGCTCAAATACATCTGCAGAGTAATCAACCTCAATTTTTTGTTGTGGATAGTACACGCCGTATGAAATAAACAAAGTTTCGGCTTGGGTAGCCGCTTTTGACATTTCTACTTTGTCCAGAATTCCCACCCGATACATGTTTTCATTTGTGTCACCAACCCCCCGAAGCACTGGTACCCGGCTCAGGTACGACAGAATTGGCACCAATTGGTCATTTCCGTATAAATATTTGGGTTTTTCAGTTTTTATTACAGACACCAATTCGGAAAGCATGGGAATTTTTTCAAAATTCCACAAATTGGTTGCGTACCAGTGGACATTTCTTCCGGCAGTAAGAAACAACACAGCTGCAGCAATCATCCCCATCATTTTTCTCTTTTCCCAGATTTGTTGCACCGCTATTCCGGCGCAAATCGCCAGATAGGGGATGATTATTTGCAAATATAAATAGCGAAAGTCTCTATATAAAAAAGCGTAGACAACAAATACGCCGCAAATAATTGCCAGGTTTTTTTGTTTCGCCCAATTGGCCAGTCCAAATATCAAAAGCCCTACAAATAAAGGGTCTGTAATAAACGTATATTGCACTACATTCCAGCGATACATGTCCGGCCTGATGAGAGAGTATTTTAGAAATGCGTCTTTCATTTCATTTCCCGCAGTTGATACGAATGGCAAAATTGTCAAAAGTATGGTTATCCCTGTTGCAGCAGCGTAAAAAATTGCCTCTGTAACCCGTTTCCTCCACAAGTACCCTATCCCTATTCCGGCAGCAATTGGCAGAAAGTAAGCTTTAAAAAGTAGCATCAGTCCGACAAATACTC
This sequence comes from uncultured Gammaproteobacteria bacterium, assembly GCA_964502885.1. Classification (GTDB taxonomy): domain Bacteria; phylum Patescibacteriota; class Microgenomatia; order CAZETR01; family Amesbacteraceae; genus XYB1-FULL-44-23. The sequence continues at coordinate 13,412 of CAZCXU010000012.1, forward strand.
CTACCCCGATAGGATTCTTTTTCTTTTCAAACCAGATATACGCTATTAGCCCGCATATCGTGGCCACAAATACTCCGTTTTGTGCCGCGGACACATTCAGGCTCCACGCTGAAATCAAATATGTTGCCAACGATCCCAGCATAGCCCAGTAGTTTTTCGTTTTTCTATACACAACCACGGCCACCAGCAGGGCAGCAATCATAGATTCCACCATCGCAGTCAGAAAAAACCCCTCCACATTGCTGCGCAGGATATTTACATAGCCAGCCGACCAAACTGGAAACAGGGGGAGGTTGGTGAAAAAAATATCCCGGTACAACAATTTTCCGGACAACATTTGGTCCGCTGTCCATATATATATGCCCGTGTCCGAAAGCCTGGCTCCGGAGTTTGCCAATCTGATCAACACAAAGATACCGACCACCAAAAAGACCCCCCAAACTTTTAGGATGGTTACTCCGGATAGACGCATAGTTCACCTATTAGGCTACTATAGTTTAAGCTTCTGCAGCTTCAGCCGCTACCGCCTCAGCTTTTGTTGCGTGAATTGTGCCTGGTGCGTGATGTTTGGGAGCGTATATCGTATACAATTTCAGCTCTTGCGAGTCTGAAGTGTTAATCACATTGTGTTGAGCTCCAGCCGGGACGATCACCGCAGATCCATCACTTATTTCCGACCTCTCGCCATCAATGATCACTGCCCCCTGACCCTTATCGATGCGGAAAAACTGGTCTGTGTCCATGTGGACTTCCATTCCAATTTCTTCATTTGGTTTCAGGCTCATTACAACCAGCTGCATATATTCAGTGGTAAACAGCACTTCGCGGAAGTATTCATTTACTACTGTAATTTCTTCAATATTACTTACGTATCCTTTCATGTTCTCACCTCCTTTCTTAAATTACAGCCTAGTGTAAACGATCTTGTCCAGTATCTCAATCAAGCATCTCTTATTTGAGTGGGTATATACTTATCTTGCAACAGACCAAAAAAAACTAAAATGGCAAAAACTGATTTTTTCAAATTAATTAGAGATGAGGTTGCTCGGCTCGATGGTCTTTCCGTGTCCAAGCGGCATGAAACCATAATAGAGGGATTTTCTAATGATCCTTCTCCACGGGCAATTATCGCTGGTAAAAAATACCTTATTTTCAACTCCAATGACTATCTTGGGCTGCGCCACAATTCCATAGTGAAATCAGCCGAAGAGCAGGGAAGCCGGACGTTTGGCAGTGGTCCCGGGGCAGTCCGTTTCATTTCTGGCAGCTTGTCCATTCATCGTGATTTGGAAGCTGCGCTGGCCAAGTTCCATGATCGTGAAGATGCCATGGTTTTCAGTAGCGCATTTGCGGCCAATCTGGCAGTAATCAGCAGTCTCATCAAGGGTCAGAGTAAAGATTCATTGGTTGATGCAAACACTTTGGTTATTTCCGATGAGCTAAATCACAGAAGTATTGTCGAAGGTATCCGAGTTGCAAATCTTCCCGAATCAAATCGTCGTATTTTCCCCCACTTCAATTTATCAGAGTTGGAAAAAATTCTTTCTGAAAATGCCGGCAAATACAATCGCGTATTGATTGTCACCGATGGCGTTTTTAGTATGCTCGGGGAATATCAGGACCTGGCGGCAATAAATAGAATAGCTGAAAGCTTTGATTCAAAATATTCACAAGGAGTGTTGGTTTTTGTCGACGATTGCCATGGTGTAGGCGTATTGGGAAGTACCGGCCGCGGCACTGAGGAAATTACGCATTCACGAGCAGACGTCCTTGTCGGCACTCTGGGAAAAGCGTTTGGAGCAGATGGCGGCTACGTTGTGGGTAGCCATGATTTAATCGATTATTTGCGTGAATCGTGCGCAACATACATATACTCAAACTCTATCTCTCCTGGCACGGCATCTGCCGCAACTGCTTCAGTAAACTTACTGCTAAATTCCCAAACTGGACCGCAAATTATTAGATCGCTTCATGACAATATCGCCCTTTTTAAAACTCTTATGAAAGACTCCTCCCTCAAATTTTCTGCTGAGTCTGAGCATGCCATTCAGCCGTTGCTTTTGGGTGATGCCTCTTTAGCCAAGGCACTGCAAAATCACGTTTTCAATCGCAACATATTGGTGACCAGTATTACATATCCGGTAGTTCCAAAAGGTAGAGATGAAATTCGCATTCAGTTGTCTGCATCTCACACTCCCGACGATATCCGTGACCTGGTTTCTGCCCTTACCTCTTTCTCTCTTTAAAAACGTGTCCTTTTATCCACTTCGTCCAAGTCTTGCCGTAATTATTGCGTTTGCAGTATTAGTCCTATTGTTGTCATTGCTCCGGATAAATCTTTTCCCATTTATTTCCTCTCCTAAATCAGAACCGCAGTTAAATTCGGTTGCACAACAGACGATCCCCACTCCTGCTGAAGACATTCTGCCCACCATTGAAATGCCCACGGTTCCTCCTTCTCCCTCTCCCGCCTTGGAACCCAGTCCATCGCCTACCCCTACCTCAACCCCAAAACCAAAACCCACCACAGCTCCCACGCTCGTCCCGCCTGCTGGTGCAGGACTCAGCCGTGGTACCATTTCTACCGCCAAAGGCAGTTTCTCTGCCACTGTTCTCACTGTGGATTTATCTACAGCCAGGATGCTCACAGACACAGGTAATGATGGCAACTGCACTACTGGTTGCACTGTTCTTTCCCTTTCTGATTACGTCTCACGAAATGGGGGATTTGCTGGCGTGAATGGTACTTACTTTTGTCCAGCTACGTATCCGGATTGTGCCTCCAAGACAAATTCTTATGATTTTCCTGTCTACAACTCACGTCTCAACCGCTGGATAAATCAGGACAAACTTTTTTGGGGAGAGCGTCGCGCCATCGTCTATGTCGATGGGTCCGGAGCTCACTATTTACACAACGCCAATAGTTTTTCCGGTAGTCTTACCGCTGGGATAGTTAATTACCCCGGATTGCTAAATGGTGGCAATGTACAGATTGATGATTCTCAGTCCGGTCTATCCGATAAACAAAAAGCCAAAGGAACCAAAGTGGGAATTGGAGTAAAAACCAGCCAGGTAATAATGGTGGTCATTGCACAAAACGTCAACATGGTGGAGTTTGCCCATGTTTTCAAATCATTAGGCGCAACAGGAGCTCTCAATCTGGACACGGGCGGGTCCACTGCCCTGATTAGCTCAGGAAAATATGTTTATGGACCCGGCAGGGCCTTACCAAATGCTGTCATTTTTGCAAAAAAGTAATTTTCTCCCTTGAAAAATTTTACAATCGAAAGTAGAGTTACCAGTAATGTTGGAAGAAAACCCCGCTAGTTCAATCAGTCCGGCCATTACAGTTGGCGACTCATCGTCTTCAACTCAGGCCGTTGATCTTACCGGTCTCATAAATTCCAATATCGCCATGATCGAGCGTCTCAAGACTGAGTCAGGCAAATTCAAAGAAATGCTTGATGATATCTTTAATAATGATCCCACGTTTCAGGAACACGACAAGGCTGTAAAAGAAGCCAGCAAAATCAGGAGCAACACCAAAAAACAGATTCTCAAGACTCCCCAGGCTGCCGACCTGGACTCAAAAGTTCAGGAATTACGCAATCAAATAAAAAATCGCACACAGGACCTTTCCGAATTGTTGCAGGATTATGCAAAGACCACGGGCATGAGCTCGTTTGAGACGGAAACAGGTCACGTCAAGCAGATTGTTTATTCAGCAAAACTGGTCGATATTGGGGGATAACTTCGGTTTGGGTATTGCGTTCGCTTCGCTTCGCGGGTACATTAATTATAGTTAGCTTCAACACATGACCAAAGCTCAAAGCTCCGTAGACTGGCCACTCCTTCGACCACTGATTATCTTCGGCGTAATCTGTCTGATAATTTTTTCTGCACTTCAACTTACTCTACGGCAAATGACAAATCCGGCGATATTTGCTGGATGCAAGCCTCAGGATGATATGCTTGGCATTCTTGACCCATCACAAACGGTAGCTATATGGCAGGGAAATGTTATTGTTCCGCCGCATAGCTTGGCATCATCGCTAACTGCACAGGATGTCTCCATTTTAGGAGAAGTATCGGAAGAAAAATGGATTGAGGTTGACCTGGTAAAGCAAAAACTTATTGCCCATCAGGGAGACTCGGTTTTTCTGGAATCCGCCATCAGTAGCGGTTTATGGAATAGTACTCCAGTGGGGGAGTATCGCATCTGGTACAAAGTCAAATCTACCAAGATGGAGGGGGGCAGTCGCTTGAACAATACCTACTACTATTTGCCAAACGTCCCTTATGCCATGTTCTTCCATGGAAACTATGGTATTCATGGGACATACTGGCACAACGATTTCGGCACGCCCAGAAGCCACGGATGTATTAATTCACCTACTTCCATTGCCGAAAAACTTTACCACTGGAGTGATCCCCCTATTCCCGAAGGACGCACCTGGGTCCGGTCCTCATCTGACAACCCGGGTACTCGGGTCATCGTTCATAAATGATTTACTATCTGGGGCATTTCACCGACCACTTCATTTTCTTAACCACAATTCTGGTTCTTATGGGATTCTTGCGCTTCCGTATTAGCGGACGACAGTTATTGCAGATTTTTACCTCCGCATTGATTGCTTGGCTTATCGCTTCATTTTTTAAAAACTTCTTTTATGTTCCCCGTCCTTACATTATTGGACGTTTTACTCCCATGACAGATTATCTCTTGGATGGATCATTCCCCAGCAACCACGCCGCATATACATTCTCTCTTGCCTTCTCATTACTAAATATCTCAAAAAAACACGGATATTTTGGCATAATAATTGCAATCCTGACCGCAATCGGTCGGGTAGTTGCGGGTGTGCACTCTGTATATGATGTGTTAGCTGGTGCGCTGGTGGGTCTGATTAGTTCCCGCATAAAACTTTTCAATAAGAAAAATAATAAATGAAAAAAATTACTCAAAACATATCATTGACACTTATCAGTCATGATGATAGACTGCTAAACTATGGCCTTTTCGCTATCAAGAGTTGAATCAGAATCTCCGGAAAATATACATGAAATTCCCATTGTCGCATTGAGAGATGGTGTGGTCTTTCCTCATACGGAAGCGCATTTGACTTTTGGCCGTCCCAAAAGCAACTCAGCAATCGAGGCGGCACTGAAAACCAACAAGCGCATTGTCCTGGTAGCTCAGCGTCACCCCACAAACACTCCCGGTTCCGACGATCTTTATCAAATCGCTACACTTTGTTCCATCGAGCAGGTCGCACCGTATGGCAATGAGCTTCTGGCCCTGGTAAAGGGAATTTCTCGCGTTCGCATAGAAAGTTTCACTTCTACAGACCCTTACTTTATCGGCCGTGTCACAGAATTACCTGAAGAGTATTCCGAAAATGACGAACTTATAGCTTTGGCCCGTCAGGTAGTTTCCGAATTCAAAAACTCATTCAATCTTGGTAAGTCTGTCGAATTTCCCGTATTCATGCGGCTGATGGCCGGAGTATCTGCGCCCGAGTTGGCTGATCAGGTAGCTAATTCTCTTGAAGTTGGAGTTCAGGTGAAGCAGGAAATGCTGGAAACTGGAAGCGTCGGGGCTCGTTTGGAAAAAGTGCTGCACCATTTAGTTCATGAAATAAAGGTACTCGAACTGGAGAAGTCGATTTCGACCAAAACTCACGCAAAGTTCGAGAAAAATATGCGCGAACAGGTACTGCGCGAACGCAAACGTACTATTCAGGAAGAATTGGAAAAAATGGGAGCAGCGGAGGAAGATGCGGACGACGATCTCTCTCAGCTTCGAAGACAGATCAGGGCGGCGCACATGCCGATAGAAGTCCGTAAAAAAGCTGACAAGGAACTGTCCCGTTTGTCTCAAATGAGTATCCACAATCCCGAATCCAGCTACATTCGTTCTTATTTGGACTGGTTAGTGGACTTGCCCTGGAAATCGGGAGCTGCCGCTGCAAATGTTTCCCTTACTCGTGCGGCCAAAGTTCTCGATGAGGATCATTATGGACTGCAAAAAGTAAAAGAGCGCATTCTCGAGTACCTGGCCATACTCAAGCTAAAAAACCAGGCCAGTTCCAAGATCAAGAGTGGTCACCCGACCATTATCTGTTTTGCCGGGCCGCCCGGAGTCGGCAAGACTTCATTGGGTAAATCAATCGCAAAGGCTCTGGGGCGTAAGTTTGTCCGTGTCTCTTTGGGGGGGATTCGGGATGAGGCAGAAATTCGCGGTCATCGTCGGACCTATGTTGGAAGCATGCCCGGACGCATTATTCAGGGTATCAAAAATGCAGGCACCTCAAACCCTGTATTCATGCTCGATGAAATTGATAAATTGGCCAGTGACTACCGCGGTGATCCTTCTTCTGCATTACTGGAAGCATTGGATCCGGAACAGAATCGTGAATTCTCTGATCATTATCTGGAGGTTCCCTATGATCTGTCGCAGGTGATTTTTATTACCACAGCCAATATGCTGGACAACATCCCTGCGCCCTTGCGTGATCGTTTGGAAATTATCCAGTTTGCCGGTTACACTCTGGACGAAAAAGTAAACATCGGTTCAAAGTATTTGTGGCCAAAACAGATAGAGCAATCAGGTTTGCCGAAAGATATCAAAATCAGCGCAGAAGCTTTGGGCGAAATAATCAAAAGATATACAAGAGAAGCTGGAGTGCGTGATCTGGAGCGTCAGTTGGCCAAAGTTTGCCGCAAGATGGCTCGTCAGGTAGCCGAGAAAAAGACTATTCGTGGAGAAGTTTCGATCGCAGATGTTCACAAATATTTGGGTCCACAGCGTTTACCGGAAACGCTTGCTGAGACCAAAGACGATGTTGGTATGAGCACGGGATTAGCTTGGACAGAAGCGGGGGGGGATATTTTATTTATCGAAGTGGCTCTTATGCCCGGCAAGGGTGAATTACAGCTTACCGGACAATTGGGTGACGTAATGAAAGAGTCAGCGCGGGCGGCTTATTCATACATCCGCAGTCGTTGGCAGAAACTTGGTCTGAAAGCCGATTTTTATAAGCATACCGATATTCATGTCCACGTCCCTGAGGGGGCAGTGCCCAAGGACGGTCCTTCAGCCGGAATTGCCATAGCCACAGCCATTGTCTCAGCGCTATTAAACAAACCCACACATCGTGACTTTGCTATGACCGGAGAAATTACCTTGCGTGGACGTGTCTTGGAAATAGGCGGCGTAAAGGAAAAGGTCATCGCTGCTCATCGGGCTGGTATAAAACAGGTAATTTTACCCAAGGACAATTCAAAAGATTTGGAGGATGTCCCCGGTAGTGTCAAAAAGGATTTGAAGTTTCACTTTGCTTCCCAATTGGACGATGTACTCAAACTGGCCATCTCCGCTTAGACATATAAATTGCGGCGCGAAAATACCAAAGGCCGTCAGACCGCGGGATTGAAGCGTCGGTCTCCAAACGAAGCCCGACTGCATAAATACCCCGACCGCAAGGTTGAAAGTTATTTATCTCGTAAATGTAGCAGAGCTCCCACAAGTCCGGATTCTTCTCCCAGGTGCGATTTGGATATCTGCGGCAAATAAGGAAATATCTTCAGCTTATCTATGAGCATGTCTTTAAGCTTATCTATATTAATCTGTTTGGATACTCCACCTCCCAGAATTATTATTTCAGGAGACCACATTACGATTACATTGTGAATTCCTATACTGAGCAGTTGGTGCTCGTCATCCCAGAAGCGCGGATCATTTATACTTTTTGCTTCAATGCCATATTTCTCTTTTATCGCCCTCCCGCTGGCAAATCTTTCCCAATAATCGATTCCTCCATCTGCATATATTATTTGCTGTCCGGGCTCAGAGCCTTGCCATCTGGGTATCAGTCTGCCGTCGATTGTCAGAGCACCGCCTATACCAGTGCCTATCGTCAGATAGGCAACTATCGTCTTGCCTTTTCCGGCTCCCATGTTTGCTTCTCCCAGCGCTTCCATGGCCGTATCGTTTTCCAGACTAATCCTACAGTTAAACTTTTCCTGCAGAGCCCGTTTAATATTTTTCCCCTCCCAGGTCGTCAGGTTTGGAGATCTTATAAGGAAATCTTTTTCGCTATCAAACACGCCTGCAATACCCCCGCCTATTTCAGAAATATCGCCACCGGCACCTAAGACTTTAGCTTCCTTAATCAACTCATCAGCCCATAAATCAAAATCATTATTAGTCGGAAACACAGATATTTTTTCTATACTATGTCCCGTAGTGCTGATACCAGCACGGGTCGATGTCGCCCCCGCATTAAATACAAATTTCATCTGTTTTTTATCTTCAATAATTGTATACTAATTGTAATGCCCATCAAGGTGCTTATGTTTGGCTGGGAATTGCCCCCGTTTAATAGTGGTGGTCTGGGGACCGCTTGTTATGGCCTGACTCAGGCGCTTTCTGACCAAAATGTCGATATCACTTTCGTTCTCCCCAAACGTGTCGAGGTCAAAGCTGATTTTATGAAGTTGGTGTTTGCAGACATTCAGGGCTTTTCCTGGCCTGAATTTTCTGTTTATGACACGTTGAAGTTCGCACCAGGCAATGTTCCTCCGGACATGGCCCGCGATCTGATCTCTGCCGTCAATCTATATGCCAAACAGGCGTCTGAAATTGCTCGCAAATACAACTACGACATCATTCATTCTCATGACTGGCTGTGCTTCCCTGCCGGAGTTGTCGCAAAGGAATCAGCTGGTAAGCCGCTGGTTTCTCATGTTCATGCCACCGAGTTTGATCGGGGAGGGGGTACTGGAGTAAACCCGGTAGTCTATGCGGTAGAAAAATACGGCTTGGACAAGTCAGATGCGGTTATTGCCGTGAGCAACTTCACAAAAAACCTACTCAAAAAGTATTACCTCAATTCACCAGACAAGGTTAATGTGGTTCACAACGGCATCAATCCACAGGAAATGAATTTGCAGGTAGATGATAACAATCCTTTGGAAGCGCTGAAAAAGAACGGTTTCAAGATAGTTCTGTTTCTAGGCAGGCTTACTTTGCAAAAAGGCCCAGACTATTTCCTCAAAGCTGCAAAACGGGCTCTCGAATATTATCCCAAAGCCGTGTTTCTGGTAGCGGGTTCCGGCGACATGGAAAATCAGATGATCAAGATGACAGCCGAGTTGGGTATATCCGATCATGTGCTCTTTGCCGGATTCATTCGTGGTCAAATGTTGACCCAGGCCTATCATGCCGCCGATCTGTTTGTCATGCCCTCTGTTTCCGAACCATTTGGAATTACCGCCCTGGAGGCAGTTGCCAGTGGCACTCCGGCTATCATCTCCAAGCAGTCCGGTGTCTCAGAGACGCTTGGTCATATTCTCAAAGTGGATTTTTGGGACGTGGAAGAAACTGCAAATCAGATTGTATCTGTTCTCAATTACCCCTCACTTCATAGGGCTCTCCGAGACAACGGCAAAAAAGAAGTCAAAAATGTCTCCTGGCAAGCAGCCGCAGCCAAAACCATCGACGTTTACAAAAAAGTTCTTTCTCATTAAAAAATGCCCGCAGTCTGTCTGTATTTTCAGGTTCACCAGCCATACCGTATCAAAAAGTACCGCGTTTTTGATATAGGTCACGATCACGATTACTTTGAAAGTCCGGATGACAGCCGTCTGAGCAACAAAGCGATTCTCAAAAAAGTTGCCCAAAAGTGTTATCTTCCCGCCAATCGGGTATTTTTAGAACTTCTTAAAAAACACCCCGACTTCAAAATCGCCTATTCTTTGACTGGAGTTCTTTTAGATCAGTTAGAGGAGTATTCTCCCGAAACTTTGGCATCTTTTCAGGAGTTGGTTGCCACGGGTCAGGTGGAATTGCTTTCTGAGACTTATTACCATTCATTATCTTTTTTATATTCAAAACAGGAATTTGCGGAGCAGGTTCGATTGCATAGTCAGCGTATCAAGTCTCTGTTTCACAAAGTTCCCAAAGTTTTTCGCAATACCGAGCTTATCTACAACAATGAAGTAGCTAAAAAAGTCGAAGAGATGGGATATTCCGGGATTATTGCCGAAGGTGCGGATCATATACTTGATTGGCGCAGTCCAAACTATGTTTATCAGCCGGATGGTTGTTCAAAACTCAAACTGCTCCTAAAGAATTATCGCCTTTCTGATGACATCGCTTTTCGTTTTGGGAACCCCGATTGGAAAGAGTATCCACTCACTGCGCCAAAATTTACGCAGTGGGTAAATGCCATAAATGGTTCCGGTGACGTGGTGAATCTGTTTATGGATTACGAAACTTTTGGTGAACACCAATGGGAAGATACGGGAATATTCGATTTTCTTAAAAGCCTCCCCGGAGAAATTCTCAAACACCCCGACAACTATTTTCTTACCCCATCTGAAGCCGTAGCCAAGCTTCCGGCTCGTGGAACCCTCAGTTTTCCGGGCTTTGTTTCCTGGGCAGATCTGGAACGTGACGTCTCCGCCTGGCTGGGCAACCCAATTCAGGACGACGCTTCAAACAAAATTTATTCACTGGAAGATTCCATCCGCAAATCAAAAAACCCCCAACTTCTTTCAGATTGGCGCCGTCTTTTGACTTCAGACCACTTCTATTACATGTGCACCAAGTGGTTCAGCGACGGAGATGTGCATAAATATTTCAATCCTTACAATTCACCTTATGAGGCTTTTATTTCCTTTATGAATGTATTCAACGATCTGCAACAACGTCTGCAACCATCCAAAAAATCCCGGACCAGAAAGGTAAAACATGAGTAATTGGTGGGCAAATACTGTGATATATGAAGTATACGTCGATAAGTTTGCCGGGAACTTTACCAATCTTATCTCTAAGTTGGATTATCTGGTTGAACTGGGGGTAGGAACGATCTGGCTGTTGCCGCATTATCCATCGCCGGGCGTAGATGGTGGTTATGATATCTCAGACTATCGTGGGATTAGATCTGATCTGGGTACCCTCGAAAATTTTAGAGAGTTTATTAAAGCTGCGCATTTGCGCGGGCTTAAGGTCATTACAGACATGGTTCTTAATCACACTTCAGACCAGCATCCGTGGTTCAAAGATGCCAGTTCATCGCGCGACAACCCAAAAAGAAACTGGTACATCTGGAATGACAATCCCTATCGCTTTCACGACGCTTTTGTCCATTTTCCGGAAATAAAAAAGACCGGGAATTGGATCCGCAACAACGCTACTGGAGATTATTACTATGCGACTTTCTATCCTCAGCAGCCGGATTTGAATTGGGACAACTCTGAGGTCGTGGCTGAGATGCTTTCCACAATGGATTATTGGTTGGAACTCGGGGTGGATGGTTTTCGCCTTGATGCAATTTCCCGTCTTGCCAAACGCGACGGTACAAATTGTTTCGCACTTCCCGAAACCCATGCCATGCTTCGGAATATTAGAAGTCACATTTCCACCAAGTTTCCGGATGCAGTTCTTCTTGCCGAGTCAGGGGGTTGGTTGGAGGAAGCCCGCACGTTTTTTGGAAACAATGATGAATGTCACTTGGTCATCAACTTTCCCCTTGCCGTTCGCATGTTGTCGGCTGTCAGGCATCACGATCAGTCCGTGGTCGTCGACGTATGGCGATGGGCTCCGGAGTTGCCGGGGGAATGTAAATGGGCCGCCTTTTTGACTAATCACGATACGGTAGATCTTTTCTTTCTCACCAACGATTCTGAAAAACAGGAAGTGGCAAGCTACATAAATCCCGATAGTACTTATTCACAGCCAAACAGCAGCAGCGTCGCTGCCCGCCTTGCCCAGGTTTGCCGTGGTAAAAAGGAAGACATTATTTGGGCAACCGAACAATTAATGTCCCAGCCGGCAGTGCCGATTATCTATTACGGCAACGAAATAGGTATGCCAAACCAGTCACTTTCGCAAAGACCATCAGATGCCAGGGAGTATGTCAGGGGAGCTTTTGATTGGGCTGAAGCCGAGCGCCAGAGGCTGGATCCCGATTCTCTTTTCCATTCTGTCCGAAAAATAATTCAAAAGCGTCGCAATTAATAAAATCCCTTTAGTGCTTCAAGGGCCTCATCAACTATTTGTGGATTTCCGGCTACTGCTTCTTTATCGCTAAACTGCCATTCATTTCCTGAGAAGTTGCACACTTTTCCGCCAGCCTCGCGCACCAAGAGAATTCCCGGAGCCAGGTCATATAAGTCCGATCCTTTATTGATCATAAGATCTATTCCTCCACTGGCTACAAAAGCAAAGTTCAACCCTGCTGCTCCAAACATCCGCACCGATCTGGCATGGTTTGTGAAAATTTCTGTCAGTCGTATAGCTCTGGATACTCCATGTCCTTTGTCGACAGATACAAACGCATGTTTCAATCGTTGGTCACTTACTTTAAGAACCCTGTTATTCATGGTTGCCCCTTTTCCTGATACGGCCACAAATTCCATACTCAGGTATGGAGCATTTACTACCGAAATCACTGGCTGTCCTGCTGAAAGTAAGCATATTTGAGTCGCAAAGAATGGGATTCCCGCACTAAAATTACTTGTTCCTTCAATGGGGTCTACTACCCACGTTAAGTTGTCCGAGATATTACGCTCTCCTTCCTCTAAATATCGAGATACTTCGGGGGTTTGTGATACTAAATATTCCCGGTATAGTTCATTGCATTCCTTATCTTCTGCAGCAGACCAGTGCGATTCTTCCTTTTCTGCCATCGATTTCACATCTCCAAATCTTTCCATTAGATATTTCGCGGCCATCTGTGAAGCTGAACGTGCGACCCTCGCGTACTTGGCAAAACTCATATTCAAATGCTCAAATATTGCTCAATGGTTTTTCCATACTTTGCTGCAAATGCCTTGTTTACTTTATCGATAGCCCCACTGCCCAAAAATGCCAGCAGTTCATCCAGTTGTCTTTTCTTATTTACTGAATCAGGCTCACTTTGTAAGTTTGCTATTTTTTCTTCAATCTCGAAGTAGTGCATTTTTGCATTCACTGGAAGTTGCCAAAACAACAAGAACCCTCTTTCTGGGAAATCGATCCCGATAATTTTATACAAAAACGTAATAACCGTTTTTTCAATATCTTTAGTTAGCTTCTCAACTTCATTTTTAATGTCTGAAAACCTTTCTATTCCAAAAGGATCGCTTCCTATTTCGATATATATTTTGCTTTTTGGCTCTGTTCCTGATGGACGAAGGGTTATCATGATTGATTTAGTTCCCTTGGTTGGCCTTAATCTAAACACTAATACGTTCTTAGAAGTTCTATCAGTTTCCGACAATATGGGAGTTCTGCTCCACATATCCTCAAAACTTTCTACTTCATAAACGCCAAAATTCTTTGGAGGTTTATTTCTAATTTCTGCCTGGATTTTATCGATCATAGTTTTACCTTCAGCCCCTGGAAGTCTGATCTCTGTTAGATAGTTTCGGTAATATCCATATTTGGAATAAACCTGTGTCAGGAAGTCCACCAAAGTTTCTCCTCTCTCTTTTAGTTCCGCAGCCAACTCTGAAAGCCAAATTGCCGCTACGCTGGCGTCTTTGTCCCGCAAGTAATTTCCTGCTATATATCCATGACTTTCTTCACATCCTAAAAGCATATCTTGGATTCGCCCCTCTTTTTCCAAGGTGTTCATTACTTGTCCGATATATTTAAATCCAATAAGTAAATCGCCAACAATTTCAAAACCATTTTTTTTGCAAATTTCGGTCAATATGTTGGTTGTAACCATAGTTTTTACAATTACTCCCTTATTTCCTACTTCATGTCCTCTTTTTTGTGACACATACTCTGCCAATATCGCAGCGATCTCATTTCCATTCATGTAACACCACTCCCCTTTATGTTTGACAGAAATTCCTATCCTGTCTGCGTCAGGATCGCTGTTTAATAATATTTCGGCATCGGTCTGTTTTGCGTGGCGTAGCGGCGTTTCAAAAGATTGCTCCACCTCAGGATTGGGAATATTGAATGTCACATTTTCGAACTTACCGCTTTGATTCATGGTAGCTGGGTCTTCTTCGACAGAAAACCCTAGTTTTCTTAGCACTTTCAAAACAGATGTAGAACCGCATCCATGCAATGGGGTATAGACAATTCTGATATCTCGTTTGTCAGACAATGAGACTTTTGCCGCCGAATTTATAAACGCTTCATCTACTTCAGTAGGTAGTATTATTACTGAGCCTGTTTTTAGTGCCTCTTCATAGGGGATTTTCTTTATCGCCTTTACATTCTGGGTGACTTCATTCACTAGTAACTCGTCTTCGGGGGGCACCAGCTGGCCTCCAAATTCGTCATACACTTTTTTGCCGTTATGTTCAGGAGGATTGTGTGACGCCGAAAACATGTCTCCTCCTAATGCGTGCAAATATCTAATGGCAAATGATAATTCTGGAGTGGTTCTCACTCCGTCAAACATATATATCCTCACTCCATTTGCTGCGTAAACTTCAGCCGCAGCCTTTGCCAGGTCTAGACAATTTAAGTTACGTACGGGATTAGGCAGTTTGTCGTCAAAATATTTATTAGTAAAGAATTGGCGGACATCATATGTTAACACCACGCCCCTACTGGAAATTTCATTTCCATATTTTCTCGCCAAGTATTGACTGTGCCCCTGTGCCGAGGCACGAATAGTCCATGTATTTATCCTATTTGGACCTATTCCCACTTCTCCGCGCCTGCCCCCCGTGCCAAACGGAATTACTTGGTAAAAACAGTCTAAAAGATAGTCCCAATGCCCTGCTTCAATAATTGCGGCAATCTGATCTCTATATTCTGAAAATTGTTCGTCAGTAAGCCAATATTGTAGGAATTTCAGCGCATTTTGTTTGTACTCATTTGCCACACTAAGTGTGCCGAATCCTTTGGTGGCCCTGTCAATCAATTCATCAGCGCTGTAACTCATAAAAAATTAAAGAGTAGTCACTACTATATCGCTGTCTGCAAACTATTTGCAACTTTGAACGTATTCGATATTCTCCGGAGTTGTTTTATTATCAATGGCTTTCATAAATAATGCATCCGCAAACGGCTCACACGTTACCAAATCTATCCTCAGGCATTCAAGTTCCGGCCAGGTGTGGATTGCCAGATGCGATTGCGCAAGCACTGACACATGCGTGACTCCATAAGGAGAGAAAGCGTGTTGAAAGCTGTTCACTTCTGTCAAATTCATCTCTTGGCAAATTTCTGATGCAAGCTGTTTCACTTCTTCTGGAGAGTCGGGGAAATGTTTTGGTTTCACAACCCAGACGACAGCCATTTGGGTAAACGGCTTCTCAAATGGTGTAGATGTTTTGTTCATAAGTACCAGTCAGCGTCGGTCTGGTCTGGGCAGTCACTTCGCAAATATACAAATTGCTGGCCCCAATTGAAACAGTATTGTGGTAATAATTAAACTTGTCAAACACGGTTCTGATAAGCAGCCCCAACTTGTCGATTACTTTCTGAACATGCAAAAGCCGCTCTTTCGCCCGATCACTGTTCCCGTAGCACAGGTATATCCTCCCTGCCAAATTTTTTGGATCCAATGCTTCTACAGCTCGCGATAAAAACACTTCCACTCCGGCAGGAGTGTAGGGTGGATCAGCAAATACCACATCAAAGGTATCCTGATACCTTTTAGGTAGGGGAGATCTGAAATCACAAATATCTGCCTCGATCTTGTATTTCTTCTCTATCCCCAATTTGTGTACCAATTGTGTGATCCGGCTATCAATATCTAGCACCTGACAGCGTGACATTTTCGCGGTCGCAGCTGAACACGCCAGACTAGTTAAGTCATCATCACCCAAAAACAATATTCGTTTTCCGTCCAAATCTAGTTCTGATCTCAACACCGCTGCTCGCTTTGCTACCGTTTCCGCAGTGGCCAAAAATTGATCGAGGTTTCGTAATGCAGGAGTACGATTTTTAGAAACCTCCTCAACCTCTGAAAGTATTTGGCTAAACACCTGATGTTTTTCAACGCTTTCGCTTTCTATTGCTATGTCTGCCGTCCCTGCGCTTTTGAGTATTTGCGCAATTGCATTTTGTGACAGTCCGGTGACCTCAGAAATCTCTCCGACCTTTTTCCCTGTGTTAGCCATGAAAAGAGTCATGGCAGTTTCTTTGGTGGGGATGCCCGTAATCGCCGATATTTCCACAATCTTCTTCACACAGTCATTATACCAACGTTGCCCCTCAACAAAACTCTTCACGTCCATGATAAGCTAATAATAGGAAATACTGCCCATGTCTCCCAAACCTGCTATCGATGTAGCCTACTTTTCAATGGAAATGATGCTGGAGTCGGATATCCCGACTTATGCCGGCGGTCTTGGCGTTTTGGCAGGAGATATCCTCAGGTCATGTGCTGATCTGCGTGTTCCAGCTGTAGGGATGACACTGGTTTTTAGTGGCGACACATTCAGTCAGATTATTCATTTTGACGGCACACAAAACTTTTATCGCTCAGATTGGCAGAAGCTGGATCAACTTCAAAAACTCCCCACTCGGGTTACTATCGAAATCGCCGGTCAGCCGGTAATAGTTGGCTGTTGGCGTTATGACATTATTGGCGCGGACGGATTTTTGGTTCCTGTTTATATGCTGGACACCAATATTTTGGAAAATCCACCCTGGATTCGTGAATTCACTGCAAATTTATATAGCAGTAATGGGGAAATTCGTATTTGTCAGGAGTTTGTCTTGGGTATCGCCGGAGTCAAGATGTTGCGCGCGCTGGGATATCAGGATATCAAAGCCTTTCATCTCAACGAAGGTCATACTGCTTTCGCCCCGCTTGAACTGCTTGCGGAAAACAATTATCAGGATGACGCAGTACGTCAAAAGTGCATATTTACTACCCATACACCCGTTCCGGAGGGACATGACAAGTTTGACTACCAGATGGCCTGGCATTTTGGTGCCAAATATTTGCCCTGGCACATCAAATCGCTTGCAGGTGACGGATACCTCTCAATGACTCAGCTGGCCAGCAATCTCTCCCGTCAATCGTTCGCTGTTTCCCGCAAGCATCAATCAGTTATGGAATACATCATGCCGAATTTGCATTTTTCCTATGTCACCAATGGTGTTCATCATCGCACTTGGGTTGCGCCCACCATGCAAAATCTCTACGATACATATATCCCGGAGTGGTTTGATGATCCCAAAGCGCTCACTCAGGCAGTCCATAAGCTTCCAGATGAGGCACTTTGGAATCATCATCAGGATGCCAAGGCAAAGCTGGTTCGCATTGTCAACCGTCACCTCACCTCTGTATCTTCTGAAAAAGAACGCGAAAATCCCCAACAAAATGAGCTCTTCAATGTCCAGACGCTAACAATTTCGCTTGCCCGCCGGCCGGTGGCTTACAAAAGACCACTTCTGTTGTATTCCGACCTGGAGAGGTTTGTCAGGTTGGGCGCCGGAAGAATTCAGATTATCCAGTGTGGAAAATCCCACCCTGACGATGATGTTTCCCAGGAGATCGTTCGCCAGATCGTCCAATTCAGCAAAAAGTTCAAAGACATTTTGCGTATCGCCTATCTGGAAAATTATTCACCCAGGCTGGCTCGCATTCTCGTTTCCGGCTCTGACGTCTGGCTCAATACTCCTCGTCGTCCCTTGGAGGCGTCTGGCACTTCTGGTATGAAGGCCGCCATGAATGGAGTGATAAATTTCTCTATACAGGATGGCTGGTGGATTGAGGCAGCAGAAATGGATCATCGCGCCGGTTTCTCCATAGGCGCCGACGATCCCAGTGTCACTCCCGGAAATTCGGACGCCGAGGACGCAAATGACCTTTACGATAAGCTTGAACACCAGATAATTCCTACTTATTATGACAACCGTCCTGAATGGCTGGCCAGAATGAAGCATTCGATTGCTTTGGGTGGATTTTTCAACACTCACCGGGTAGCCCAATCCTATAGAGATGTCTGGCTAGGTTGATTGATGACAGGAGCTGTCGGGTCCCGTTTTACGGGAGGATTCCGGAATCTGTCCAGCCACACTGCATATTCTCCGCCTTTTTCTATCAATTCTTTTGGTGGTCCATCGTCAACAATCTTACCCTGCCTGATCAAAACCACCCTGGGAGCTTGCAGCGACGATGAAATTCTTTCGGTCACTGTAATTACTGATGGTAAGAACTGATAGAACAAATTAAATATTTCCGTTTCCACTTTTGGGCTAGTCAGTCTGGCAGATTGCCAGATCAACCACTTTGGCTGCAGATAAAACACTCTTGCAGCCAGTATTCTGGTTATCAAATCACCATTATTGGAAGCTGGCAAATCACCGCTGGCTGTTTCGTCAGGTATACCCACCATCTTTAAAACCTCTGTCATTTTTTTATCATCCCAATCCGGCTTTAAGGAAATATTTTCTTTGATATTCAAATATCGCAAATAGGAAGCGTCTCCGTATATTGCCATTACATCTGCGTCACCTGGGTGAATTTTTCTATTTCCTATCTTGACATCTCCTTGCCCTGGTTCAGTAAGGCCGCCAATGATTCTAATGAACGTATCTCTGGTAAATAAATCCGGGATGATAACATCTGTTTTTGTGTTGTAATCAAAGCTCATATTCAAATCAGCCAGGGTCGGGGATGAAGCTCCGGATCTGACAAACTCAATATTCCCAAGCTTTATAGCCGGATTGTCCTCAGTTTCTTGCTCAGAAGTTTTCTCCGGCCAGTCAAATACTTGTTCAATTTCAACAATTTTGGCGCAGCTCTCTTCAAGTGCGTTATAAGTGGTGACTACTTTTTTGATTTTAGAGTCCAATAAGTTTACCAACCTCAATTGGACATAAATTGATCCTACCGCACCAAGAGATGCATTCTTAAACAAAATCCACGCATATCCCACAATTACTGTAAGACTATTTCCCAGATCCAGAATTCTATTTACCAGATTCCATTTTCTTTTTGCGGGTCCGGCCAGTTTTTCATACCGCTGCAGATATTCAATATACTTCTTATCCAATACCGATAATGACAGTGCAGCCATCCCGGATGTCAAAAACATTTTATCTGTCCACTGTGTCACCAGTAATTTAAGTTTGCTGCTAATAGCTTTGCCCCTGTTTTGTGCGTTTGTATTAGCCCGTCGCATAGACCGGTCGAAAGAGAATCTGGGAATGGCCAAAATCAGCAAGACGAGTGCCAGTGGCCAGGCAAAATAAGCAATTATCAGCAGTAATATCGTCCCTGCAGTTAGGTCGCTCAAGAAGCCAATGCTGGAATAGTAGTGGCCAAACATGGTTCCAATGGTCGTGTACTTTTCCGCAATTACCTGAGTGGTAACTTTCTTGTCCAGCGTTTCGACATCCAGACGGGATAATTTATGTAAGTATGCCCGTTTTAATTGTGATACCAGAAATGCTTTTTTATTCTCAACAAACCCCTGTTCAAACATGTTTAATAACAACTCGGCTATGTTGTATCCCGCGTAAAGTCCAAAAGCTTTCCACGCTGATACTGAGCTGAACCCCATTTTGCTGAAAGTGGCTATTGAGTCAATCATGTATCCATAAACCGCTATCGATCCTATGCCTTTCAGGTTGGAAATCAGATTAAAAAAGAAAAAAACCGGTGCAAATCTTTTATTCAGCAGTCCACAGTACCGCGATACCCACCGCGAATGAGCCAGTAACTGTTGTGGTGAAAAATGGGGTAAATCGCTATCCTGATCGTCGTGCACCAGTCAATTATAGTCAACAAACATGAGTTTGTAATTGCAAACAAAAATTTATTGGATACGTCATCCCCATCTCATCGAATATCCATCGCGCTACGATTTTTTGTTCAATGATATCGGGAAAAAAATCAGGTCGCTTTTCCTTTTGCTTGTATCTGCCACAGTTTTTGGTATATGCCTTTCTTGTGGATGAGGCTGGTATGTGTCCCGGTTTCCACTATTGTTCCTCCGGACAATACAATAATCATGTCTGCATCTCTGATTGTGGAAAATCGGTGTGCAATGACAATTACCGTTCTTTCCTTGGCCACTTCATTTAGCGCTTCCTGAATTTTCTTTTCCGATTCAGAATCCAGATTGGATGTCGCTTCATCAAATATCAGGACTCTGGGGTCAGACAGTAGTGCTCGGGCAATAGCCAGTCTTTGTTTTTGCCCGCCCGAAAGTTTTATTCCCCGTTCGCCTACCTCAGTTTCCCATTTTTGTGGTAGCCCCTCCACGAACTCCAGAATGTTCGCTTTTCTAGCTGCTTCATGTATTTCTTCATCGCTGGCATTTTCTTTTCCGTATGCCAGGTTAAATTTAAGTGTATTGTTAAACATGATCGGTTCCTGTGGGACAAGTCCGGTCAAAAGACGAAGCTGGGTTTTTTTCATCTTGCTGATATCAACTCCATCCAGAAGAATTCTCCCCTGAGTCGGATCATAAAATCGCAGTAGCAACCTTACTAAAGTAGTTTTTCCTGCTCCGGATCTGCCGGCAAAGGCCACCCGCATGCCCGGCTTAATCTCCAGATTTATATCCGAAAGTGTCTTTGTCGTATCTTTGGGATAATTAAACGACACATGGTCAAAAACAATCCCGCCGCGAACTGTTTGTGGATAGGTGGGTATCTCAGGGTCCTTTACGGATACTTGGTTATCCAGAATTCCCAGATACTTCTCCAGATCAACCATATTTTTTGCAATACTTCGAAGTCTGAAGAATAAATTAAAAAATTGGTAATACAGTCCCGTTAGAAAGCCTGACACCATCACCAGATCTCCCGGTGTAAAACCCCTTCCCAGCTTATTAATCGATAGCCACAATATCCACAGCATTCCTGCTCCGGAGGTTGTCCCGATGGTGATATCCATCAGCCGGAAAGAATTCGAGAATTTCCATATTTTATCTACCCAGTTGTCGATTTCCCGCCCCAAATGCTTATTCTCACGTTCTTCGGCGGCAAAAAACTTTACTGTCTCATAATTAATCACGGTATCGGTTATGACAGCCGCTACTTTATCATCTGCCTTATTGAACTCCGTTCTGGCCTTGAGGTTTATTTTGATTAGCCAGAATGCCAAAAATAAATTTGCCGCAAACATTCCAAATAGTATCAGTGCCAGTTCCGCTGACGCATTTGCCAGGAAGTACAAAGCCACCAGTAGATTGATAAGTACCCTAAACAGTTCTGAAAATATGTTGTCATACAAATCAAAAACTGCCCCCTCGCCCCTTTTAAAAGCAGAAATCAGCGACCCTGTGCTTCTATCCGCATGAAACGCAAAATCCAAATCCATCATTTTTCTAAAAACGCTTTCTTTAATATTCCTGGACAGGGGAATAATCACAAAATCGCCCACATATCTGGACAGGGAAGATATCAAATTTCCTCCCAACGTAGACACTCCAAACAATGCCAGATAGAGCAGTACTTGATCCTTTTTGTTATCAACCGCACTATCAAGCATCATCTTCATCCAGTAGGGTCGCAAACTTTCAGCACCAACCGCCACAGTGGTAATTCCCAAGAACAGAATCAACCGCCAACGATAGCGGCCTATAAATTTTGTAAATTTGAATAGATATCTCATAAAAAATCCACCCTTGCGGGCTAAAAAGTAATTAAAGACACTCTTCCCTGAAGAACAAAACCGCCGAATTGACGGCCATTAAATTGTATACCAACCGCCCACAAGAGTCCATCAAGTCCATCTATTATTTGCATATTTCATTATCGGACCCAATCATGTAACATGTACCCCATATGGCAAAACGATCTACAGGAGTTGGCCGCGGAAGAAAAATCAATCACAGCAAGACCAAGAAACGGTTGGAGGCAAAAAGACTTATGTTGGTGGAAAAAATGGCTCGGCATCCAAAACACGCCAGGCGCATCAATGCTGCCAAACTAAAAGCGCGTTAGCTTTCAAGTTTTAATAAATCTGCCCAAATGAGTCGCAAGACTAAGTCATCTTCTTCCTTCGGTTTAAAAAAACTACTTCTTACGTTAGCCTTTGTCGTATTTGCTCTTGGAAGCCTTTATGTAGTGTTTAGATCGCAGTTTCAGACGCGCGGGAATGTAAAGGCGGACTCAGTTGGGGGAATTGTAATAGATCACAATTCGGTTGCCCTTTTTGATCAGATTCCCGATGAATTTATCACCAGGGCCAGAGAGATGAAGATGCTCTTTGTCGATCAGTCCGTGGGGGTAAACATCAGCGAGGGTCTTTCGTGTTTGGCCAATACGTCTATTGCCAGTGCCCCAAATCATTGCAAGCGTCCAAGCATTCCCGCATCCGAAATAGTGGCCGACGTTCGTTATTCGCGCACCAATTGGATCAATCAGGTTTTCCCATCCGGGTGCGGACTGTGGTCGACAAAGGTGCCTTGCTTTATCAACATGGTCAATTCTTCGTATAGTACTTTTGATGTAGTCTCATATCAGTTCAGCTATTTGGATGTCGATACAAATTCGACTATTACAAGCCCCACGACTGGCTTCTTCGCTGATCCGGTCCATACTTCAAATCTCAACGCATTTGAAACGGCAAACCCAAACAAAAAGGTGATCTACTGGACTACCAGTCTTTCACGGTCAATAGGTACAGCGATATCCACCGACTTCAATAACCAGATGCGTGCTTACGCTATAGCCAACAACAAAATTCTCTTTGACGTGGCAGATATTGAATCACATGATCCTCAGGGTCGGCCCTGTTATGACAATCGCGATGGCGTTGCATATACCAATGGCACGAATAGTGAAAATTATCCCGATGATGGCATAGATAGGCCCGCTATTTGCCAAAGCTATACCACTGAAACCAATGGGGGTCACTTGGGTAGTGTTTCAACAGGAAAGATCAGGCTGGCAAAAGCCTTCTGGGTACTGATGGCTCAAATCGCCGGTTGGGTTCCGACGGGACAATCCAATCCCACAAGTGCTCCAATCCCCACTTTTACACCTATTCCACAACCCACATCCACTCCGAGACCTGCTTCCCCGACGTCTATCCCATCGCAAGTAATTCCCACCCCTGGCACCTCTGATGATTCTTACTACTATGGCTTTGAATCTCTGAATTCAGGCGTATTCAATGGCACAGTTTCTCCTGGGACATATGGAAATTCAATTTACTTCAATGGCATCAATGGCTATGTAAATCTGGGCAGGCTAAACTTTTTGGACAACGCATCTGAATTCACTTTTAATATTTGGATCAAACCTGAATTCACAAATGCAGAATCGGCCTGGAAGTATGTATTTAGTGACGGCTCGACTTTCAACCTGTTTTACTTAGGCACGACCAGAAATTGGCGCGCCACATTGCGTACCTCAAATGGCACTTACCGGCTGGATGCAAATGGCCTCAGCTGGGTAGCCAATAGCTGGCACATGGTTTCTGTAACTTACGACGGCTCAACTGCAAAATTGTTTTGGGACGGCGTTTTAAGAGCCGAAGTGTCTGCTTCCGGTAATATTTCTCCCGCCGGGGGTTCTGCATTCATTGGTCAGTCTGCAGTTAACGACTCTCGCTTTAGAGGCCAAATCGATGAACTACGCATTTATCGCAGCAATTTTTCCGACCCCGTAATTCTAGAAACTTACTTCAGCCGCAGATAATTTCAAGCCTTTATCATTAGATATATGGCACAGGGTAATCTTCGCTACTGGTTCAAAGCCAAAAAATATGGCTACGGCTGGTACCCGGCAACTTGGCAGGGATGGGTCATTCTCCTGATATATTTTGTAGTTTTTGGAATTCTCATTTGGATTTTTGAGTCCGATATGAAAAGGTATCTTGTCCCTTATGAAATCTCCGTCTTTTTTCTCACTGCGCTACTGATATTCATCAGCTACAAAAAAGGTGAGCCCGCCCGTTGGCGCTGGGGAAAATAGTTGCAAATCTGATTACCGAAAGTATTGCATAACTTTTAGAATTCGATTAATGTCTTAGGGTATTCTACGCATGAGTCATTATGTATTCTAATTGCCGAGTAGGGAGGAGCATCACCTTTATTGAGCATCGCAAAAAACGTCTTTACCCAACTCAAAGAAAAATGAGTTTGTGTTTCCACTCCTAGAGAGCACCTGATATGTTCCAGGACAATTTCTTTGTTTGCTGTACATTTGTCACCTTTATTATCAATGTTGCGGATTTTAGATAGCTCATCTGTTAATCGTGTAACACAGTCATTATATTTGCTAATTGCACCTGCGGACCATTGCCCGATCACAAAGAATAGCAAAATCAATGTTCCAGCAAATATCTTTTTCCACATAAAATTACTTTAGCACTTCTTATGATAAAGAATACTCGAAATACGGGTGATGCATATAATTAGGCTCAATAGGCCTTCCTTAAAACAGACTTAGAAAAGCTCAGGAGAGTAATCTGTTTTAAAAAAACATTTCAGGAGGATGTTTGTGTTCTTTATCTATAAATTCAAATCACCGTCATAAAGATCGTTAATACAGACAGAATAAAAAACGCCCACTGCTCAGCCTTAGCACATACGCCTTCTTGCATAATAATTTTAATAACTCCAGAGAAATATATGATTACCAACGCAATAGCTACTGTAAATAAAAGCGCATTGTTCGCTAAATTCGAAATATACAGTAACGAAATTGGATTGAATACAAAATAATATTTAACAAAAAAGCTATGTATTTTGAAATATTTATATTCTGGTAATAATGCCACCATGATAGTTGCAAAATTTGTTGTCAAAAACAAAATACTACCAAAATTTAAATAACCAAGTTCAAATCTT
>CAZCXU010000013.1:0-32043 GCA_964502885.1 uncultured Gammaproteobacteria bacterium
AGGCGAGGCCGTAGTGGGCGTAGCTGATGGACGAGCCGTAAATATTCGGCTACATGGGAAGTGTCGTTATTAACTAGGGACTGACAAGATAAGAGCAATCAGACGTACGTAGTGAATGTAGCGTCTAAGCAGTAAGATAGTTGGACTTGGAAAATCCGGTCTGGCGTTTAATTGAGCTGTGATGGGGAGTTTGTCGAGAAATTGATGAGCAACTTGATGAGCTTTTGTTTTCAAGAAAACGTTCGTAGTGAGACATTTTTCATGCCGTACCGCAATCCGACACTGGTGGGTTGGTCGAGTAGACCAAGACGATCGGGAGAAGGTAGTTCAAGGAACTCGGCAATATAGCTGGACGTAAGTTAGCAATATGTCCTTCCTGCTTAACTGCAGGATGCAACAAAAGATTATTCCTCGACTGTTTAACTAAAACACAGGTCTGTGCAAACTTGAAAAAGTAGGTATACAGGCTGATGCCTGCCCAGTGCTCGTAAGTTAAGTGAATGGGTGACTCCGATTTATCGGGGAGGCCTTGAAATGAAGCTCGAGTGAACGGCAGCAGTAACTATAACTGTTCTATGGTAGCGAAGTTCCTTGTCGGGTAAGTTCCGACCCGCACGAAAGGCTTAACGAGGGAATAACTGTCTCGAACTATCACCCGGCGAATTTGTAATGGCTGTGAAGATGCGGCCTAACTCTACTAGGACAAAAAGACCCTATGGAGCTTTACTGTACCCAGACCCTGTTTCGGGTTCTGGAATTGTTTAGAGTAAGAGGGACCCCGCAAGGGGGAAAGTGAAACACCTCTCGTTTTGGAACTGCGAAACTAACCCATGTTGGCTGGATCGCCAGCGGAAACAAGGTCTGGATGGCAGTTTTACTGGGGAGGTATCCTGCTAAATTGTAACGCAGGAGTACCAAGGTACTCTAAGCCCGGATGGAAATCGGGCTAGTCGTGTAACGGCTTAAGAGTGCTTGACTGTGAGAGCGGCAGCTCGAGCAGGTGCGAAAGCAGGTCGTAGTGATCCTCCATCTCGTCGTGGGACGGATGGAGCTTAACGGATAAAAGCTACCCTAGGGATAACAGGCTGATCGCCGCCAAGAGTCCATATCGACGCGGCGGTTTGGCACCTTAACCAAAAAGGTATCGGGGTGCATGGCTAGTAATAGCCTTAGCAGGCCTAGTTATGTATGTAAGTATGTTTTGAACATTGGTTATTTCTGACTCATATCGGAAGACTCCTTATGAAACGAACACTAAAGGAAAATTCCGAGGGAAGTCGTTTGTTCTTAAAGAACGAATTGACCCTGTATCGACTTGTGGTTTCAAGACCACGGACTTTTCAAGTGATTGAAAGGTAAGACGTCAGCCCCAACTATGTTGGGTGAAGGAATAGTCAGCGCTTTGAGTAATCAAAGTATTTTGAGCGATGTCGGCTCGTCCCATCCTGGAGGGGCAGTACCTTCCAAGGGTCCGTCTGTTCGCCGGTTAAAGGGGCACGCGAGCTGGGTTCAGAACGTCGTGAGACAGTTCGGTCTCTATCCAGTAGAGTCGTGGAGTGTTTGAGGGGGTCTGACCTCAGTACGAGAGGACCGGGTTGGAGAAACCTCTGGTGTGCCTGTTGTCGCGTCAGCGGCACCGCAGGGTAGCTATGTTTCTACGGGATAACCGCTGAAAGCATCTAAGTGGGAAGCCCTACCCAAGATAATACACTCGTTTACCGTAAGGTAGACAAGATCCGGAGAAGATAACTCCGTATAAGAGGCTGGCAGTGTAAGCGCCGTAAGGTGTTTAGCTTACCAGTACTAATAGATCTTTTGAAGTAGATTTACGATTCTCTATTACTACAATTTTCTTCACTGTTGAGGGAGCAACGATTGCTCTTTTTAACAATTTATTTTGCTTTTATAAAAGAAAGCAAGTTTTTCCCGGTCATCGGAGCGGCGTGGACCTACCTCTTCCCTTTCCGAACAGAGCCGTAAAACGCGCCAGCGCGGACAATAGCTAAGTCGCAGGACTTCGTGAAAATACGTCATGGCCGGGGATAACTTGCTTTTTTTGTGTTTAAAGATAATATCTTCCTATAAATAATATTGAGAAAAGGGCTGTCCAAGGACTTTTGTAAGGATGGATGGCTTGTTTGGTAAATGCAACTGAAATAGTTGGTTATCCCGGAAATAGAGGATGGTTACAGGTTCTTGATTCGGCCATGATTACGCTTGCTGACGGGTTGGGAATTTTGTGAAATAACAGAAAGATTAGATAATGATTCATGGTCTGAAGGCTTGAGTTTTGGAAGTACAATATGGTTATGAAGAATGCACTGCTAGTCTTAGCGGGGACAGTGGTAGGAATAGCTGGTGTGTTTGGGTGGAATGGGTGGATGGAGAGACAAAGAATGACCAAGGTTACAATTCCAACTGAAGTTCAGAAGCCACTTTTGAAATATACGATTGAAAATTTGGGGAAGAGGGAGTACGGATCACAAATCGTCTTAGATGAAATAACAGCAACGCAATCAGCAGGAGTTGATAGCGGCTTTGTGGTGCAAAGATTCCATTACGACAGTGATGGGAAAAAAGTGACAGGATTGGCTCATATACCTGACAAATGTGTAACAGAAGAAAAATGTCCAATAATATTGCAATTCAGGGGTTATGCGGAAAGGGAGAAATATATGTCAGGGTATGGTACCTGGAGGAGTGCGCAGGAGTATGCAAAGGCAGGGTTTATCTCATTAGCTCCTGATTTTCTAGGATATGGTGGTTCGGCCAGCCCATCAGCTGATGTGTTTGAAGCACGATTTGAGACTTACACTACGGCTTTAAATTTACTGGATGCAGCTGAGATTTGGGGGAGGGGTAATGGCAGGGTTGGAATTTGGGGCCATAGTAATGGTGGACAAATTTCCTTGACGGTATTAGAAGTGAGCGGGAAAGATTACCCCACTACTTTATGGGCGCCGGTTTCTGCGGGATTTCCTTATTCAATATTGTTCTTCATGGATACGAATGACTCTTCTGATAGAGAATTGCGGCGAAGTTTAGCCAGATTTGAAGACATGTATGATGCCAGTCTTTATAATCCGTTGAATTATTTAGAAAGAGTGCAGGGAGAGTTGCAAATTCATCAAGGTACAGCCGACACGTCTGTTCCTGTGGGATGGACGGACAAAATGGTGGCTTCACTTAGAAAGATGGGTAAAAGTGCCCACTATTTTAGATATGTGGGTGCAGATCATAACTTAGTTCCCGATTGGAATGAGGTTGTGAGAAGAGATATTGAATTTTTTAAAGAAAAGTTGGAGTTGACGGTTGAGTGATGATCCGCGATACTTGACCGTGTCCGCTAAAAAAGCTAAATATATTTTTGTTGCTGGAGGTGTGGTTTCTGGTTTGGGTAAGGGGATAGTGTGTGCTTCAATCGGGATGCTTCTTAAGGCTTCTGGTTATAAAGTGGGTCATGTAAAAATTGATCCGTATTTGAATGTAGATGCGGGGACGATGCGTCCAGCTGAACATGGAGAAGTGTTTGTGACAGATGATGGAGGGGAGATTGACCAGGATTTGGGAAACTACGAGAGGTTTGCAAATGAGAGCTATAGTAAGGAGAATAACATTACTTCAGGAAAAGTTTTTAAGACAATTATTGAAAATGAACGGTCGTTTAAGTATGAAGGTAGGGACGTAGAGATGATCCCTGATGTGCCGAACGAAATTAAAAGAAGATTCTACGAATTGGAAGTGGGGTGTGATTTTATGATCGTAGAAATAGGTGGGACTACGGGGGATATTGAAAACTTGCCGTTTCTATTTGCTGCACGGGAAGTGGGCAGGGAGCGAGAAGCAATGTATGTGCTGGTTTCTTATGTGCCTTACTTAAAAAATGTGGGGGAATTAAAGACGAAGCCCACACAGCATGCGGTGGCGCAGTTGAGATCGACGGGAATTAATCCGGACATTTTGATCACTAGAGGTGAGATGTCGATGGATAAGCCTAGGTTGGAGACTTTGGGGAAGCGGTGTTTTTTGGATGACGATGCAATGTTTGATGATCCTGACTGCGAGTCCATTTATAGTGTGCCTCTGAAGTTGGAGGAGCAGGGAATTACAAAGAAAATCGCGAAACATTTTGGTCTAAAACATGAATTTCCTGACTTGAAGCAGTGGGAAAAATTTACCAAACAGGTAGAAAATCCGAAACGAGAGATTGTGATTGGACTGGTGGGGAAGTATGTGAAGCATGGGAGCGGACACCATCGTGACGTATATGTATCCGTGTTAGAAGCAATCAGGCATGCAGCAGCGAAATTGAAAGTCGGAGCAAAAGTGCATGCAGTGGATGCGAATGAATTCAACTTGGGGGAACTGAATAAATTGAGTCCGGCAGGAATATTGATTCCGCAGGGGTGGGGCAGCCGTGGTACGGAGGGGAAGGTTGCTGCCGTAGAGTGGGCGAGGAGAAATAGGGTTCCTTACTTGGGATTATGTTTTGGGATGCAGATGGCGGTAATTGAATTTGCAAGGAATGTTGTTGGTCTTGTTGGTGCGAATTCGGAAGAAATTGATGGAAATTCAAAATATAAAGTGGTACATATAATGCCTGATCAGGTCGAATATTTGAGAAAACGCCAATATGGTGGGACAATTAGGTTAGGTGCCTGGCCGTGTCGGATCAAAAAAGGGAGCATTATTGAACGAGCTTATAAACAACATGGACAGGGAATAAATGTAGTGAGCAAATTGGGAAAAATTTCGGAACGACACAGGCATAGATATGAATTTAATAATGAATACAGAGATAAGTTGGAAAAGGCCGGTTTGGTAATATCAGGTACCAGCCCGGATGGAAAATTGGTAGAAGCAATAGAGTTACCGACCAGCGTGCACCCGTTTTTTGTGGGTACACAATTTCATCCGGAATACAAATCTCGACCTTTGTGCCCCCATCCATTGTTTTTAAAATTTATTGAAGAGTGTTTGAAAAGGTCAGCTGAGTAATAAGTGTCATTCTGTGCGTTTGGTCTGGATATGCGAGCTTGGGATTTCGTGTACTTTCAACTGATATTGGAGTAATCGAAAGGAAATGGTAGAAGAGAGTATTTTGACATCCCAAGTTTTTGCGAGATCGTATTTTGGAGTGCAAAGTTACTTCCCAAGCTGCATCGATATAAATTTGTCGATTAACTACTTCGTAATGAATTAAAGTGAAGATAGATTGCAGAGAAGCTGGCGGAATGCGGTAAATTTGCGAAAGACTGCTCTAGTCCAGCTGTAATTTGGTTTATGGATAATCTCA
This sequence comes from uncultured Gammaproteobacteria bacterium, assembly GCA_964502885.1. Lineage (GTDB taxonomy): Bacteria > Patescibacteriota > Microgenomatia > CAZETR01 > Amesbacteraceae > XYB1-FULL-44-23. Next base: position 5,297 of record CAZCXU010000013.1, read on the forward strand.
ACGCCTGATTTGGGCGATTTTCATGAGGAGGTGAAAGTTTAAAGATGTAGGCTGAAGGATTGCGTCGAAAGTAAATTCGGAGTATAATTCCGCTACCTTTAAGAAAGTGAGGATATGACCAAAACACATAAATTCAGAATTTGCGGTTTTGGCGTATATTCAGCCCGCTAGGCGCTGACTATAATAAATTTGGCTACACAAGCGACTTCTAATGCAGCTTCCTCGATGGAGGAGTTGCTAAAAAAAACAGGCTATAAACTCAAGGGTTATAAACGTGGGGAAAAAGTTTCAGGAAAGGTGGCTGAGGTAACTAATAGAACTGTATATGTAGATATTGGAGGAAAGGCTGACGCGGTAGTTTCTGAAATGGAGTATGACCTGGCCCGGGACTATTTTAGGAATCTTAAAGTAGGGGATGTGGTTGAGGGGGTTGTACTAGTTTCAGAGAATGACGCAGGTCAGGTGGTTTTGTCTTTGCGAAAGGCCGCCATTGATACGAAGTGGTCGGCGATGGAGCAGGCTATGACAGAAGAAGCTGAGTTGAACGTGAAAGTCAGGGAGTTGACTAAGGGTGGTTTGCTGGTAGATCTGGATGGCGTATATGGTTTCATTCCTTCTTCGCAAATGGGACGCGAGCTGGAGGCCAATCCCGGAGAAGCAGTGGGTAAGAGTTTGAAGGTGAGAGTTATTGAGGTAGATAGACTGGCCAATAGATTGGTTTTGTCTGAAAAAGCCGTTTCCGAAGCTTCGGAGATACAAAACAGAAAGGCGGCGTTGAGTGTGGTTAAGGTGGGTGGTGAGTATGAGGCAACTGTTGCCGGAGTTGTGCCGTTTGGAGTATTTGCTGAACTGATTGTTTCTCCCGAAGGCAAGGGTAAAGGCAAAAAGAAGACTGAAGAAGAATCGGTAAGACTTGAAGGGCTTATCCACATAAGTGAATTATCCTGGGAGAAGATTGACGATGTGAGTAAATCAGTTAAGACTGGTGATAAATTAAAAGTGCAGGTTATCGGTATAGATGAGGACAATGGAAAGCTTGCACTTTCAGTAAAGCGATTGTCTTCAGATCCTTGGGTAGTGGTTCACGATAAATATGTTGTTGACAGTAATCATGAGGGAGTGGTTACTAAAGTAGCACCATATGGTGTGTTGGTAAGGTTGGAAAAAGGTATAGAGGGTTTGATCCATGCTTCAAAAATGCCTGCTGATATGAGCATGAGCGAGGGGCAGAAAGTGAATGTATTTGTAGAGTCAGTGGATTTGGAGAAGAGACGTTTGTCTCTGGGTGTGGTTCTGGCTGTCAAGCCGGTGGGATATAAATAATAAGAGAGTGAAAATGGCGAATAAGAACGTTTTTTAAGAGATGGGGATAGTTGATTCACTCATCACGGAAGGTAGTTTCTGACGAGGCGGTGTGTGAGAAAACCTTTGTTTGTAACTGCTATCGATCTTGATAGCGTGAAGTGTGATATATTTTGAGCGTGGCGAAGAGCATCAGTCAGTTTGTGTGTCAGCAGTGTGGATATGCGCAAAGTCAGTGGGCGGGAAAGTGTCCTAATTGCGGTGAATGGAACTCATTGGTGGAAAGTCGAGAGGTTTTGGGAGCGGGCAAGAATGTGAGACGGCAAATGGGAAGTGGAAAAGTGTGGAAGCTGTCGGAGGTGAGCGTAATGGAGAAGGCGCGAGTACAGACAGGCGAAGTGGAATTGGATAACGTCTTGGGTGGGGGATTGGTCTCAGGAATGGTGGTATTGGTAGCTGGTGAGCCGGGAATTGGGAAGTCTACCTTGATGACACAGGTAGCCTTGAATTTGAGTGGGCAGATACTATATATATGTGGTGAAGAAAGTCCCAGCCAAGTGGCGTTGAGAGCAAAGCGATTGGGAAAGAAGGGCGAGCTGCTTTTATATGAGAGCACGGATGTAGATGCGATTGTAAACAAAATATCAGAAGTGAAACCGGCTGGTGTGGTGGTTGATTCTGTCCAAATGCTGACTACGGAGGATTTGACGGGGGTGGCTGGTTCAGTAGGGCAAGTACGGGAATGTGCTTCACGTATTGCCGAGATAGCCAAAAGGGAAGGAATTCCTGTGTTTTTGGTTGGTCATGTAACAAAGGAGGGCACAATTGCGGGCCCGCGAGTGCTGGAGCACTTGGTTGACACTGTATTGTGGTTTGAGGGCGAGAGGGGGCAAGCATTACGGTTGGTGAGAGCTGTGAAGAACCGGTTTGGTCCTACTGATGAGGTGGGAGTGTTTGAAATGGGAGAAGGGGGACTTGTGGGTGTCGATAATCCTTCAAAGTACCTGTTGTCTGAGAGGGTGGAGAATGTACCTGGAAGTGTAGTGTCGGTAGTTTTGGAGGGGAGACGGCCAATATTAGCTGAAATACAGGCTTTGACGGCGCCTTCACAATTAGCTGTGCCAAGGCGAGTAGCAACAGGAATCGATTCGGCACGGATGCAAATGTTGGTGGCGGTGTTGACGCAAAGGGCCAATATTCATTTGGAGAGTGTGGATATATTTGTAAATGTGACAGGAGGAATCAAATTGGCTGACAGAGGGGTGGATTTGGCTATTTGTCTGGCAATTGCTTCGGCATTTTTAAACAAGAGTTTACCTGCTGATATAGCTGCAGTTGGTGAAGTGGGGCTTTTGGGGGAAGTGCGCAAGGTGGGTGGGTTGGAGAGGCGGGTGAAAGAAGCAAAAAAGTTGGGATATAGGGTAGCTTCGGCTGAATCAGGGAAAAATGTGGCGGCGGCGATAAATAAACTCTTGAAAGATTAGGTGCGTTTGGGGTGGGTTATCCACAAGATATCGGTGGGGATTGCCGGTCAGTAAAATAAGTTCGGATTTATCCACAAATGCCTATAAATCTGACATTTTTACCACTGTTTGTTGGCTATAGGATATGCAGGACATGCACTTAAATATACTATGGGTTTGCGATAATTGACTAAAAATGATATAAATACCATTGAGGGTCACACAGAGTAGCAATGCATATGAAAAAAATTGTGAAGATAATACTGGAGATGTCTGCCTTGAGAGGTTGGGGGGAGTTTTTTGGTGATCGGGATAATGGGTACATGCGCAGTCAGCTGATTCGCATGAAGAAGATGAACCAGGGAGTTGTTTCTGCCAGAACGGCTAAAAGTCCGAACTGGTTTTAACCAAAAAAAGAAGCATCGCTAACGCTAGCTTGAGGGCCACGAGTAGCAATGCCTCTTTGAGAGAAAAACGCCTGGACAGAATGGGCGCTTTCACTTGATTAAAGGTGATAACATTTGCCGTCAATCTTTGTCAAGAGAAAAAAAGCCCGAAAAAACTTAATTATTTATATCTTTTCTAGCTAGAAAAAAAGTAGAATGATTGTGCTATAAATCGGGGGACGGTGGGTAGGGCAGATCTGCCGTCCTCCGGTTTGTAGCAGAATTAACATATGAAAAATTTATTGAAAGCGTTTTTGTTTTTAAGCTTCCTTTTGGTGGGGTGGTTGGGTTGGAGTGTGGATACAGCTGAGGCAGCGATTATATACGGGAGTGGATACTACACTAATCTTTGTGATAGTGGGACTCGGGCAAATTATTACAGCTGCAATCCCGGGTGTGATCCTGCATTGGGGACGTGTCGTAGTGAAAATGATGGTGTGGTGAAGTGGATATGTAACGGAAAATGGAATCAGTGTTTGGAATCAGAGAGCAGCTGGACTAACTATGAAAAGCTTGACAATGTCAGCTGTGGTTACACGGTGCAGATGTCTTTGTTTGATAAGAAGTGCCGTAGGCAAGATGGCAGCTGGGATAATAGCTGTAATTTGCTGGGGTATATGGTGTGGTACTCGGGCGATTGCTGGAACGAGCTTGGTCCCACTCCAACTTTGCGACCAGTCGCAGCAGAACCTTCATCTACGGTAGTGCCTACGTCAATTCAAAAAGCAGTGACTCCTACGATGACGTTGGCACCTCCGACAAACACTCCTAAACCTACGGTGACACCCAGGCCAACTGTGACGGCGAAGCCAGCTGTCACGCCTACTGTGGTTCCAGTTGTGGCGGTTTGTGGGGTGAAGTGTGGAACTGCTGCCAGCTGTAGAGCGGGTTTTGCCTGTGTACAAGGTGTGTGTCGAAATCCAGTTTGTATTGAAGATAAAAGCTGTTTTTGCAAAGGACCAGTTTCTGCGACGGCTTCTGCAGTGACTAAGACAAATCCCGAAGCAGGGGCTGAAACTTGGCTGGGAATTGTGGGGATGCTGGCCTTGGGATACGGGGGGGTAAAAATGCGAAAGTTTGGAGCTACTTTGTGGAAATAGGCCAGTCAATTTTGTTTGGCAAATAATTGACAGTTGATCTTATTAATCCTATATAATCCAATTGTGAACAAATTTTTGAGTTTTCTTGTTGCGGGATTCTTGGTATTTGGTGTGACGGTTACACCAGCAGGAGCAATGACAGCAGGAATTGAGGACATTGTATTGGGCAGAAATGCGACTAGAAACAGCGAGTGGGGTGAGAAAATTGTAGCTCAGAAAGATGATGTGGTGGCGATAAAAATGAATTTAATTAACCGGAGGGATGCAAGAACTTTTTTGAATGTTTTGTTGCAAATTGACATAGGGGGGCTGGATAGATCCACGCTATTTGTCAATTTTTATCGGTTTGGGACGAATCTGGTAGTTCCGAATAAAAAAGTTTTTGTCGATACGGGGACTACTACGGGATATTTGGTGTATGTGCCGGGCAGTGCCGCAATTCGGGTGGCAGGGGCGACGCATGCTAACTCGGCCATAATTTCAAACAGTGGGTTGACAGGGAAGAAATATGAACTGGGAAATATTGCTCTGGCAAAGGACGCAATGTGGGAGGTGGTATTTGATGTGAAGGTAAGTGATGTACCGGCCCCTACTGTGGCTGCGAGTCCTACTCCAGCAACCAGTGCAGCGGTTGCTAAAACTACGCCTACGACTGGTCTGGGAGATGCTATATGGTTGAATACGGTGGGGTGGTTGATGGTTGGGGCAACCGGTTTGGGTCTTAAGTTGCTTGCAAAGAATGTCAAACAAAAAGCGCACAAGATTCGATAAATGATTTCAGTTCTTTGAAGAATGGTATAGTGAGATTGTGGTCAGAAAGGGCGATGTTTATCATCATAATCGGGAGGTCCGGCCAGTAAAAATTTCCATTTTGATCTGGCTTCTGAAGATTTCGGCGTTGGTGCTGTCTCTTTTAGGAGGGGGGTTTATTTTAATAGCGGTGGTGGGGCTGGTGTTTGTCTATATGCCGCTGGCTTTGGCGGAGACAAAGTACGCTTTTTCCAAGACTCAGTTGTCCGGGTTGTTGCGCGAGTTTGAAAAGAGAAATTGGGAATTCAGACAAGCTGATCAGAAACAAAAGTTAAATTTGGCCGGAAAGCCTGCGGATGGAGTGTTTCCAGACTGGGTGGTGCCAGACCCTGATTATTCGATTTATATACCGAAAATTTATGCCCGATCCAAGGTGGTTGGTTCGGTGGATGTGAACAATCCAAAAGAATATCTGTCCGCTTTGAAAAAAGGAGTGGCTGAAGCTGCTGGCTTGTCTCATCCCGGGGAATTGGGGACAACATTTTTGTTTGCGCACTCAGTGGGGACAAGAGTCGATTTTGCGAGGTACAATGCGGTTTTTTATTTATTGGATAAATTGACGTATGGGGATACAGTTGAGGTGGTGTATAAAGGTAAACTTTTTAAATATCGTGTTGTTGAGAGAGAAATTCTGTCTGCGACGGATGTTAAGTATCTTGTCCCTCAAAATTTAGCAGAAAAGATGGTGTTACAGACATGTTATCCCCCAGGTACAACATGGAAACGCCTGGTGGTGGTAGCGACCAGAATTTGATAAGTTATTGACAGAGTATGGTTGGGTGCTATACTTGCACCTAGCTTTCGGGTTTCTAACTAAGATCTTTTGAGCTCCTAACTCCTTTGAATATCAAAAATGGCTGATCAATCAGTTGACGATAACTTAGTAACGAGTGGTCTTGTTGGTGGTACCACCAACATTTCTGATGTCAATGAGGGGGCTATGGTGAGGCCGGGGGTTAGATCCGTGATGAGGCCAGGAGTGGTAAGAGTGGTGGGGAGAGTAGCCGCGCGAGATAATGGTAATCGGCCACGCGTTGTTGGAGTCAGGCCGGTTGGAGGTGTTCCAGTGCGTCAGTTTCAGCCAAGGCAGGTACAACCTGTGGTGATGGACGAATCATTTGATGGAGTGGTAGATGATCGGGTGATCCCGGATGCGGGATGGCCTACTGAATTTGTGGAAGGATTTTTGGATGTAACTCCGGATGGGCATGGATATTTGAGGCCACGCATGATTCCCTCATCCAAAGATGTGTATATTTCGTCTTCTCAGGTGAGGAGATTTAATTTGCGTCCGGGTGACTTGGTAGGAGGGCAGGCTCGTGAGCCCAAGGAAAATGAGAGGTATTGGGGTCTCTTGAAAGTTGAGAAAGTTAATGGAAGGCCGATAGAAGAAATGGGAAATCGACCAGAGTTTGATCATCTGACGGCAGTTTTTCCTGATGAACAATTGCGACTTGAAACTAAGTCCGATGTATATTCGACGAGAATAATCGACTTAATAGCTCCAATCGGAAAGGGACAAAGAGGTTTGATCGTGGCGCAGCCTAAAGCTGGAAAAACGTGGTTGCTTCGTGAAATCTCAGAAGCTTTATCGCAGAACTATCCGGAAATGCATTTGATGGCGGTATTGATCGGAGAGAGGCCGGAAGAGGTAACAGAAATTACCAGAAGTCTAAAAGGGGAAGTGGCAGCTTCGCATTTTGATGAACCGCCTTTGGAGCAGGTAAGGATTGCTGAACTGGCTTTGGAAAGGGCGAAACGTTTGGTTGAGATGGGTAAAGATGTGTTTATTTTGCTTGATTCCATCACTAGGCTGGCCAGAGCTTACAACATGATTGCCGGGAATTCTGCAAGGATGTTATCGGGCGGTTTCTCAGCAGAGGCCATATACCCAGCCAAAAAGGCGTTTGGGGCGGCTAGAAAGCTGGAAGAGGGGGGAAGCTTGACGATTTTGGGAACATGTTTGGTGGAAACCGGTTCCAGGCAAGACGATTTGGTATACGAAGAATTTAAGGGAACAGGTAATATGGAACTGCACTTGGATAGAAGATTGGCTGACAGGAGAATTTTCCCGTCGTTTGAACTGATCAAGTCGGGGACTCGGGGTGAAGAGAAACTGTTGGGTAAGCGACTCGATAAGATAATCCAGTTGAGAAGAATGCTTGATCTTTTGGATCAGGAAGAAAGAACCGAATTGTTGATCGCAAAAATGAAGAAGTCTAAAGATAACGATGAATTTCTGGAGAGCTTGACCAAAGCATAGATTTGAGAATAGTGGAAGATGAAGACAGCATTTGCTGCGATGTCAAAAAAGAACTTCTATTTGCGGGAGTACATGATTAAATTTATTCTGGAACAGGGATATACCCCGACTTGTGCGTTTATGATGTATTCGTACTTTTTGTTGGGTACGGTGGATAGGCAGAGACTTTTGGATGCTAATAATGAATTGATCAAACGCAGCGATGAACTATGGGTGTTTGGGGAGATTACGGAAGGGGTGGAGAAGGAAATTAAACTAGCAAAAAAATTTAAGATGAAAATTAAGTATTATGATATTGAGCCGGTGAGTTTGGAATTTGTGGAGCTGGTGCCTGCGAATGGGCAGATGCGATAAGTAGTTCATGTTTATGAAGCGTGTGGGAGATGTTTTCAAGCATGCCAGTTACTGGGCCGTTGGCATTGATATCAAAGACTGCGGTTTTGTGTAGTCTGAGGGTTTCAAGTATAGGCACATCTTTTTGCATGTGGTCGGCATAGCCTTTGGCAATGGTCTGGGGATTATCTCCGGGGCGTCTGGTAAGAGGCGACTTGTCATTTGGGCAGAATCCGGGCGTGGGTGAGGGTTTTACTTCAGGGTTAAATGTTTCGCCACATCGAGGGCATATTTCTCGGCCATCGGCCCTACGCAATACCTGTTCTAGTGTCAGCTGGAGATTAATTATGGTCAGGGTGCGATTAAAAGTTTCGGACCAGAGGATAAGCAAATCAGTCTGATCGAGAGTGCGTGGAATGTTGTCCAACACCAGATTTGTATTAGCTAAAGAGGTGAGGAAGGCGCATAGGGCAGGTAGGAATTGGGAGTCGGGAATGAGTTCCCGGCCGGATTCATAATGCTTAGACTCGTCCGGAAGAATGTCGGCGCCTTTGAGGAGTTGAGCTTGCAGTAGGGGTGAAAAATGCTTGGCTGCGGTAGACTTGGCGCTTGTGGGGGGACCCAAGAAGATCAGGGTGGTGGGAGTGTCGGTTTCGTGAGACATACAAATTAGACGGAAATATGCTACTAAACCCACGTTTTTGCAACAAAAAAACCACCGATATGGTGGCTCGTCCTTGGTTGGTGGGAACGGCCCACGCTCAAGGTAATTCACAAAGAATTGTGAACTGTATTGTTTATTGTACAGGCAGGCTTGAATCAAGTCAAGCGATTGAATTAAAATCTTTGAATATGGAAATGCAGATATTGTCCGAAAAACTGGCACTTTTAAGAAGCCGACTTCATGTTCTCGAGACGGTGGAGATGGAGAAAATCCGGCAAAAACGGATACTAGCTGATATGGATGATGACTTTAGGGAAAATGAGGGAGCTAAGATGGTGATGGAAGACCATGAGCATCTGCATATGCGGATCAGTAACTTGAAGAGAGAGATTTTGGAAGTTAAGAAGAGGTTGTTTAAATTGAAATTAGGGTGATATCAAAGGTTTCTTCCTCGACGCTGACGCGTGAGGTTCCTTTGATATCTCTCGCTATCGCTCGTGATGGAAGACCATGAGCATCTGCATATGCGGATCAGTAACTTGAAGAGAGAAATTCTTGAGATAAAGGAAAAGTGTTTGAAATGAAAACTTTGTACGCTGTTTTCCTTATCAGACTGAGAGGATTTTTGGGATGAGATTTTCAAGGTGCCATGAGCGACTACCCTTGACGAGAATAGTGAGCTGTCTTCTAGTTTTCAGGGCTATTCCTAGAGATTTGGACAATTGGGTGGCGTTTTCAAAATATCTGCCTGTTTTGGCGTGGCGGATTACTAAGGAAGTTGCCGGGCCGATTGTGTAGAGATGCTTAATGGTTAACTTTTTGATTAGTTCACCAATTTGCTGATGAGCGGGTTTTTCAAACGAGCCAAGCTCGTTCATTTGTCCCAGAATCAAGAGGGGGGTGGTGTGGGTAATTTTGGAGATCTGGGCGAGAACGTTTATTGATTCAGCAGTAGATAGAGGGTTGGCGTTGTATGAATCGTCTATCAGAATGTGCCCAGAAACAGTACGTAAGACTTCCAGGCGGTGTTTTGGGTGCGGAGTGCGGTAAATACCGGTTTCGATTTCAAGATTAGATAATCCCAGAAGTTTGGCCGCTGCTACTGATGCGGCGACATTGTGACTTAGGTGGGTACCGATAAAGGGTAAATTTACTTTCAGTAAGTCTTTGGATGGGGAGATACGGAAAGTGAGCTCGGTGGTTAGTTTTGAAGTGATTTTGGCTGAGAGGGTTTGTACATACGAATGAAGCCGGTTTCCAAAAGGTACCAGTCGGGAATTAGGGGTAAGGTGAATGTGGGGATCGTCGGCATTGTAGAGACTGAGACCGGATTGGGCAGAGGTTTTTTGCAGGAGGAGTGACTTTTCAGCAAAAATATTTTGTAATGACCCAAGAAAAAACGAATGAACGGAGCTGATGTTTAGGAGGATGGCAATGTCCGGGACTGCAAGCCAGGTATAAAAAGTCATGTCGCCAGGATATTCGACCCCCATTTCCAGAATCAAATAACGAGTTTTGGGCGTGCAGCGAAGAATAGTGGAGGGAATGTTGTAGGTTGTCGTGATTGAATCGGCGGTTTTTACAGTGGGGCCATTTTGAGAAAAGATGGAGTAGAGGATGTTGGAAGTAGTAGTTTTGCCGGCGCTGCCTGTGAGAGCGATTACTTTGAGACCGAATAATTTTCTCAAAACGACGAGGTAGTATTTTGCCAGACGACGCTTCAGGGGATGGATAAGCCAGTGAACCAGAGGGTTTGTGGGGTGATCAGGAAATATTTCCTGTTTGGGGAGAGGACCTGTCCAGAGACGCAGCAGTGAAAGCAGCATAGGATTATTGTACTTCAACATTGGGGAAGTAATAACGTGTTTGAAAAAGTGCTTGGGAGAATTCATATGAATTTGGGTTTGAAGTTGTGAGGTGAGTAAGTGTTAGTTGCGGTGAATGGCGCAGAATTTCCAGGGCAGTAAGTAGTTCGATAAGGGTGATTCCCAAATCAGGGTGGGAAGTTTTGATAAGCAGGGTAAGCTTGGTTGGGCTGATATTCTGGGATAGATTTTTAAGTTGGGCTAGGGAAGTGATGACCATATAAGTTCAAAGTTGGAACGATGGAAGTTGGTAAAAGGAACGCTTTCAGTGATGATGCCAATGATATCTTTATTGTAATCAAGCATGGCGACTTTGTTATCGTAAATATAGGTTTCACAGGAAAATGCGGCGGAAATCGGCAGCAGTTTGGTTTGCCGGAGTGAAGTGGTGTCGGCAGCCTGTAAGTTTTTTGCTTCGGGGGTATTAGTGGCAAGTACACGAATTTTGATGTGTTTACGAATGCGTTCCGCAATAAATTTTTCGTGGTTTGAATGTCCAAAAACTTTGTTTTCGGTTTGCTGATTGGTCCAGAGAAGTATTTCTTGCGAGGTGGATAGTATGTCGTACCAGATCGAAAGTAATCCTGAATTACCTTCAAAAAGACGGATTTTTGGACGAACAGAAGAAGCCTGGTAGAAGGTTCGTAAGGAGGGAAGTGCCTTTTCCAGTTCCAGCTCCTGACGACGGAGTTTTCGCTGCTTGGAAGAGATTAGACGTAAAAGGTCGTTGGGGTCGATGGTTTGAACTTTTTTAGCATAGGATTTTTGATCTTGGACCAGAAGCTGTTTGATCAAAAGTGCTTGGATTAATAAGTAAGCCGTAGAGCGTTTTATGTGAGCTGTTTTGGCAATTTCAGGAATGGTGGCTGACCCGATTTTGTAACTGGTGCGGAAGATCTTTATTTCTTCTGGACTAAGCTCTAACAGGTTAAGTGATTTTTCTAGAACATCATCCATAGTGTTTGGATGAAATTATTATATAATTTTAGTCAATATCTAATTTTTTTGGACGTCTTTTTAATCGAGGCTGGAACGAAGCTGTGTACAAGTGACGGCGAATGAATTTTTGATGAGGATGCGGGTGTGTGGTGAAATGCAGTATGGGAAAAATCAAAGTAGCCTTAGTGTTTGGGGGGAAAAGTGGAGAGCATGAAGTGTCTATCAGGTCAGCTGATTCAATCAGGGTAAATCTGGATAGTGATAAATATGTGGTTGTTGATGTGAAGATAGAAAAGACAGGGGAGTTTGATTTGGAGAAAATCCAAAAAAGTGATGTGGTTTTCCCAATAGTGCACGGAAGTTTTGGTGAGGATGGGTGTTTGCAGGGGCTATTGGAGATGTATGACAAGGCATATGTGGGAGCTGGAGTGCTTGGAAGTGCAATCGGGATGGATAAAGATGTGCAGAAACGATTGTTGAGAGAGGCTGGTATCAAGATTGCAAACTATGTAGTGATGAGAGGTAAACAAGAGGTGAAACGACAATTGCCGCGAATTAAAAAACTCGGTTGGCCTGTATTTGTAAAACCGGCAAATATGGGTTCAAGCGTAGGGGTTAGTCGGGCGGAAAATTTGACAGAATTGGATGAAGGCATAGAAAAAGCGTTTTTATTTGATACAAAAGTGATTGTAGAGGAGTGTGTGCGCGGTCGCGAGTTGGAGTGTGCGGTCTTGGGAAATGCCGGATTGGGAAGAACATTAATCGTGGGAAGAATCGGTGAAGTGATTCCACAAAATCATGAATTTTATGACTATGAAGCAAAATATATTGATGAGCATGGCGCTTGTTTGGTGATTCCGGCTAAATTGACGATTGAAAAAGAACGGGAGGTGCAGAAAGTGGCAAAAAAGACGTACTCCGTTTTGGAGTGCAATGGCTTAGCGCGGGTAGATTTTTTCCTGAGGGTGGATGGAGAAATTGTGGTTAATGAAATAAATACACTGCCGGGGTTTACTAGTATATCTATGTATCCGAAACTGATGGGTGAGGTGGGTGTATCCTATCCGAATCTTCTGGATAGACTGATCGGTTTGGCGATAGCGGCGAAAAAGGAAAAAGATAAATTAGAACGGAGTTATTTGGGCATAGCAAAATAGTGTTATTACCTATCTAGCATAAAAAATGACATTTAAGTTTGTGCTGGGTATAATTGGGTTTGTATGGCAGTTGAGACAAGGGGGGGATCAAGACCTACAAATGAGCAGTTGGCAAATAGAATTCAACAAAATAAAATTTCGGTGATTGAAATTCTTTTGGGTTTACTGCGACTATGTGTGCCCGTGAAGCCGAAAATCAGACGATGATGATTTCATATTGCAGGTCGATTTCGAATTTGTCTTTGACATCAGCGCGCATGCTTTCGGAAAAGTTATAAACCTGTGCGCCTGATGCTGAGCCAAAGTTGCAGACGAGCAGAGAATGATTTTTGTATGTACCTACATCGCCAATGCGCTTGTCTCGCCACCCTAAGTATTCCAGCAACATGCCGGCGGGGATTTTGACAAGATCTTTATCGGCGGGGGCATCTGTGTATAGAAGTTTCTCTGCGGGATAGGTTTGCAAGTCGGGGATGATCTCCTTTATTTTATTGGCGACAGAAATGGGAACAACTGGATTTTTGAAGAAACTGCCTGCCGTGCCGACTTCTCTGATATCCGGGAGTTTAGAAGCTCGTAAATTGAGAATGGCTTGGGAGACTGTGGATATCGTATATTTACCGTCAGGTTGCAGTCTTTGTAGTTCCGTGAGCAGAGAGGCGTGTCTGGTGGCGCGATATGAAGTGTCAAGGTGGGCTGTTTTGGAGAGATGGTAAGTGACAGAAGTAACGAAGTACTTACCAGAAAGACTGTGTTTGAGAGCGCTTTCACGGTAGGTAAACTGAAGATCACTTTTGGTGAGTTTGATAGTTTTGCCGGTTGTGATGTCTGTGGCAAGCAAAGACACGAAGACATCTTCCTGGTTTCCGCCGTATGCGCCGATATTACCTACTGCCGCGGCGCCAACAGAACCGGGGATACCAGACATGTTTTCTAGGCCGGACCAATTGTTTTTGACTGTCCAGGCAACAATTTCTGACCAGTCCTCGCCTGAGGCCAATTCTATTTCTATGGAGTCACCAATTTCCCTTACCGTTTTTCCGGTAAGCCGATTGGTAATGATTGATCCGGGAAAGTCTTTGGTGAAAAGTACATTGGCTCCATGGCCAAGAATGAAGTGTTGATGTACAAATGCTCCCGAGGAGACGAGTTCTGCAAGTTGTTTTGTGGTATCAATCTGGATTATTCGCTCGGCTTTGGCGTGAACGTGTAGAGTGTTTAGGGAGGCCAGATCAACCATGTGTGTTTGAATCTAAGTCTTTTTAATTTTCAGTGATTTTTGCGCCCAAGGAAACAAGATTTTTGACAAAATTAGGATGACCTCGGTTGATGGAATCAGCATTTTGGATGGTGGTTTCACCTTCGGCTATCATTGCGGACATGGTGAGGGCAATAGCAGCACGAATGATGTAGGGGGCTTCGATAACAGCACCTTTAAGTTTGTTTCCTCCCGTAATGAGAACGCGATGAGGATCACACATGGTGACGTTGGCTCCAAACTTAAGCAGCTCTGAAGTCCAGAATAAGCCGGACTCGTACATCCAATTGTGAAACATGGCTTGTCCTGAGGTGGCTGCAAGTGCCATTGGGATATAGAGAGGCAACATATCTACAGGGAGAGCTGGCCAGGGTTGAGCACGAATAATAAGGGGGGCCTTTGTGCGGGTAATACCAGGTTTTTGACCGGCCGGAAGTATGGCGATGTCGCCGTCATATTCAATTTTTATACCAAACTTGGCGAATTCGCGATTTATCTGAGTGAAGTGCTGGGGAATTGCAGATTTTATTCTGATTTCACCGCCGGTGATGGCGCCAAGGCTCAAAAAAGTTCCTATTTCGTAATGATCAGAAATTATGGAATATTCCACAGGGTTTAGTGGTTGTCCTCCATCTATTGAAATAATGCTGCTGCCGATACCAGAAATGTGAGCGCCGCAAGTATTTAGAAAGTTACATAAGTCCTGAACATTTGGCTCTGTGGCGGCGTTTATGATAGTAGTTTTTCCGGAAAGAGTGACGGCCAGGAGGATAGCATTTTCGGTAGCGGTGGGGCTGGTTTCTATTAGCCAGACTTGACCTGCTTTAGCTGCGGAGGCCTCTAGCAGAATTCGACTGTTTTCATTTTTTACTGTGACGCCAAGATCAAAAAATGCCTGGAAATGAGCGTCAAGGGGACGGGCACCTAGCGTGCAGCCGGCGGGCTGCTCGGAGCTTTCACATTTTTTGAAGCGCGCTAGCATTGGTCCCCAGAGAAGTGTGGTGCCGCGGATGCCTTTGGTGGTGGTGACATCCGAAGCTTCGATGCTTTCGAAAGTGACGGCAGAATTGTCGATAGTGAGGGTGCAGTTTGGTTTGTCCCAGGTAATTTTTGAACCAAGATGGGAGAGGATGTCGACGAGGCGGGAAACATCTGTGATTTCAGGCACATTTTTGAAAGTGACCGGCTTGTCAAATATGAGGGATGCCGGGATGAGTGCTACCACCGAATTTTTTGAACCAGAGGGAGTGATAGTGCCGGAGAGGGTTTGGCCGCCGGTAATTTTTAGGACCATGTGGATTTTTATTATAACAGCTGGAGACAAAATTTGATTTTTGACCAATGATAAAATTTGGAGATGGAAGAGAATGTAAAAATTGCTATTTCCACAAAAGAAGATGGAAACATGTCTGTGAATTGGGGGGAGGAACGCGACGTATGGGCGAATAGGGAAAGGTTTTTGGAGAAAAATGGTATTTCAAGATCTGAATGTGTGTGGACTTCGCTGTTGGGCGGTGGTGATGTGAGAATGGTGGGGAGAAATGAAGTTGGCACCATGGTTGAAGCAGATGGATTTATAACCGATTCTCCTAACATTGCTCTATTTATGGTGACAGGTGATTGTTTGCCGACTGTGATTTATGCACCCGATAAGAGATTGGTCGGGTTGGCGCATTTGGGGTTTCGTGGGGTAGACAAAAAATTGGTAATGAAAATGGTTTATAAAATGCGAGAGTCGGGGGCTGACTCCGCAGCGATGGAGGTATTTATAGGTCCAGGAGTCAGAAAAGAAACATATATAAAATACGGAAAGAAATGGCATGAGTTTTGGGAAATTGTGGATACAGATAATCATTCGGAATGGCAAAAGTTTGTAGTGAAGTATCCGGAGGACAAGTATGGTCTTGATCTGGTGAGTTTCGTGAAACAACAATTGTATGAGGTTGGAGTGATGGAGAAGAAAATTACTGTTTCACCAATCGATACAATTGCCGATAAAAGTTATTTTTCGCACTACAGATCTGGCTTGACCGGTGAAAGGGAAGGTCGATTTGCTACGGTTGTAAAACTAATGGCGAGCTAATAACTCTGTAATGGATTTGCGGTACTGATTTCCTTCGTCGCGGTAGTCTCTGAATAGAGTGAAACTGGGAGCTGCTGGTGATAGCAGGCAAATTGCGCCTGATCTAGTATGATCTAGTGCAAACTGAACAGCGTCGGACATACTTTCACTGTAGTGGTAAGTGATGTTCGGGTTATTTTCGAGGTGGTTAATTTGTTCCCAAATTCTTGGTCCAGTTGTGGGAAAAACAATGAGAGTTTTTATGTTGCTGTTCAGGATCTTTTTGGCAAGTTCGAGGTAGTTTTGTTTACGCTCATGTCCACCAGCAATTAATGTTTCGACATTGGGGTGTAATGCATCGATTCCGGCGATAGTGGCTTCAGGAATAGTGGCAAGGGTGTCTTCAAAAAAACGAACTCCATTTACACTACTAACTTCCTGGAGACGGGTAGAAAGCGGAGTGAATTCAGAAATAGTTTGCCTGACTTTTTCGTCGGGTATTTTTAGCAGTTTGGCGATTGTAAGAGATGGCAAAATATTTAATTTGTTGTGATCACCCAAAAGATGAGAAGTGAGATTTTTTGGATAATCGGAAATGGTGTAGGGGAGGAGGATAGCTGCAGGTTTTTGCACATTGGAAATCAAAGAGTTTATGGTTGGATCAGCGGCGTTGTATATGAAGAAATCGGTGGATTGTTGAAAACTAAAGATATGGCTTTTGGCGAGTGAGTATTCTTCAAGGTCGGTGTGGTAATCGAGATGATCGGGGTAGATCGACTGAAGAACAGCAATGTGCGGAGAGAGAGTGAGATCCATGAGTTGATAAGAGGAAAGCTCCATGACGACCCAAGTGTTTTCGGAAATTTCAGGTAAATAGTCGAGGGCGGGTTTGCCGATGTTGCCAACAAGAACAGCGGGAAGTCCTCCCGACTTGATAACTTCGTAAATAAGAGAGGCTGTGGTGGATTTGCCTTTGGTACCAGTGATTCCAATGGTGTTTGGGCTAGGGCAAATTTCGAAGAATATTTGCATGTGAGAAGTAAATTGCACACCAGCAACTTTTGCGGCAACAATTTCCGGCTTGTGGGGAGAGATGCCTGGGGTTTTAATACAAATTTGAGTTTTGGACAAACTGGAGAGGTAATGATCGCCAAAAACGGTTTCGACAAATGGATCTTCTGGTATCCAGTCGGGGGTTTTGGCATCGGCAAGGAGGAAACGAAGATGTGGAAAGCGGGCACGAAGAAACTTGTAAGTG
The DNA here is from genome assembly GCA_964502885.1 of uncultured Gammaproteobacteria bacterium. GTDB lineage: Bacteria > Patescibacteriota > Microgenomatia > CAZETR01 > Amesbacteraceae > XYB1-FULL-44-23. Next base: position 22,217 of record CAZCXU010000013.1, read on the forward strand.
CTTTGGCCTTCGCGGGCGAATCCTAAGATGAGAATTTGATTTTGGCTAGCCAGTTTTTCTAGGAACATAGTGGAAGCGATGCCTTAATTTTAGCAGCAATTCGGAGCGTTCATCGGAAGAGTAGGGGGGGATGTTGGTGTTGCTGAACGCGTCAAGTGCGTTTTGCCAGGATTCAGTTTGTGTAAGTGGATAATGATGGCGGTGAAGATGTGCTTCGCGAAAGCCGCTTTTTAATTCCACTACTCGGTATGGATTGGGGCAGAGAAGCTCGAATAATGCTTTTTGAACGAGTCGGTCAAAGTACATAAATAAAAGGTAATTAAATGTGTTCACTTCTGGTGTATTTAAGACGTGGGCTTTGGGGTAGAGGACTATACTGTGGCCAAGACGGGTGGGTTCTTTGGCTAGAAATCCATATGCCCAGCGAGACGCGAGAAAAAGGTCGGTTGGGGTTTTCCCGGTAATAATACGGCAAAAGTTACACTCGGCTTCCAGTTTACTCATCAGGGAGTTAATTATAAGGATTGGCGCAAAACAGAGGCAAAATTTGAAGGAAGGTTTGATGAGGTTTGCCAATCAGAAAGAAGCTTTTCTAAATCTGACCCAGTGTGGGCAGCTTGAGCTTCGGCTCGAGAAAGAACACATTCAAATGGTTTAATAGGGAGTTCGCCTAAGAGCTCCTTTACAATCGTTTGGTTTTCGGGAATGTCTGGCGGGTATGCGCCCATAATACTGATGATCTTCTGTTTGGGAAGGAAGGGGGTAAGTAGTAGTGCTGTCGAAACGCATTTGGGACAGGTTTTGCACCAGAGAGAGCCTTGTGGATGTGCTGATGGGTTTAGCTTGAAATTTTTGTTACAGCTGGTAAAGATAGCGAAGTACTGAGGGAATCTGGAAAAGAGTTTGGCAATTTGCAGTTCGTTGAGGGGACGAAGAAAAGAAAAGACGGAGACAGGTGTGAAAGAGGAAAGATAAGCAGAGAGATCGTTTTCAAATTCGGCTGACTTAGAATATTGATGATTAATGACGTGACCTTGATATTCAGTGTTGCCTTCGTTGCTGCTGTTTTCATTACTAAATGCCACAGATGGAATATTAAAGAGCGAAGCGGTAAGAAGAGAGGCAAACATATAGAAAGCTGATACTGGAACATGGCCATTGAGGAAACCTTTGGCGTTGAGTTTGAGAAGTAGGGGATCTAGGGTACTTGTGATAGAAATCAGATTAGTTTGAGTCACTTTGGTGATGAGTGAGATGTTGGGATGAGGATTGATGGCAAAGGCAGTAACAGGAAAATGGTTTTTGAGTAGTTCTAGAGTAACTATGGAGTCTTTGCCGCCACCGATGGGTATGAGGATAGACTGTGACTTGGCGGGTTTTGGCAAAAAGGAAGAGGGGGAAGAAGCGGCATTAGGTGAGGTTAAGGTGAGGAAATCTGAAGCTGTAAAGTCGATATTGTTTTTGTAGTAGTATTCGCCCATGCCTTTGATAAATAGTTTGTGCCAAAATTTAAGTTGTTCTGTATTGAGGTGTCCGGCGTTGATTTCAATCAGGGGAGAACAGGTGAGTTTCCAGTATGAGGGAATTAAGGAAAGTCCGAGTTGGAAGATGAGTTCGTTTAATTTTTCTGGAGAGAGTGTAGAGGTAGAGAGCGGCAGAGTAAGTTGGTGGTGAAAAGTAAAATCTTTTGGGATGAGGTATGTAAAAGTGATTTGGATTTCTGTGTCTGAAGAGGTGTGAGAAAAGGCTTCGTAGGTGAATTTGGGGTATTTGGCACGAAGTGCCGTAGCGTCCATGCAGTTATTTTACTCGGAAATGGAAGTGAAAGTGCCATCTAAACCTACATGGAGTGTAGTTACTTTCAGATCTGGGTACGCTGCGTGAATGGCTGCAGAAGCTTTTTTGAGATCGGCGGTGTGTTTTTCGAGTGAGCTTTCGGCTCCGTAGGCACCACACTCTTCGTGGTGGATTAGAATGGCTTCAGAAATGTGGTGGAGACGGACGGAAATGTCGATTTGCCCCATGATGGTATCCAAATTTCTTGTGCTGCCGGCGAAGCCAACGAGATCAAAAGTTTTGTCTGGCAAATTTTGATCCGTCCAATTACGAATGAATTTCTGAAAGCGGAAATCGATACAGCAAACAACTATAGCATCGCAGGTGTGGGACATGTCGGTGAATTATATAAGAGCTGGGGTGGATTGACAATTTCAAATCACTAAAGAATTGTGAGAAGTTGGCGGGACAGCTTGTAGGAATTTCCTGAACCCATGACTAAAACTAGGTCGGATTTGCCTGGCGATGCGTTTTTGAAGTGAGTAACAATGTCAGAAAATTCAGGAATGTATTTGGCATTGGGGTGTTTGGCTGCATTAATAATGTTTTGTCCTGTAAAGTCTCCAGGATCGGCTTCCCGGGAAGCAAAAATTTTTGAGACTATCAATTCATCGGCTTTTTCCAGCGCTTGCGGCAATTCGGAAAGGAGGGCACGAAGACGCGAGAAAGTGTGGGGTTCGATGACGACGTAAAGTTTCTTGTCCGGATAGAGATTTTTGAGGGTGGAAATGGTGGCACTATAGGAACTGGGATGGTTGGCGTAATCGTCGTAAATTTTTGTGCCTTGGGAAGTTTCGCCCAATAAATCAAGACGACGTTCCAGTCCGGCGAAACTGGAAAGTACGGAATAGGCGGTGGGTGCAGGAATTTCTAGGAGATGGGCGAGCATAAGAATGCAAAGACTGTTGAGACGATTGTGATCGCCGGGCTGAGAAAGATTTAGATCGGATGGGAAATCTGTCAAGTGATATGGGTGGGAATTTTTGGGGAAATTAAGACGGGAGGTCAGAGGTGAGTCGGCGTTGTAGATTACGCTTCCGTTTGGTTTGAGTCGGTCGATAAAACGTTGGAAACAAGCCAACATGTTGTTTAGGTTGCCAAAGTATTCAGGATGATCAAATTCCAAAAGGGTAAGAATAATGATGTCGGGGTGGTATGAGGCAAAGTTGTCGTGGAACTCGTCAGCTTCGCTGATGAAATATCTGGATTTACCAATGCGGACGTTGTTGTGCCAATCTTTGAGTGTGGCGCCAACTTCAACGGTCGGATCTAAATTGGCCTTTTCCAAAAGTAGTCCGGCTAGAGCAGTGGTGGTACTTTTGCCATGTGTGCCAGCAACGGCGATAACATATTTGTTTTTGTGAAGATAATTGCCCATAAACTCTTGCCAGGTGGAAAGTTTGTTTTGTAGTCTGGCGGCTTCGATTTCTGGATGATTATCGTTTTGGTAAAAGATTGCTGGGGTGACACACAAGAGATCAATGTTTTGGAGATGGTCTGAAGAATGACTATTGTAGGTCTTTATCTGGGGAAATCTGTTTTTTAAATGGGAAAGATATGGAGAGTCGAGATTGAGATCACAGCCGGAAACTTCGTATCCTTGGGCAGCGGCTATTTGGGCAACCGCAGACATGCCAGATCCGGCAATGCCCATGAAGTGGATATGTTTTGGTGAAGTCTGGTTGTCGATACGGATATTATAATGTAACGGTGCAGGTGTTAACGAATAATGTAGAAGAGTTGAACTTGCGGGCTTGGATGTTGGTGGAAAGGTATATGAAGCTGAGTTTGGGTAGTCATGAAGTGGTAGCGCCTTATTTTACTAATGATGTAGGAAGGATGTTTGGCAGATTGATGAATATCGCTGGTCTCACAGAAGATGAGAAGATGAGAATCATAGGTCCATACAAAGAAAATAAGATGCAGTATGGACATTTTCAAGGTAAGGCAACTCCGGAGCAATTGGAGAAATCTTTTGGAGAAATTGCAAAGGCGGAAGATGTTGATATGGGTAGCTTTACGGCGGCTGGAGCAAGAGAGTATATGATTCTAAAAGGGTTGGGGGTAGATTGTTCCGGTTTTGCCTACAATATATATAGTCAACTTTTGGGCGCTGATAAGCTTAAGTCGATTCTTGATTGGCGACATGCTTACGAACCGTATTTTGCGAAAGCGTATACATTTGCCGGGAAAGCGTCAGTATTGGTAGGTGTGGATGATTTGCGGCCTTTGGACATGTTGCTGTTTCGGAAAGCGGATATGAGTGATTATTTTCATATCGCACTACTACTCAAAGATGCGGGGGGTTGGAAAGTGGTGCAGTCGACTAGTGCGGTGACGCCGATGGGGGTAAATATTTCGCAATTGGAAATGGTAAACGGAAAGCCTAAGTTTTCTTTTGAGCCGGCAAGGGGGAAGAGGTACGAAGAGCTTTTTGAGCAAAAGAGGTTGGAGTTTCGCAGGCTAAAGCTTCTGCTAGAATAAGGGAGATGCACTATTACTTGGGAGTGACTATTGTGGCTGCTGTAGTCACGTTTGTGTTGATGATTCCGTTTATAGGGTTATTGTTTAAGTTAAAGTTTACCCGCAGAGATGAAGCTACTGAAGTAAGAAAAGGGGCTCCGGCGGCGTTTTATAAAATTCGGGAAATCCAATCGTCTAAACCTATGCTGGTAACGGGGGGAGGGATTCTGGTGGCGCTGGTAGTTGCAACTCTTTTTGCTGTGTTGGCTGTCAGCAGGGCCGCTTCGGGAAATTTGTTTTCAGGTTATCCGATGCAAATAGAGCTGACTGCGATTATTTTCACTTTTGTGGGTTTTGGACTATTGGGTTTGTATGATGATTTGATAAAGATATTTGGGTTTGCAAAGACGGGTTTTTTTGGATTGCGGATGCGGCATAAATTTATCATCCAGTGGATATTGGCATTTATTTCTGCCGGTATTTTATATTTTGGATTGGGGATTGATATTGTGAATGTGCCTTTTGTAGGGTTGGTGCAACTGGGGTGGTTGATGCTTCCGGTGGCGGCGTTTTTGATTGTGGCTTTTGCAAACGCTTTCGATATCACTGACGGATTGGACGGATTATCGTGTGGACTACTGCTGGTGTGTTTACTGGCGTTTTGGGTGATTGCAATGCAGGACTTGGACCATATTTTGTCATTGTTTATTGCGATCTGGACAGGGTCGATACTGGCTTACCTATACTTCAATACTTATCCAGCGCGGATAATGCTTGGGAATGTGGGAGGTATGGCGTTTGGAGCCACTTTGGCTCTGATTGGGCTGTTGTCGGGGAAAATTGTGGCACTTTTGGTCATTGGCGGAGTATTTTTAGTTGAGGGGGGGAGTAGCATGCTGCAGCTCATCTCAAAGAAATTTATGAAGAAACGACTTTTTCCGATTGCACCTGTGCATCACTGGCTGCAGCTTTTGGGGTGGGAAGAACCCAAGATTGTGATGCGAGCCTGGCTGGTGGGTCTGGTAGCAGCCATTTTTGGGGTTTGGCTGGCGGTGCTATAAAAGATGTATATGAAAAGAGAATTCAAATGGTGGAGACAAAGACTTAAGAATTTTTACCATTTGGCGATATCAATTTTGTATTTGGTTAAGTATGGATATCCAGCAGGGAAACTCATGGTTATAGGAGTAACAGGAACAGATGGAAAGACCACTACGGCAACGCTGATATATGAACTGTTGAAGTTAAAAGGTGGAGATATAAAGCCGGCATTGATCTCGACAGTGGGGGCAAAGATTGGGGATGAGAATATTGAGACGGGATTGCACACGACCAATCCGGATGCAAAGCTGTTGCAGCCGCTTATGTCACGGATGGTTAGGGAAGGGGTGACTCATCTGGTGTTGGAAGTAACCGCGCATGGAATTGATCAGTATCGGGTGTTGGGAACCAATATTTCCATAGGTGTGCTGACAAATATCACTCACGAGCATCTGGATGATTTTGTAGACATGCGCAGGTATAAGAATGCGAAACTGGCTATGTTCAAACATGTTAAATGGGCGGTGTTGAATTCTGCAGATCCCAGTTATGAATATTTTTCCAGACAGATTACGGGTTGGGGCGGGCATGTGGTGGGATATAAGCGGGTGGATTTCAAGGAGATTAGCCCCAGATTGTCTGGGGAATATAATCGGGAAAACCTCGGGGCAGTGTCGGCCGTGGCGAAAATATTGAATATCCCTGAACAGCTGGTGCAACAGGTGGCGAAAGAGTTTGTGGGGGCACCCGGAAGAAGGGAAGAGATAAAAGAGGGACAGAGATTTCGAGTAATTGTCGATTTTGCCCATACGCCAAATGGACTGGAGAAAGTAATGCAATCCTTGAAGGAAGAAAATAGGAAAAAGACGGCAAGGCTGATTACCGTGTTTGGCTGTACGGGAGAGAGGGATCGGGAGAAGCGGCCAAAGATGGGTGATGCAGCAGATAGAATTTCCGACGTGGTAATTGTGACGTCAGATGATACGAGATCAGAAAGCCAGGACAGTATTTACGCTGAGATAGTAAAGGGCATGAAAAACAGAGAAGAGAGATTAAGCAGAGGAACTCTGATTAAGGAAAATGATCGAAAGACAGCTATTGAGAAAGCGTTGCGTTTGGCCAGGCCGGGAGATACGGTATTGCTTGCCGGGAAAGGGCACGAGAAAACTATTTTGATGGGAAAGACTGAGTATCCCTGGTCTGATCAGGAAGTTTCCCGGAAAATTTTGCGGGGAATGATATGATGGTTTTTCGTAAATATATGAAAGCGATGAGGCAGTTGTTGGGTGAAGTTCGGGAGTATCTGGGGTTGTGGCGGGGTTATATTGCGAAACATTTATATAAATGGTTTTCCGGATTTGAGAGTGTCAAAGGAATTATCGCCCATAGCTTGTATCGTCAAAGAGGGAGGTTTGCCAGACCATTTGTGCACTCGGCGATGGGTGGTATTGTGGCGATGGGAATTACCTTGGCGCCGGTGCTGGCATCTTCTTTTCCGGGCATTGAAAAAGAATTGCAGGGGGATTTGGTGTCTTCTACTCAAGTGTTGGAGATACAGTCGGATGACACAGCGACACAGATATCTGACAAGGTGAGAGATAAGGTGGTCGAGTATGTGGTGAAATCAGGCGATACGGTGTCGGCGATTGCGGATAAATTTGGGGTTTCCAGAGACACTATCCGTTGGGAAAATAATCTGGCTTCGCTCAATTCAATAAAGCCGGGTCAAACGTTGCGGATTTTGCCGGTGACTGGGGTGAGACATAAGATTTCGCGGGGTGAAACCATTTACTCTGTTGCCAAGAAATACAGCGCAAATCCGCAGGCGATAGTAGATTTTCCATTTAATACATTTGCTGATAACGAAACTTTTGCTTTGGCTGTGGGTCAGGATCTGATTATTCCAGATGGTGAGAAGCCAAATGAAGTATTGTGGTCACCGACCAAGTATGTGGCTCAAAATACTCCTAATGCCGGAGCAGTCTCGGCAACGGGGCAGTTTGTGTGGCCGATGGGGGGACGGATTACTCAGAGATTTGCCTGGTATCATCGGGGGATCGATATTGCGACGAGTCTTGGGACACCGATTTTGGCGGCTGATTCGGGTACAGTGATGGTGGCGGGCTGGCCAGATAACTCCGGATATGGAAATCGGGTAGTGATTGATCATGGGAATGGTTATCGTACTTTGTACGCTCATATGTCCAAGGTCAGTGTGGTGGTGGGGCAGACGGTAAAACGAGGAGATCAGATAGGACTTGAAGGATCAACCGGGAGATCAACAGGACCGCATTTACACTTTGAAATACGCAGAACTAATGGGGGATTTGTGAACCCGTTGGATTACCTGAAATAGCAGGTGTATAATAGACCTGTAGTATGTTCTCTGCTTTAGAGCGTGAGGGTCGTAGAATCAGCTTTTTTACAAGGCTGATTGTCATCGCCTCGCTGGGTCTTAGCACCTGCACTCCGCCGCCTCGTCCGGAAAATCAGACGGCTGTTGAACTGGAGAAAACCCGTGTAGCTCAGGCAATTGAGACCGAAGTGGCAGCGCCAGCAGATCCTCCCGAAAGCTATATCACCATCACTCCCAAACCCACAGAAATCCCGGAACAAAAGCCCACCATCACTCCACCTCCGGAAAAGACCCCTACAATTTTTGTTGTTGAGGTAAACCTGGATTATTCGCCGCAGCTACAAAAAGCTCTTGAGTCAAATGATCCAGCTATTACTGGCAAAGTAGCAAATCTTCGAACATGGTGGGATACTCTTTGGGCTGGTCCGGAAAACACTCTTCCCTACGGTGTGCCAAATTCTCATAAGTTAAATGTCAGGTTTGTGGAAGACATAGCTCACCCCGGAGACCTAGCTTACGTTGTCCCCGTTTTTCAATCTGACGAACTCGCGAACGGAGCAGTTTTCACCGCTCCTCTGGATTATCAAAAAAATGGAAATATCCTCCCCATAGACGCTGACTTTGCACGCAAAGTTCTCACCGACCCGCAAAACTCTAACCATGGTACCGTTCCTGACAATTTCAAACCATTGTTTTTAACAGGAGGAAATCCCAGTTACAAGCTCGCCAGATATAACGGAAGTTGGGTGAGGGTTGACTCAAAAGGTACCATCACAGAGCGGATTTCACACATAGACAAACAATGGGTTACGAATCCCGATATTCATTACGCCGAACTACTTGCTTCGGAAGACCAGATGGTATATTCATCCGCTCCTGATAAGTGGGGGACTGACGGATGGGAAAAGCGGATGATGAATCGCGAAAGCACTACTTATCCATACGTCGGTTATTACGAAACTAATGAACAGACAAAACAAACAGAACTGGTTGCCATATATGATGCGGAAATTGGCAAAATATGCTATGCAAAACTAATTGATCAACGGATGCTTCTCGTTAGTGAAATCACTTCAGCTGGAAAAATAATTTTAAATCAGGAGCTGGAACCAGATGTTGCCGTCAGTAAATCCCGACAGGCACTTTGGGGGCTTGTGCATTATGCAATAGGCCTTTCTGGACCAGGTGCTTTTCCTGATAAACCATACAGTGCACAGTCTGTAGACGAAGAGGCTGCCAAAATAGATGCCTTAACTTTCTATTCACGAGGAAGTGTTATCCAGGGCACAGCGGGTATTCCTCAATATAAAGAAGGCAAACGAATTAATGTTCCCATAAAACCGGGAGACAATTTTGAGTTTCGCATAGGAATGCAATTTAACAATCGTCCATACAATCCGTTTTACATTACCGAAACAATAACAGATCAAGGCCAAACACTCACCTCCTTTTCTGCTGACAGACTACAGAATGATACCATTCGCCTTTCCACATATACGACAGGTACATTCTATCTTAGAAATGAAGGCCCTGAATATCGACCCTTATGGCTTGCAAGAGCTCTTGAATCACTATCAATCGCAATAAATGAGTCTTCCGATCTACGTGCAGAATTAGATGGAAGACCTAACCCTTCTCACGAAATAACAACAGCTGACAGATTCATTCGGGAAAATCTTAGTGATCGCTTTTCTCTAAAAACCATACCCCCTTTCACCACTGAGCGTTGACGTGGGTTCTCCGTCTTCGTATAGTAAAAACATGTCTCTGTCATTAATAAGTGTATTTCTTTTTGTTTTGTTTTTCTCAACTTCTTCGCCAGTCTATGCCCACTGTTTCGGCACTTACAATTACGGTACCGGCTATTGCCCTAATCCGCCAAGTACCCATAGCTGGTATTGTATAAATCAACAACCCTCTCAATCTTGTGAATACAAGACCTATGACGAATGTATGAGTCTCAGACCAGGAAGTATTTCTACTTGTGGTCAAACGGTTATGTGTAATGGTTGCTCCTGGAATGACTATGTTCCACCTACGCCTACACCGTCATGCGATCAAGGCAACTGGACCAATGGTGCCTGTGGCAACGGAGTGAATGGCTGCGCATACGGTAAGCGGATACAGACCC
>CAZCXU010000014.1:0-29215 GCA_964502885.1 uncultured Gammaproteobacteria bacterium
TATAGCGAGCACAAAACAAAATGTCAGATTTTGTGTGAGATATATAGTCATTCTATTTTGACATGACTATAGTCACAAAACTCGCTCGCATTAGCGCAAACTTGTTTGTATTTGCAACTTTTAACGAGAGTTTTTGGATATATGCCCAACTGGATTTGCTTGCAAATCACAGTAAGTTGGGTATATATACACAAAAAGACACACGCTGCTTCATTTTTTTTGGTATGATTCATCCCATCAAACTATGGCCACAGTTTCCACATCACCTTATGACTACCAACCCACCTTTCTGGAAAAAGTTCTGGGGTGGATCAAAAAACAAGCCCCCTACGCCCTTGCCCACTTTATTCGAGCAGTTATGCACGGCATATTTCTTGCTACCCGCTTGATTCTCCAGATGTTCAAAGACGCCACTGGTAAATAGTCTCCAGACTGCCTCGCTCAAAAATTTCTCCCCAACCCCTTTCAAATTGTTATAGATACCCAAATGCTACCTAATCATCAAAAACACAAACAACGCAATCCTGTACCATCCAAATGCGTGAAATGAATGGCTTCTCACATACTTCAAAAACCATTTCACCACTACCCATGCCACCATGAATGCGGTTACAAAACCAAAACCCAACAGCCTCCACTCATTTCCCGAAAAACCCCAACCGGAATTTAAGAGGTCCCACGCAGTGGCCGCCGCCATAGTGGGCACCGCCAGCATAAAAGACATTTCTACAGCCTCAGTTCTTGGCAAACCCAAATACATCCCTCCCCAAATACTGGTTAGCGCCCGAGAGACGCCTGGAATTACCGACAGCGACTGAAAAACCCCCAAAGTTGCAGCTTCTTGCCACTTCAAATCTGCCACCTGTTTTTTTGGCTTTATTCTCTTCTCTATCCATTTTTCCCCTACAACCATCATCACACCGCCCACAAACAACGCGCCTCCTGTTATCCAGACACTTTCCAAAAGCCAACTTTTAATCAGTTTATATCCGATAAAACCCACTATCGCAGTTGGCACGAACGCTGTCGCAATTACCCGAGCCTCATTTTTTCTTTGCCAGAATCTTTTTCCATACATCATAAACACAGCCAAAATTGCTCCCAATTGTATCCCCACCATAAAACTGGTCGAAAATTCATCAGCCACTATACCCAGCATATCGCTGACCAATATCATGTGTCCCGTTGATGACACAGGCAGAAATTCGGTTATCCCCTCAACAACAGCCAAAATAATTGCTTGCGTTAAATCCATCTATTTAATGATACTACTCTGATACCGTAGATACACTCTTACCCGATTTCTTCCATTCCGGATAGTGCAGTGTCCACAAAATGACTGCCCCCGTTGTATACGGCAACAGTCCTGCAACCACACCCAACGTATCCGAATTCACCCCCAAAAGAGCTGTTACTGCCTGATACACTAAGATCGTTCCCCCAATCATCACCTCCGTACTCGATAGGATTAGAATAATTATCGAATAAATTCTCCTGCTGTAATTATCCATCTCTTCCGCACGCCTTCCCGAAGCTTTGAACCAATGAAATGCCCAAAAGGGTAAAGCTATTATGATAGCCGAAATCCTTCCGGCCAGATTCCGCAGCAAATCTGTATTGCTTGCGCCATAACTCCCATACCGGTAAACCTCAGACGTGTAGGAAGATCCGCTATTCCACAGTTGGTTTAGTATCAGTCTCAACAAATCGGAAATTCCCCAATAGAGCACAAACAAAGAAATCATTGCGACAATATAAAAATATGCATCCCGCCCCGCATTAGGCTCTTTATCACGAGGTCTGAAAATCAAATACCCGATTCCACCGATTAAAAGAAGTGGAATCAGAAACACTATTGAAAAATCTGAACCAATCATTTTCTCCTCTTATATTTATACACCAAATAACCAACCACAACCACCTCTGCAATCAAAGGTATCACCAAAACAGTCCAAACCAAGACAGGATTATCAAAAAATACCCCACTTGCCCCCACACTGGAATTATCATCAGCATCCTTTATCACCACATCCGCGACCATCTCAGATGTTCTCATAGTTCTGGTCAAACGAGTCAGATACATTGTTCGGGATGTTTTTCTCCATGGCTCACCATCATCCGAAATAGACATTTTCTCAATAGTTTTTCCCGACACCTTACCCGCGTATTCCGTCTTAAAACCTGTTGCCGTTTTTTTATGATCGGAAAACACATACAAAATCAGGTCAACACTCGTATCACTGACTGCAATTCCTGGCATAACCTCAAAATCAAAATCAGTCGCCTTACTCCCCTGTTCAATCTGTACTCCATCTATATAAAATTTTCCATCAGTGGAAGCATCAGAAATTACCACTTCAAACCTGTATGATCCGCCATTTGCCACAAACCCGGTCTCCAACTTCACAGGTTGCCCGGAAATTACAGTCCTAGGTGTGGATTCAGTAATTACATTCGCCCCGCTCAACACTCTCAAACTCGCTTTAGCCCCGGTTGTAGCTTGGCCCGACACGTACGCAGAAAATTGGTAAGATTTCCCGCCAACCATTCCGGACACCACCTGATAAACACCGATATCGGCACCGCTCCTCGATACCACCTGCAACGAATTCTTTCCGTGAACCACTCCACCCTCAGCAGATAACCACACAGACGTACCAGTTCCGCTAATCACTCCCCATCCCTGTTGTCCGGTTTCGAAACTATACGCAGCGATTTTTTGGCCATCAGCAAATTTTGCCGCCGGACCGGAAATCTTCAGGGGATAAATTATCGTATCTGTATCAAAAGAAATTTCCAACGGAGTCGCATGTCCTGATTGCAAACTGTTGCTCACATAACTTTCTGCCGTCACGTTAATCTTGGCAGCGACAAAATACCATCCCTTATTCACATAATATTGCAGCAGGTGATCCTTGGTAGCGGGGTATTCAAAACCATTCTCCTGCAACCACTCGCGCAAGGCTTTTCCATCTGTCGATTCCAGTATCGCCACATCGTAAATATCAACTCTCTTCGTTTCCACCACTGTAACCCTGCTCTCGTAAACCGCATTGCTCTTTAGGTCCAGAGTCGCTCCGCTATAAACTGGGATCGGATTCGCTCTGTTCTTTGGTCGGGTATATTCTTCCAAGGCGGTAAACAACTCATCACGGCTTTGTTTAACTTCCGGCTTACTTGGAACTGGAATTATCCACACCATGTCTCCTGGATCACTTCGAAAGGTTGTCGACAAAATCATCGTTTCTCTATTGTTCTCATACCAGATCACCGCTTTTTGCCCCGTCTCCACTACCGGCTTCGCAAGTTGATGAACCATCAGTCCATCCGCACCAGCTCTCCCCACAGCAAAGCCCCCAAAGATCATCCCCAAGAGCACCAATCTGACAAATTTCTTCACTACCTCATAGATTAAAACCATTCCGCTCCCCCAGTCAAGCCAGGTATAGTACTATATAGATATATGAGTTTTTCTTTAAAACTTGCCCCCAGCAAAGACTTGCCAAAACCACCGCCCCTGCTTCAAATCCTGGGGCCAAGCTTCATTATCCTCGGGCTTGGACTCGGTAGCGGAGAAATCATTCTCTGGCCGTATCTCTCAACTGTTCACGGTCTCGGTATGGCTTGGGCCATAGTTGTCGGTATTTCTATGCAGTTTGTCATCAATTTGGAAGTAGAGCGTTATGCCCTTATCTATGGCGAAAGCATCTTTGTGGGATTTGCCCGCTGGCTCAAACTTCTCCCCCTCTGGTTCATCATTTCTACTTTCCTTGGCTTCGGTTGGCCAGGTATCGGCATGTCATCTGCTACACTAATTATCCAGTTTTTTCCAAATACAGACCTCACATTCATTACCACACTATTATTCCTTATCATAGGCCTCATTTTGACCCTGGGCAAGCAGTTATATACCACAGTTGAAACCCTCCAGAAATATCTGATTACTCTTGGCACACCTTTTATTTTTTTCCTCACCATCTTTCTTGCCAAACCCGCCGACTGGGGAGCTCTGGCCCTTGGCCTTGTGGGACAAGGGCGGGATTTCACATTTCTGCCGGAATCCATTGTCATTGGGACATTTCTTGGCGCCATAGCTTTCTCAGGAGCAGGTGGAAATCTCAATCTCGCCCAATCATTCTATGTACGCGACAAAGGATACGGCATGGGTAAATTTGCCGAAAAAATCAGAAGCCTCTTTACGTCAAAATCGACAGCAGAGGTTCAGTTGGCAGGCGCCACATTTCCGCTCACTAGAGCAAATATCACCAACTTCCGCAAATGGTGGCAGGTCATAAATCTCGAACATTTTTTCATTTTTTGGGTGCTTGGACTTGTCACCATGCTCACTCTATCCCTGCTAGCGTATGTTGCTACTCAGGGTCACTCCAGTAGCCCCGAGGGGATAAATTTTGTTATCGCTCAGGCTTCATACATAGGAGAAAAAACAGTGCCGTTATTTGCCAGTCTGTTTCTTGTCACTACCGGACTCATGCTGGCAGCCACCCAGCTGACAGTTCTCGACTCTACCAGCCGCATTATCACCGAAAATTTTCTCCTGCTGTCACGCAAATCTCATCCCAACGTTTCCCGTACTTACTATATCGTCCTCTGGCTACAGATCGCCTTTGGTATCACTATCGCCAACATCGGCATCTCCCAACCACGCGAACTGATAATTCTCGGTGCCATTATCAACGCTTTTGCCATGCTGGTTTACACTATCCTGCTTCTCTACTTCAACAACTCCCACCTGCCCCGTCCGCTCCGCCCCAGCATATTCAGAAACATTGGCCTCACTCTCACTATCTGCTTTTTCGGCTACTTCTGCTTCCGCCAGCTTTTCGGCTAGCCTTTCTTCTTATCCAGCCTGTCGAGTTTAAGTTTCTTCACAAACACATACACCACCGTTGATATTACCAGAAAATCCATCAGCGTCGCCAAAAAGTTTCCCCACCTCACAGTCGACCCACCCACAGTCCAATGCATATCCCGCAATTCACCCGCAGATCCCATCACAATTCCCAGAATGGGATTGACCAGGTCACCCACTATTGAAGATACCACCTTGGAAACAGATCCGCCCAAAATAAAACCCACAGCCAATCCGACGACTCCTTGTTCTCTTACAAATTCCAAAAACCCTTTCATATTATTTTCTTTTTGTTCTTAATTTATTTTCTGTCTTACGGGTAAACAATAGATACCCAATGGGAAGCAGCCCCACCGAATTAATTACCAATATCGCCACATACCAGTATTTTTCTTCCCTCCTGGCCGCCCTCCATAAAGCCAATCCCTTCCATACCAACTCCCACATGGTGAGCAATAAAAATGTGTTTTTATCCAACTGAACCCCAGATACCAAATCCATAATCATATTCTAACCCCAAATTGCAATAATTTCACAAACACGTCTAGGAAGTTACCCGGGAAACGTATTCCCCTGAAGCAGTGTCGATGATGATCTTTTCGCCTTCTTTGATAAACAATGGCACCAAAACCTCCGCTCCGGTCTCAACCTTTGCCAATTTTCTTGGTGCATTCACTGTATTTCCAGCCACAGCTTCCGGAGCTTCCACCACTTTCAAAACCACATTCGGGGGCAAGCTTATTCCAATCGCATTTCCGTCATACCACAACACCCAACACTTCATATCCGCAATTAGAAACTTCGCCTGATCTTCTACCAAAGACAATGGAACTGACTGTTGGTCAAAATTCTTGGGATCCATAAAAATCAGCTCTTGCCCATCCTGATACAAAAACTGCATTTCTTTCTTATCCACATCCGCCTCTTCCACTTTTTCATTTGTCTTGTATGTGAATTCCTGCACTGCTCCGGACGTCACGTTCTTAAGCTTCACCCTCATGATCGGCGATCCCTTACCGGGCGCCATAAATTCAGCTTTGGTCACAAAATGAGGTGAATCTTTAAACATTACATACATCCCCTTCGCCAGATTACCCGCATTTACTGATGACATAGGCCATATTTTACTCCAAATCAGCTTCAGACACAATTAAAATCTCAGTCCAGATTAAAAATCTCTTCGGCTGGGAAAAATAATGTTTCAGAAACACTCTTCGCATTGGCAGCCAACATCACCAACCTGTCCACCCCCACCGCAATTCCGGAAACTTCCGGCATTCCCGCTTCCAATGCCGCCAAAAAATCCTCATCCACCGGATAATCTGTCTTGCCGGCTGCTCGTCTCTGAGCATTTTCTTCCGTAAGTCTGGCCCTCTGCTCCGCCGCATCAGTCAATTCAGAAAAACAATTCCCCAGCTCAATCCCCGCCAAAAACACTTCAAACCTTTCCGCAAAACGTGGATCAGACTGTTTCTTCCGCGCAAGGGCCGCTTGTGCCAGCGGATAATCATACACAAACACCGGGCGATACATCTCTCTCAGTTTTGGTTCTATTTCATTAAAAACCACCTGATAAAACATTTGTTCCCAGGTAGTGTCCGGATTATTTACATATCCTCTTTTTTTTAACTCATCCCTCAACAAATCAGGAGACAACATTGTTTCCGTATCTACCTCCGCCATCCTTTCAAACACCTCTGCGACACTCATCCGCAACCACGGTTTCCGTAAATCATATGTCTGGCCCTGATACACCCACGAAGACAAGTCCGCTCCTGGCCGCACTTTTTGCACAATTTCACAAAACAAGTTTTCAAAGTCTTCCATCACCTTTCTGTAATCCGCGCCCACCCTGTACCATTCCAGCATCGTAAATTCCGGGTTGTGCATCGCCGTTATCTCCTCTTCATTTCTAAACGACCTAGTAATTTCAAAAACACTCCCCGATCCCGCCGCCACCAGCTTTTTCAATGCGTATTCCGGGCTCATAATCAAAAAGCCCTTGCGTTTTTCTCCCCGCGCCGTACGCAGCTGAGTTTCAAACACTTCCAAATTTGCCTCAGCGCTCGGCACTGGAACCAAGGTCGGCGTAAATACTTCGTGAAATCCTTCACTCTTAAAAAAATGCCTGATTGTGTCAATCACCGTCTCCCGTTGCCAGTGTTTTTCAAATCCAATTTCCCCAATTTTCAACTTTTCCCAGGTTTTCACTCCTGCATTATAGTAATTTACTGACAAAAAGTCGCTTTAGTCTGCCTGCACCAGTTCACGGCTTAACATGGCTTCATTAACCACTATCATTTGTTTTTCATAACTGATCACTCCCATATCCTTTAATTTTTTCATCTCCACACTTGTAGATTCCCGCGTGGAAGCAGTCCAGGCGGCTATCTCTCTATGAGTAATTCGGCAATCGATCAATCTCTTTCCGGTATTCGTATCCGTTCTTCCCAGCTTATCACTCAAATACTTCAAAACTATTACGATCCTATCGCGAAGACAGGCGCCCGTAAACAAAGTCATCCTTCGCAATGTTTGCGACACGTCATCAGCCACACCATTTGCCATCTCCAAAAAAATTTCCGGGTTTTGCACCATAAACTCCTGCAGCTTTGTAAGCGGAACCTTGATAATCTCAGCTCCGGAAACCGCCTCCAAATATGTACTTAATTGACACGCTCGGCAAAAAACACATACCGGAAAGAAGGCTCCCCGCGAATAAATGCTTGTCATCACCGCATCCCCATTGTGCGTAAGGGTGTACTCTTTTACGTTGCCATCAACCAAATAGTAGGCCACACTCGTCAGCTCTTCCCCCGCATTCAGCGACTCTCCACACCCAAATTTCTGCCTGTGAAACTGATTCAGAAATGCCCCGATTTTTCCGGTACAATCCATAGATTTTTCAAAGGGGCAGAACCCCATTATAGCGAGCGCAAGACAAAATGCCAGATTTTTGAGCGAGATACGCCCAGTTTTGTCATGACTATGTATATATTTAGTGAAGATTTGTAAGCTGGATTACTGACAAAACATGGGTTTGGCTCAAAAGTAACAACTACATGTGGTCTTTCGCGAGGAATCAAAACGGTTTCAAACCCAGCAGATCAACATTAATCCGGTATTATGCCGGATTTTTTTGATCCAAAAAAAGAAAGGAGGTGAATCACACAATGGTAAAAAAAATCGCAAGCATCGTTGGAGCCGGCGCCCTGCTTCTTGGCAGCGCCACTCCCGCATTTGCATGGCATATGCCAAAGCCATCGACTAGCACGACCTCATTTGCCAGCGTAACCACCAAAGTCAGCTCTTCAGCCGTCTCTGGTCGTAACACTCAAACCAATTCTGCCGTATTTGGCAAGGTTGGTTTTTCCAGTAACGCACTATTCACAGGTCCCGCCAGTTCGATAGCAGGTCAGGAAACCCAGGCCAACAATTCCGACTGCAATCTTTGTAGCTCGAATTCTAAAAACACAGCCTTTGTAAACACCACCGTTTCCTCATCCGCCAACTCGGGTTACAACACCCAGGAAAACACCGCCGTTTTCGGCAGTGTCTTCGGATCAAAAAACGTGAGTGCAACAGGAGCTGCAAGTTCTCAGGCAAATTCCTGGACCGTGGTCAACTCTTCCGTGGTGATGAATTAATTTCCACAAAAGTGTGATCACATTTTTTTGGAAGGGGGGGCAACTCCCCTTCCAAAAGACATTTCTTTTTAATTCACAGAAGACCAATAAATTGCACTATCCATTCCGCCGCCAAATATCTGTCTTTCTTATCAGTTTGTTGTTCTTTCAGCAGACCAGCATTTCTCTGGCTGTCGCTCAATCAATAGAAGAATCGATCCCCACACCCGCCCCCCAAGTTGAAACCCTGCCTCTTCCCACTAGCCCGCCAGCAGAAACACCAGTCGAAAATACCCCTCCCCCCGCAAGTCCCGCACAGCCCACTCCCCAACCCGCCACATCCACCACCGAAACTGGCGAGGCATCTGCAGTCGCCACTTCTGAGACCGCCGCAAACGTCATCACTCCCACCCCCGCAGAATCTGTCTCCAATACAGCAGAGATAGTAGCAGAAACGGATTCTCAGGCTCAGTCAGGAACAAATGAAATTTCAGACGAAGTAGGTAGCACCGAAATTACTACCGGAAATTCCTCTGCCGCTACCTCTGCAGAAACTGAAATAAATAGTGTGACAACAGACTTATCTCTACCACAACCATCCTCAGAATCAGCCGTCATAACTGTCGAGGCTCTACTCAATCCCACTACTACTCCCGCCGTTGCAGAAGTCGCCATCACCAACACCGCCAACGTTTCAAATTCAGCCACCGCAACCGCAGATTCAGGCTCAAATTCCAGTAGGACTACAGCAGGTGATACCACCACCACAACCGGAGACGCTGTTGCGGTCACTGATGTGACCAACTTGGTAAACACTAATATTACCGGTACAAACTTTCAGGTTCTTACTTTAGAAATATCTGGAGAAACAGATCAAGATATCAATCTAAATGACGTTTGGGATCAATTATTATCCCTCAACAATGAGGGCGAACTCATCATCGACGGACTAACCTATACTGTATCCACCACAAATACCGCAGTCATCGAAAACAACATATCCACCTCAGCAAATACCGGAGGAAATACTTCGACATCCATTTCCGGAAATTCACAAATCCATACTGGTGACGCCATTGCCATCTCAAATGTTACCAATGTGGCAAACACAAACATCGTCGGATCAAACTTTCTCTATAGCCAAATAAATATCACCGCCCCCTCAAACGCAAATATTATTCTTCCCAGCAAAGAAAAGCTTGGTTCGCTTTCTTCTTACAATTTCAACCCCCAGGATATCAGCACGAGTTTGGTTTCAGAAAACACGGCATCAGTTGTAAACAATGTTTCCTCTTCGGCAAACAGCGGAAACAATATTCAACAGACATCCTCAGGTGAAAACTCCATACAGACAGGAACTGCCGATTCCAGATCCCATGTCTACAATTTTGTTAATACCACCATAAATGAAAACTGGTGGTTTTCTCTGGTTATTAATCACTACGGCAATTGGACAGGCAATATTTATGCCTGGGAGAATCCCGAAGCCCAACTGACTCCCCCCCCAAGTACCACAATCCTTCAATCATCAGGTGAATCCACTATGGAAAATACCTCTGCTTCAAATACAAATTTCGCACCATCTGCATCCCTTCAAAACTCTGCCACAGTAATAAATAATGTCACCACTACCGCAAACACCGGAGACAACTCTCAAAAAACCAAAACCGGTTCCAACGAGATAAAAACCGGTGACGCACTAGCCATATCCAACGTATTCAATGTAGTAAATACAAATATTGTTGGCAGTTATTGGTTCTCCGGTAATATAAATGTTCTTCGTGAGTGGAGCGGTAATCTGATTTTTGCTTATCCGGATGTTTCGGTTTCCCTTTCAGGCGATGGTCAGCAGGTGTATGCCGGAGACAATCTTAATTATCAGATCATTTATTCAAATACTGGATATGATAAGGCCGAAAACGTTATTTTATCTGTCAGACTGCCTGCAGAGAGTGAAATCATATCCAGTTCGATTCCTGCAAATTGCCAAAACCTGATATGCCGATGGCAGATCGGCAACCTTACACCAAACCAATCTGGTTCAATTTCCTTTTCATTAAAAATCGCTGACGGTTTCCACTTCAATACACTCACCACTTGGTTGGATTCTTTCATCCCCACAGCCCACGCTTATTCTGCAATGAGTAACCAGATTCAGGTAACTGCCGAAATTTCTTCCTCAAATCCGGAGTACTCCACCTCAAACAATCAGGCTTCCGCCAAAGCGCTGGTTCACGAACGTCCACCAGTCGAAGATACATCCGCCACAGACCAACGTCAGCCAAAAATTGATATTTCAGCAGCAAACAACGTCAACTCATTTGTTTATCCCGGAGATACGGTCACCTTTGAGATCTCCGCTCAAAACAACAGCGATGTCTCCTGCTACTCCAGCTACATCATTCACAATCTGTACAACAACCATGGCGAACAGCTTAGTTCAAACCGCCTGAACATTGGGGAATTCAAAGCTGGCAAGAAAGCCAAAATAAATTTTGGTCTGCAAACCCCTAGACAGGCTCCTGCAGACACCTATCTCACACAGACAATAATCATCTGCACAGCTCCAAACGGCAATGAAATCCAATCCAATACAGCCAAAACCACATTCAACATCAAGCTGGCATCTCTACTGATAATTCCCGTTGCCAAAGCCGAAGAAGTTTCTGTTCCTCAGGTTCTCGGCACATCGGACACATCTCCACAACCCACCTGCGACGATGACAAGTCAGAAGATTATCGTCTGTACCTTATAGTCTTTGCTTTGTCGTTGTGGCTAAGTCTAGATAGACTTAAAAAACTATGGATTACCGTAAAATAATACCCATCATTACAAATTTGATTGAGCTGCTGATATTTCTTGCACTCTTGATCTGGTCCGGATCCAAAATAGTCCCCTTAATAATCCCCCACTAGATTGCAACTCCGTAAAACTTTTTCCAAATCCATCCGGAAATATTTACTCCCCCACTCAACAGTTTGATAGCCTTGCGCAATTCTGACTGATCCAGGTCCAAACTAATATCCACATCCCTGGAATCAGTCTCTGACAAATATTTCTCCAAAACACCAACCGCCCGATTATCCCCCAATTCCCCCAAAAATATTATTGCCTCATTTCTTGCCCTATAACTAAGCCTTTCATTGTCTACCACCTGCATCAACCCAACGATACAATCAGCTTCACCCTCCTCTACGAGCAGTTGACATCGTTTTTGGATTTCCTTTCCTCTAGCCAAAGAAACCCCCACCACCACACCAGATATAGTTACCAAAACAACCAGCCACAACAAAAAATAGTGTTTCAAACTCCACATTCCAAATTCAGTTTAGCACTACTCAACTTCCGCCACTTCCATAAGCACCCGACCATTCGGCAATACACATCCCACAAACAATCTTCTTTAATCGGTAAACTTCACCAGAACGTATCCGAATTGTTCCCGCCGCATCATACTTCTCATCCCCTTTCACCATCACGAATCCTGCCACAAAAGTGCGTTGTCTCCTGGTCTTTCCCTCATGTCATACCACATTACCCCTCCTATATGACTCTCCCAAAAAAACACCGCAAGAGCCACTTAAGGTAATGGCTCTATGAGTTCAGTTCCGTTGGGCAATATACATCTGCGAGGATATGTCTCCTGAACAGGCCAGCCAGCCTCCTCACATTCCCAAAACTCTCGTATTTTTTTAACGAGACTGTCGCATACTTTCCTACTATTTTCGTCACTTTTAAGCATACATTGTTTTATCCGCTCACCCAAGCTCCTGGCCAAAACCGATTCTATTTCCAAAACACCCGCCGAATCATAATTCTCATCCCTCTTTTCTACCAACCTTCCCCTCACTTCAGCCCAACTTCGCCCATCCAGTTGCGCTAAATTTACATAATCGGAACTCGTGTCTCTAAGACCATAATTGTTCCCACCATCCGTTTCAATCCCCCTTACACATTCCAAAGTCTGTGGTCCTGATCTGTCTCGGTGTGGTAAACAGATCAACCTTCCTTGCAACGTAACATCTTCCTGAACTTGTTGTGCATCAATCGGTTCTGTCTTTTTTGTCTGTCGCGATTTCATCGTCACATAACTGACAACCGTCACAACTCCAACAAAAAACAATATCGCCAAAACACTTATAAATACTGACCGTCTCATTTAGATACATGATACATTACAAATACAATCACCGTTTACTCCCAAATCACTATCTCCATCGCATTTGTCAAACTTGGTTTCTTGAAATTCTGACCGTGAACCACAGCTACCCGTTCCCCCTGAGAAACAAAACCCGTTTCTTCGATTCGCTGTTTCACTTCAGGAGACACCAAAAACCCTCCTTCAGGAAAATCAACAATTACCGGTACCACCCCATACGACAACGCCAACCCATCCGCTGTCTTCACTGATTCAGTCACCGCCAGAATCGGCACATTTGGCCTGAAAGCCGACAGCCTCTTTGCGGTATATCCCGTTTCTGTAAACACCACAATCGCCTTAATCCCCAAGTTCTGCTGTTCTTTGGCTAACTTGTAAACAGCACTGGTCACCGCCTGAGTATTGTCTCCGGCTTCAACATCAATTTCCTTCACCACAGCCACCCCTTCATTAAATTTGGCAATCTTGGACATGGCTTCAACAGCAACGACGGGATACGCCCCGGATGCTGTTTCACCTGACAGCATGACAGCATCCGTCCCATCCCAAACTGCATTTGAAACATCGGTAGCTTCTGCTCGTGTTGGCCTGGGATTTTCCACCATCGATTGCAACATCTGCGTTGCCACAATCACTGGTTTTCCGGCCAATCTACATTTGGTAATTATCTGTTTCTGCCACATCGCCAGTTGCTCAATTGGCACCTCCACGCCTAAATCTCCTCTGGCCACCATCACCGCGTCTACACTCTCCAATATCTCATCTAGGTTATCCAGAGACTCCTGGCTCTCTGTTTTTGCCACAATTTGCACTTCCAACTTTCTTTTTTCTAGCTCAGATCGCAATATCTCTACATCATTTTTGCTTCGGCAAAAAGACAGCGCCACAAAATCAACTTTTGATCTTGTCGCCATATCAAGCTTGGCCAAGTCAGCAGCGATCAAAGACGGCAACTCAATCACCTTTCCCGGCAAATTCAGCCCCTTTCGATGTTTTATCACATAATCGGCTTTTGCCCTAACTCGTATCGTCTGCTCCGCTACACCTACTATTTCAAACTCCAAAAAACCATCATCGATCAACAACAATTCACCCGCCACCAAGTTTGCAAAAATTTCCGGATGTGGAATAGCCACTTGAACAAGCGGATCAGAAAGCGAAATTCCAAAAACAATCTCCTCCCCCCGTTTTACAATCACAGTCTGCTTGTCCCTTGTTTCAATACGTATTTCCGGCCCCTGCAGATCAATGAGTATTCCCACCCGCCGCCCTAGCTCAGACGCCGCCTTATCTGCCAAGGCTATTCTCTCTTCGTGCCAGGACACTTCATTATGTTTCATGTTGAAGCGAAATACATTCACGCCAGCTAGGACAAGCTCCTTCATTCGCTCAAAACTGTCGCTGCTGGGGCCAATCGTCGCCACAATCTTAGTTTTTTTCATAAAGCCACCAATTTTACCTCACAGAATGCTTTCCGGAAACCTGATCGGACAAATTGTCGATTTTCCATGCACTATCTCCAATCGCCAAAAACCCACCCCCAAAAAGAGTCTCACAGCTAATGTACAAGAATTTCTGTCACCACAAAACCAAAATACAAAACCAACATTATCAAACCCTCTCTTCGTGAAATTTCATTTTTTGTTCTGGCAAAATAGTAAAACATAGCCAAGCCGATAATCATAAACACCAAACTTACAACATAACTATTGCTGAGAATCACGGTTTTTCCATACGCCAGAGTCAAGGTTCCCAGTAAAAAAGTATTAAAGGCCGCAGAGCCCACATAGTCCCCAAAGGCCACTTGGGTATTTTTTAACATTGCTGATCTAAATACCAAAGATAACTCGGGAATATTAGTTCCCAAACCAATCACCAAAAGGCTGACTACAAACGGCGACACGCCAAACTGCTCCGAAAAATACAATGTTTGGAGCACCACATACCTGCTGGCAACAAAAATCGTAACCACCCCAAACACGATTCGCAAAAGCTCCCTGCCGACACTTGCGCTGGTTTTGGAATTTATTGACTTTAACCCTTCTCCAATGCCTTTTTTTAACTGTATGCTGATCAGTAAAAATATAAACAGGATCACTGCCAGTTCACTGTCTATGAGTCCTACTTTTCCGTCCAGGGCAAGAAGCACCGGCAAAGCGATTACCACCAATGACGCCGGCAAATTAAACCCCTGAAACTCGGGTGTTATTTTTATTGATTTTCCCACTATTGCCAAAAGCGGAATTATCAGCATAAAAATCACGATAGTCGCCCCCACCAGATTTCCCACATAAATTTCCGGATCGTTTCCTAGAATTGAATTCACTCCTACAGACAGCTCGCCTATCGACGTGAATACTCCAAGAATCAAAAAGGAAAGTGCAAATGACGAAGCTTTTAGTTTCCGGGACAGTCTTTCGACTGATCTGATAGCCAACCCCGACCCGATCCAGATTCCCAAAAATGCCAGAAGGTAAATCAGCGCATGTGCAAACATTAAAATATAATACCGGAAAACATCCCTCAAACGCTACTCCAAAAAAGCAATCCTTCCAAACCCACTTTATTGCATCAAACCCACCGTTCGACTAGATGCTGGAACCTCACCTCATTGCCAAGTAGGTAGCCCATCTGATTACGCCAAAAAATTCTTACCCAACTCCAGATCAGAAATTGAAAACACGCCCAAAAACAAGTCCACCAAACATCAGTAGGGTAAAAATCGCGAAAGCCGCCGTAGTCTGCAGAAACAAATTCACCGCCTTTTTCTTTTCGCCTTCGACAAAGTACAAAAATGGTTGGTACAAAAAGATATACGCCATTGTCGCCGCAGACAAAGAAAATAAAGACAACATCGCAATCGGAGCCAAGACTGTATCATCACCGCCAAATAGCCTGCTTCCAAAAAACATGAGTGTCGAAACCAAAGAAATATAACCCACAGCTGTCAACGCATTTACTATCGGATTTTTTGTCATATTCAACAATTATTTTATCACCCTAAAACAACATTTCTCTGCCACAAACAAACTTCCCACTATTATTGCCGGAACCGAAATAACATATGACTGGAACCTCGAACTAAAAAACCAAAGAACCCACACAACAACAAACAGTACTCCCCCCACCTTTCCCCACCTCCATGCAATGATCGTAATCACCGTCAGCAGCAGACTCGGCAACAAATGTATTGAAAGCGCCACTGGCCAATTAGGATTCCCCATCGCATCTAAAGCAAAGAGACTAATAAACCCTATAAAAGCAATCGACAAAAC
The DNA here is from genome assembly GCA_964502885.1 of uncultured Gammaproteobacteria bacterium. Taxonomy (GTDB): domain Bacteria; phylum Patescibacteriota; class Microgenomatia; order CAZETR01; family Amesbacteraceae; genus XYB1-FULL-44-23. The sequence continues at coordinate 15,932 of CAZCXU010000014.1, forward strand.
CCTTGCCGTCCATTTCACGATCAGAAAACCCGCCCTCATTATTCAAACTATACACCTACACCTTTCCTCGTCTTTTGAGTATCGCTTTTACTGATGGACTCACCATTTTATCTTTACGGTGAATGCAACCAATCCAGCAACACGGTCGCCGCATTCCCTCTTTTAGCTCGCTCACCACTCTTTTTACATGATCTCTGCGAGTTTCTTCTCTCTTCACAAAAGTAGTCCAGCAAATCCACTCGTTCCGGGCAAGCGGCGTCAATCCCTCCCACAATTTCAATGCCTTAGCGTCAGAACCCAATGCCTTTCGCAAATCCTCCGGCACCTCGTGCACCACTCCTCCAGCAACTTGATTTTTATGCATATTTATTCAAACAAAATTACACAATCTTTCTGCCACCTGCAACTCCATGTTAAAATATGCCCTGTATTCAGGATAATAATCGTATTACCCAAAAACCAAGATGAAAATTCTGTCGCTCATCGCCATACTAGCAGCACTTTTTCTGTCATCAGAAACAGCCCAAGCCTCCGACACCCTCGTCTTTGACTCTACTGACCACTATCTTGGTGCCTGTCAAATGACAAATAAGTCCTCATGGGAACTGACCAAAGACATCAAAGTATCAAAATTCCAAGTCTGGTACAAATGGAATCAGGGAGAAACCAGCCTTCCGGTAACTGTTCTAAAAGACGGTGAGAAATTTGCTTCATTTGAAGCCAAACGCGGCGATTGTGATCCGTATCAGACCACCTGGTGCAACGCCGATTACGAACTCGACACTCTCATGCCGGCAGCCACTTACAGCACAGAAATACCCACCAACCGCCAATGTTTAAAACCCAATGGCACAGGCACAATCCGTCTTTACTCCAACGACTCACAGACGGCTGAAAACTCCCCCTCCCCCACTCAATCACCGACACTTCCGCCCCAACCCACAAACACTCCAGCCATCATTCCCGTCACCGCAAATGCCACAGTAACAACTCCCTGTTCCTGCAACCAAACCGCAACCATAGCTGCTGCCGCCGCTATTTCCTCTCTGCTTTCAATTACCATCTCCCTATTTTTACGGAAAAAGTAAGGATTTCGGCAACAAACATCTCACGTTTGAAAAATAGGAGTATTATTAGCTTGTGAACATACTAGGCATATCAGGAAGTACCCGCAAAGATTCAAGAAACACTCTATTTATAAAATCGCTGTCTCAGTTTCTTCCTGAATCAGGCAAACTTACACTGGCTAATATGGAGGATTTTCCTCCAATCATAGGCCCAGACTCTGCCGAACTTCCTTCCGTAAAAAAAATCATCAAACAAATCAAAGACTCAGAAATTTTGATATTTAGTACCCCCGAATTCAATTATTCCTACTCCCAAATCATTGGCAGCCTGATAAATCTCTCTCCAAAAGAAATCTGGAAAGACAAGCCGTCATTGATTGCGGGGGTAGCTTTAGACGAAGTCGGCACATCCTCCGCCCGATCAAAGTTGCACGACAGACTGACAGAATTGGGAGCCAAAGTTTATGAACACGACATAGACATTCCCAAAGCCGAAGAGATTATCGACACTTCGGGAAACATCAAGGATTCTTCAGTAAAATCAAAGGTCTCACAGACCATAAAAAAGTTCTTGGAATTTGCCAGACAATCATCCTAGCCGCAATCCGCAATACATCGACAAAACACAACACCCAAACCTTCTATGGCAGCTGGTCCAGTCCCTGGCTTACTGTCACCACACTCACGTTACGGGTTTTCAAATAGTTGACTACGTCCTGAAGTTGTTGCGGAGTCGTACTGTACATCTCCCCACTATTATCGATCTTATGAAACACCAAAACTAACCACGATTTATACGCTTCCGCCGAATCTATATAACCCTTGATCTCCTCATAAGAGGTTCTGTTGTCTACCGCCGCAGCCCGGAGCAAGAATTTGTTAGCATTTTTATAATTGTAACCTCCCTCTACAGATCTAGAACCTACATATCCCGCATCCCTTATTACCCTATCTGCATAACCATTGAAATAACCGTACGGATATGAAAATGTTCTTGCAGTCACCCCTATCGCGGCCAGATCGTTTTTGGAACCAATTATTTCATCCAAAATCTCTGTGTTGCTCAAAAGAGTTAGATCGCGGTGCGTGCGGGTGTGCGAACCAATTTCATGTCCTCTGGCCTGCATATTTAAAATCTGACTCGGATTAACGTAATACAAACTCCCGATGTTCATTGTTTCAGTAATTATGTAATGGGTGCTTTTGTATCCGGCCGCGTCCAGAATCGGCAAGGCATTGTGATAAGCGCTTTGCCAACCATCATCAAAATTCAACGAAATCATACCTTTAGGAAAAGTGTATTGAGTAGGCATAGTGCTTTTTTGCAAAGATACTCTATCGAGCGTGAGAATGCCTTTCTGTTGTAATGCTCGAAAAACGGTAGCGGTTTTTGCTGAAGTGGGAGTGATAAAGCTATATGACGCTTCTTTCCAGGTGTTTGAAGAACTTTCAACTGTTAAACCCTGATAATAATGCTGGCCGCTGGCATTCGTATACTCTACAGTTATGTAAGTGGGCGCGTCTGATTTAAACACATCCGAGTAAACATAATAAGTGTCTGGCTCAACAGGCACTTCCTGAAAATACCACTTGGCATCACCATTGGCATACTGGTTGACACTTACCTGAACAGCTTTTTCCCCATCAAATCCGGTCACCGGATAAGTCAGCATAGCGTCATTGTTTCCCCAGCTGCCGTCATACCATCCCGCAGGCAGTGAACCACCAGACTGCTCAAATGACGGATTGGCTACCAAATTTGCCCCCAAAACCGGCTGTGGGTACGGAGCGAATGTCGGGACCGGATATGTTACAGGTGTTGGGGTAATAGTCGGTGCTGGTGTTATCCTGACTGTTGGCGTCGGAGTAGCCGGAATTCGTGTGGGCGTGGGGGTTATCCTCACCGTCGGCGTTGGCGTCGCAGGAACCCGTGTTGGAGTTGGTGAGGGCCTAACTGTCGGGCTCGGAGTCGGCGTGATTCTGATTGTGGGCGTCGGAGTTGGTGGTACACGAGTGGGAGTGGGAGTAATCCTAATCGTTGGTGTCGGAGTAGCCGGAATTCGTGTGGGCGTAGGAGTCGGTACGGCAGTAGCTGTCAAAGAAAATGCATCTGTAGTCAGCGTCCCATTAGCAGCCAGAGAGTGAAACACTGTTACAGAAGCAGCACTGGCCGGAGTGGTAAAAGTAACTTTCGCCTGTGTCCAAGTATTAGCTGGATTCAGGTTTGCCAGGTTGTAATACAAATACGCACCCGCAGTAGTAGTTACCCGCAGCACCAGACTACTTTTAGCCGTTGAGATGTAGTAGTCGGAGAAAGTGTAGGACCTATTCCCGGAAACAGCTACGTCTCTAAAGTACCACTTGGCATCGCCAGATACATAATTGGTAATCGTCAGTTTTACCGACTTTCCTCCCCCATATCCAGTCGCCGGATAAGTAAACGTGCTTTGATAATTACCATATCCGCCATAACCCCAATATTGCGGAATCGTCGCATAATTTGGAGATACGGTTTCTACAGAAGGATTCAATATCAGCTCACTGGCCGCAAACACTGGTTTTGAGGCCGGCAAACCCCAAAAAACGCCCCAAAGTAAAACCAAGACCAACATGGAAACACCCCAAAATCTAGCTAGGCGCAAAACCCTCAACATTGTCCAGATATTCTATCACTATGGGATTTTTTTAGCCACTCTTACGTTGATCCGGCTCAATTACCTATTGTGAGTAACCACTGCATAATGATTGTGTATTACCTCCAGTCTTTCGACACTTGACATCGATACATTATAGGACTAAATAGTTAATTGTCAAAAGCGAGCTTTTGTCAGATATAATGGTACCACGGAAAGCATGCGCATAAACATTTTCGAAGAATTTTATTCGACGCAAGAGCTTATAGATAGGTGTAAAAAAATCCCCTTCTCCTCAACCGTCTTCATAGCTTGTAAGTCATTTGAAGACTTTGTTAGAACTCAGAAAACTATTTACAAAGAAGCCCCAGAAATTGAATTAGGATTCTGGCCCATTCTCCCGAAATCATATTGGATCTCACCGTTTTCGTACTTCTCCGAACTTTCTGACTTATATACCAACCTCTCAAAATACAGGGGGGGCTCAGAAGTAAAAGTCCTACTCGACCTGGAGTTACCCCTTTTACATCCATCACTTTTTCTAATAAATGCACCAAACTATAGGGCCAACAAATTAGCGATAGAAAAAATATTTATGCTAAACAAAACTGGAAAAATTAGACTTTATACCGCGGAGTATCCAATGCCCCTCCCCATTATGAGATGGGTAGCCGCAATACTGGGTGTTCACTATCCACACCATCACCTCTCTCACACAACCATTACCATGTTGTACAACACCACTTTCGGAAAAATTATGAAGAAATTTTTTATGCAAAAAATTATCTCTTGCGTGGCAAAACAAAGTCACAACCAGATCGCATTGGGTTTAATTGCCCCAGGTGTATTTAATGAACGTAATCTATTGTCTCCAGAAGCTCTTTCTAAAGAAATCAATATTCTAAATAAGAACGGGATAAACCAGGTAACAATTTACAGTTTGGCCGGCTTAGACAAAGAGTATCTAAAAGTAGTAACAGACTTAACATCCAAACCATCTAGGGGACAGTGAATAGAAACAGTTTTCTGATACATTTATGTACAGCCGCAATAAAATTGATACTGTAAGGATAAACGCCCAAATTAAATCGCCCCCCTTCTCAATTCTCCAATTCATCAACCGCTAAAAAAACTCTTAACAAACTAGTGTAGCTTCCAACTCATTCCAAATTTTCCACAATTCGCTTTATGTTATCCCTCATCGCCCTTAAAACATTAATCGTTTTCTCGCTATCAGGCGGCGGCCAAAAAAACATTCCGATCAAAAACAGCATCGCAAGAAAACACCGTTCGACCTCTTTCGTTATCAATTAATAATAAGTCAAACATTTCACCAACACTCACATCTTTTTCGGACACAAATTTCATAATCTACCCGGTTAGAAAACTTATGCAATAAAAGGGATACTTGACAGTAAGTACTTCGCAAGCAGCAGAATGTTATCCCGGGCTATTGCTTCATTAATTTGCATCAACTTTCTCGTGTTAGTGGAACTTACAACATACGATCTGATATGGCCTAATGAAGTCAAATGTTTTATTTCATAACAAGCGCTATAATTTAAACAAAATGGAACAAAGCTTCCGCCAGAATCAGACTTCGGATACAGTGGAAAAACAAAAATTCAAAATACCGGCTTATATTGTAGTTCTAATATTTTTTATCACCGGCCTTTACCTGGGATATTTCTTAAAGCCAGACACGAAAATGGCCCCCAATATAACCGACGTGTATATACCTGGGGAATTAACCCCCACTGCGACTCTATCGAAAAAACCTATCCCCCTTCCGACTCCGGCATTGTTCTCAGAAATTGAGACCTGGAAAGATTTTACTGATTGCAATAAAAATATTAATATAAAATACCCACCCAACTGGACTTATTTTGAAGAAGGCTATGAAGGATTTGCGTGTATGGACATTATATTTGGACCCAAATCATTAATTAATGCAGTAATCAAAAAATACTACAACCCATTTATGCGTACCCCACGCAGCTCGGCCACCACTCCCATTGCTTTGGAAATAGGAAACAGGGATTTGTCAGAAGAATTAGATAGATTAATGCATCCCTCAGACCCCGAACCTGTCTCCGTTACAAAAAATAAGGTACTGATAAAAGACAAACCTGCATATAGGTACACTGTCGAATATCTTTCAGATACAACTTTTGTAAAGGCTGGTAATATGAGCACTGTATTCATTGTCGAAAAAGGAGAGACAGTTTATAAATTTACCTTATTCGACCCCAAGTACCTCGATATATTAAACACAATGATTTTTAGTGTTTCCTTCTCAGATTCCTAAGAAAACAACGAATAAGTAATCAAAAAAGTACTTTTTCCACCCACTTCTGTCCCACACATATTCAGATATCACTCTTTATATACTGGCTCCCCTTGGTATACAAGCTTCGAGATTGGTTGTCCAAGAGCAACGCTAACTTTTCTTTTGTTTACTCAACCACCAATTTTTAAAATACGGAAGAGTTAAAGTTGAAAGTAAAAATCCCAGAGAAGGAATTATGGCATTTAACCAAGGTTGATTTACTTTGATTACCCACATATACAAACCAATACTAAGATAAGTAAAAGCCACAAGTAAGGTCTTCCTTGTCCCACTAGTTTCCCAAGCCTTATCACTTTCCACTTTCTTATTTCTCACCTCAATCGCCAAAACCTTTTTTTCTAATTCTGAGATATTCATAATTCTATTATACTTCGAGAATTAGACGATTGATAACAGGTATAATAATCATTATGAGTTATTACAAAAATTTCGGTATCGTGATTGGAAGCTCTCCCTGGAGGTTGTATTTGAGATGGAGATATCAAAAATCTGTTGATGATTTTAAAAAATTAGATTTTCAGCCTGATTTTTTGAAAAAAACTTTCACCGTATTGCTTTGTGGTGTCGGTAATGAAGTAACAGCAGAGGAATTTATCAAATTTGTATTAGAAAAAAACAGTAATGCAAATTTCTGGATTATTGATTTAGGAAAAGAACAAGTAGAAGCTGTCAAAAAAATGATTCGTCAAAAATTTCCAAGCTTAAATATTCGAGTAACCCAGATAAATGCACTTAAGCTTGATTCGTTAATTAAGAAAGAAAGTATCGATTGGATTGAGACCGACGGTCTATTTGAATTTTTGACAAATAATCAAATTGTTACATTATCGAAAATATGGAAAAGTTTATTAACAAAAAACGGGTTTGCAACTACAACAGCGACATCTTCCCGATGGAAACTGCAAGAATATTTTGATCTGATAAAAATTTGGGTAGGTAAAAAATGGCTTCGAGTCACAACCTACCCTCACACTAGATCCGAAATGAGAAATAATTTCAATAAAGCTGGTTTCAGATATATTGAGGGGCCAACAATTATTCCTTACTTCAAGAGATACTCTCTAATTGCAAAGTCATAAAACTAGTTCTAACTTTGTACACCATGCTCCGATGGTTGAAAGCTGTGAGAACCCTTTTTATTGAGCAGATACTGACCCCTACCTTAAATACGGAAGTGGATATTGCAGTCCTGAACGAGTGTTTTAAGAACCGGAAACCAGCTTTGGAAATGGCTCAGAGATAGTAGGATGGTTGTACTTGTACCATCTTAAATACTTATTTTATCCGTGGAAATCTGCTAATTCCGGAAATAATTCCGGTCTTCTGTCAGGTAATGTAGCAACTAACGTTTGATAATATCTTGTTCCCATTGCTTTCCCAAATCTTGCTATGCAACGCTGTCTTGCCGCATCAACAGTTTCTTCGTCATAATCCAAAGGAGTTGGCCCCACATTGTTTGAAAGCCCTGCAACCAATAATCGTTCTGTGTCAGCTGCCCATTGTGCCATATCGGTTTGCTTTATTATTTCCGCCATATGCCCGGTATTATATTTTATTTATCAGGCAAAAACAACACAACACGCAATATTTTAGTTGTACTTGTACTCCTTTTTATAAACGAAACAGTAGTACAATTCGGTTATGGAAACACAAGGTTTAATGGTTAGAGACCTCCATCAATTTCTTGAGTTGATGTTAAAACCAATTCCGAATACTCCCGGAGCGCTCAGAAAGAGTAAAAAATGGAAAAACACAGGTTTATCCTCACGGGAACTTTTGGGATTATTTCTTGTGTGTACTGCCGGGCGTGAATTGACAGGAGATGATTGGACAATTTCATCTGACCCGGAGACAGATGATGGTGTCGTGGTTTGTAGAACCCCACCGAGAGAAGGAGAGGCTTTTGCCACAGAACAAACTTATGTACCGAATTTTATACAAGGAAACATAAACGACCTTATATTGGAAGCCATAAAAACAAAATCATCTCGTGGTGAAAATTACGGGAAAGATAGACATCTAATAGTTTATTGCGATAAAACTGGCTCACTGGACCATCAAAAGATAAAAAATGACATCGCATCAAATAATATCTTCTCCTCATACTGGGTAATTGCCCGCATGTCTCCGACTGGCTGGGAATTTATTGTAGCCAACATCAAAGGGACTGAGGATATACCAAGGGCCTTTAAGGTAACCCTTCATGGCGACTTCAAAGGCTGGGATATCGCGTCATTGGGTAGGTTGTAGGGAATATAATTTAATTATGGGAGATAACGGAAGACCGGAATACACAGATGAGCAGTATCGCGCGTGGCTTGATGAAATGTCACCCTTTCTCAAATTGGGATACTCCCTATACTACGCGATGGACAGGTCTTTGCTTTTACGACATAAGGATAGTATTTATCGTAAGTTCAAGCTGAATGACTGGTTTTGCGAAAAAATAGAAGCATTTCAGAGATATCCGGGTGAAATCGTAAACAGTATATTCTCGAGACTTATATTGATAGCCGACGAAAAGGTTAAAAGAGGCCAACCGATAAATCGTGAGGAGTGGCGCAATCTTCGTTTCTTTGCTGAAAAACATAGAAGCTGCCAACCATTTTTTGTATCCAGAACGGAAATTGCTCAAACTGAACCAAGTAAAATTACGCGCATACTTGACGAGCTTGAACGGGAAACGACCGATTATTCACTGCTTTCTGAAAACGCAAAAATAGAATTGAGCAAACTTACACAAACCGCTTAAGGTACAATCCGATTACTTAAAATTACTGGGTATATTTTTGTATTTTTTAATGTTCATGTCCGTTACGTCTTCACTCTCAAAAGGGATAAGATTGTCCACAATATCGTTGGATGCTTTTGAGAACTTAGAGCTTGCATTTACGAAAAAGACCATCTGATAAATCTTATTGTGTTTTGCATTAGCCTGTCCCCATACAAAAATATCTATATCCTTTACCTCGATATCTGTCGCTTGTATAAATCGCTGATTTGTTAAATCTTTTATCAATTGACCATTAAAAGCTACTGCACCCCTCAAACTATGCACCATACTGGTCCAATTTAACTGCATGTGCGTTGATATGAAAAAGAGGGCCCTTGGTACCCTGTGCTCTCTATCATGGTCAACAAACTGTTTGTATGCCTTACTCGTATGTTCTCTTAACTTTGACACAGTGGTATTCCAATGAAACATGTTGGTCACTGGATTGGGTACCATCTCGACTGTTTTTAGTTCGCACAAAAACTCAAGTTCTTCACCTTCATATACTTCAAAATCTGGAGATTTCTGGCCTTGTGGCATTACTTTTTGTTGGAGCCTTTTTGCTGTGTATCCGTGTTTGTTTATAAAACTTCCCACCAATTGTATTGCCGTTTTCTCGTCCATTTCTACTATTTTAAGTTTTGCTGCGCGTAAGTGAAAAACCACAAAATCCGTGGGAGCAAACCAGTATAACCCAGAATTGCTATCAAAAAGAGCATAAAGGCACTGAACCCCAAATCTTGAAGGGTTTGAGAACGATTGTTTAAGTTTATTACTCCCAATAGTAAATATAATGCTACGCTACCAACCGTTCCAGAAATTATATGTATCCAAACTTGATGGGCTCGATACGGTATCGATTTGTAAAGTTGACCTGTTGGTCGCCAAATCAAATCGTTAAACCATCCATAATAAGCTCCCAATATTGCTCCGGAAGCAAGTAAATAATAGAAACCCCATTGATTTGACGTTATTCCTAAATACACCAAAATAACCGCCACTAACCGTACAAATATAAGTTGAAAAAATTGACTTATCATTGAACATAATTATATCATCAATGATAAATAATGATAAAATAAAATTATGGAATACGAATATTATTCAATAAAAGATATTGCCAAGAAATTGAAGGTAGCGTATTTGACAGTTTACCGTTGGGTACAATCCAACAAGCTATCAGCTTATAAAGTCGGAAAACAATACAGAATAAAAGCCAACGACCTTAACAAATTTATTAAAAGCTATAAAGGAAAATAATATGGATAATTGGTTAGCCGTACTAAATACATTTCTACTTCAAGCTCAAAAATCGGACCTTAAAACCTCCCAATATCCGAAAGATTGGGTTGATTTACGTATGCGTATTTCATTTGGAATGGGTGCACCGGCTCGTGTACCATGGATTGCTTTAGTGGCCCCTGAGATGGCGGTAAGCAAGGGTTTTTATCCGGTTTATCTTTACTATAAAGAACTTGAAACACTTATTCTTTCCTATGGAATAAGTGAAACAGAAGAGTTCGGCACCTCATGGCCACCGGAAATTATGAACTCTGCTTCTACAATAACTGCCTATTTTGACAAAGAGGTGCCGCGATATGGTAATTCGTTTGTTTTTAAGGCTTACAAAATAAGCGTTACAGATAAAGGAGTGAAGTATTATTCTCCGGAAGATAACAGTCCTTTTTCAGAAAAAGATATTGAGGCTGACCTAACAACGATAGTTGATTACTACAAGAAGGTGGTAGCCATCGCTCCAACATCAACCCCAACCGAAATAAGTCAGGGATTGTTTTATATGGAAAAACAGTTAGAGGATTTTTTGATATTAAACTGGGTAAGAACCGAATTGGGAAAGAAATACGATTTAATAATTGAGGACGGCGAATTAAAAAGTCAACAATTTCGAACAGACATAGGCCCAATTGATATTTTGGCAAAAGAAAAAGCATCAAATAACTATGTGGTAATAGAATTAAAAAAGAACCAGACAAGCGATGATACTGTCGGACAATTGACCCGTTATATGGGTTGGGTAAGAAAACACAAAGGGAATAATGATGTGAAGGGAATTATTATTGCAGGTCAGTATGATAGAAAGCTTGAATATGCTTTGGCTATGGTTCCAAACACAGAAGTGTTTATTTATGAAGTTGACTTCCGATTGAAAAAACTTAATCAAAATGGATAAACAAAAGTTCACGAATTTATTATTAGTAATAATCGCTTTATTATTAGTTGGAATACTTTTTCAAGGGAAAATACGAAGCTACTTCAAGGCTCAAGAGGTACTAAAAAGAGCCAATATATTTAATATCCCAGACGTTGCCTTACCTTGTTATAAATACATTACAGACGAAGCAGATAGTGAAAATGGATACAGCTTACCCTGTCAACAAGCTATGGATATTTATACTGCTAAAGCCAAAGAGTGGGAAAGCCTAATTAGAGAATATAGAAATATAAATTGCAACGATTTTTCAGACAAAAAAGAGGCTAGCGAGTTTTACAGCTGGGTTAGCGGTGAATTAGCTGGTGGTTTTTATACTTATCGAAATATCGTAAAGGGCGAAAAACCGGATGCTACAAGTTTTGCCTTTATGGATACGACTAAGTTTAATGGTACTTGTCGATATGACCCTTACGGACTAGACACAAATAGTGATTGCAACGCTTGTGAGAGCTACGGTCAATAAATATGAAAGCAATAATTTTAGCTAGAGTATCAGACAAGAAACAGGACTCCAATGAAGCTCAAATCCTTCGTGTATCGGATTATATAAAGCATAAAGAATTAACCGTATGGAAAACATACGAGATAGAAGAGAGCTCAACTAAGGGCGATAGAGAGAAATTTCAAAAAGTCGTACTAGAAATCCAAGAAGCCAAAGAACCTATCGCTTTAGTAGTGGATACAGTCGATAGGCTTCAACGAAGTTTTAAGGAGAGCGTACAACTTGATGACCTACGTAAGGCTGGTAAACTCGAAATCCACTTTTATAGAGAGAGTTTAGTCATTAACCAAAATTCTAATAGCTCTGACCTACTCCGATGGGATATGGCCGTAATGTTTGCTCGAAGCTATGTTCTTCAACTAAGTGATAACGTCAAAAGAAAACAAGAACAAATGTTAAGAAGTGGTATCTATCCTAGTCAACCTCCATACGGTTATAAAAGAGTACCTATTGCCAAAGATAAAACAGAAATAGTCATTGATGAATATGCTTCAAAAATTGTTCAAAAAGCCTACGAATGGTATGCAACTAGTAGCTTTTCGATGGAATTGCTAAGAGAAAAACTAAAAAAGGAATATGGCGTTAATTGGTCTAAGGGTTTTACTGATAAAGTCTTGAAGGACGACTTTTATTACGGACTAATGACTTGGAACAAAGGTAAACCAAACGAAAAGATGTGCCCCCATAACTACCCTCACATTGTTGAAAAGCCGCTATATGACCAAGTACAGAAAATAAAAGCAGGTTTTAACAAAAAACCATTCAAGTATGCTGGCAAACCATATATTTACCGAGGATTACTGCGATGCGGTCATTGCGGGTTAGCTGTAACCCCTGAAAAGCACAAGGGACACGTTTATTATCATTGCACTCAATACAACGGCAAACACGGGGCTGATTGGCTAAGAGAAGAAACTATAACCGAGCAGATAGGCAATGTGTTTAAGAAGCTACAAGTACCCGACTATATCCTTGAACAGATAGTTAGTTCCCTACAAACCAGCCACGAGGGCAAAGTAGATTTTCGAGAGGCGCAATATAAGCAACTTACAGAAGAACACGAGGTATATACCAAGAGATTAGAGAAAATCTACATCGATAGATTAGACGGGCGTATTACTGACAATGAATATGACAAGTTCTTTCAGTCCTTCCGTGATAAAGTCGCTGAAATTGATACCAGACTATCGATACTACAAGAAGCTGACGACAACTACTACATCACGGCTAGATACCTGCTAGAACTGGCAAATCGGGCTTATGAGCTTTTCAAAAGTTCGGAAGTTGAAGAAAGAAGGCAGTTAATCAAGCTCGTACTATCGAACCTTAGAGTAGAAGACAAAATAGTCCGTTATGACGCTATAAAACCATTCGACACAATCTTAAATTATGCCGATAGTCAACTATGGCTCCCCCGCAGGGATTCGAACCCCGAACCTCGATCTTAACAGGATCTTGCTCTACCGTTGAGCTACAGGGGAGTATTGTTCTGTAGATCAACGGTTAGCGGAGCGCTCCGTGAGCTACAGGGGATTATTTTTAAATGTTCCAAAAATCCCCTCGTAGCGAGACGGTCCTGATCTACCGTTGAGGTATCACTCACGGCAAAGCCGGAAGGGATAGACAAACGGCTTGAGGCAAAGCCTCGAGTCATTTCGATACAGGGGATTAAATTGTCAACCAACCCACTCATTTTATAGCTTCAAAGTCCACTTTTCCAGCCAGG
>CAZCXU010000015.1:0-27639 GCA_964502885.1 uncultured Gammaproteobacteria bacterium
ACAAGCATCCTGCAGCGGGTGGGCTTACGCCGCATCACTATCCAGGAAAGGCTGTAACTGCTCTTTTTGCATGGTAAAATAATCTACGTTTGGGGGCCCGTAGTTCACCGGTAGAATAGCTCCATGGCATGGAGTAGAAAGGGGTTCAATTCCCCTCGGGTCCACTCTTCGCTCCCTTTTATTTTGGGAGCAATTGCGTCCGGCAAGTTTTTTATGCTCCCGTTCTATGAAAGTGTAAATGGCAGTTTCCCTGCAAATGAGTGGTGTGTCAAAAATGTACTCAGTTCCGTTGTTTACGGACGTGAACTTGCGGGCAAATGAGGGGATGAAGATTGGATTGATAGGAGATAATGGATCCGGCAAGTCTACTCTTTTGAAAATTATTGCCGGATTGGAAACGGCAGATGGGGGGACTGTGAAATGGTCGGGGCAGGCGAGGGTTGGATATCTGGAACAAGAGATCGTGCCAGATTCATTTGAGATTTCCGGTGGAGAAAAAAAGATTTTGAAGCTTACAGAGCTTTTTTATTCAGATCTCAATGTGATACTACTAGATGAACCCGATAATCATTTGGACCTGGAGCATAAGAATTGGTTTGAGCATCTGGTGTGTGAATTCCCTGGATTGGTGATTACCATAAGTCATGACAGGCACTTTCTGGAGACCGGAGTGGATAGAATTTGGTATTTGGATGAAAATCAGATACGGGATTATCCATTTGCGTATGGACAATTTCGGGAAGTTTTTGAAGGAGAGATGGAGGCGAGAAGGAAACTGTGGGAGCTACAAGAGAGAGAGCGGATTCGTCTACATGACATGATGTTGCGGATGCGTGATAAAGCAGCGTCTAATAGCAAGTTGACCGGTATATATCATAATGCAGTTCATCGATATGAAAGATGGGTGGAGGATATGGTAGAAAAGCCACCGCAAAGAAAAACTTTGGAAATTGATATCGATTTGTCGGAGCAGCATAAAAGAAAGACGGCATTACATATAAAGAGCTTGCATAAATCGTATGGCGACGTCCGAGTATTGAAAGGACTCGATATTCATGTTTTTTGTGGTGAAAAGGTAGTAATTCTTGCTCCAAATGGATCGGGAAAGTCAACTATGCTTAATATAATCGGAGGGAAGCTTGGCTTTGATGAGGGGTCAGTGCGAATCGGGGATGGATTGAAGCTGGGGTACTATACACAGGAACACCTGGACACACTGGATGAAAACAATACGATGGTGGAAGAACTGCAAAAAACGAAGGCATTTTCATGGTTTGACGCGATTGCTTATTTGAAACGATTTATGTTTAGCCCTCAGTTGATTGAGGGTAAAGTGAAATATTTGAGCGGAGGACAAAAAGCCCGGTTGCAGCTAGCCAAGTTTTTGGCTAAAGACCCCGACGTGTTGCTTTTGGATGAACCGACAAATCATTTGGATTTGAGAACTGTGGTGGCATTAGAGAAGTTTTTGCAAGAGTACGAAGGGACCGTGATTTTGGTTTCGCACGATCGGGAGTTTGTGGAGAATGTTTCTCAGGTGAAATATGTGTTGTCCGATGGAGTATTGAAAAGAGGGCGAGAGTAGTGATCAGTAGTAAAGTATGGTGGACCGTGGGAGAATCGCACTCCCGTCCCCACAATGCGAATGTGGTGTACTACTACTATACTAACGGCCCTTACTGAGATGATTTTACCAGAGATGGAGGGGAAATTAGTTAGCTGGAGCTGCAACGGTGGGAGAGATTTTGGGTGCTGGTGAGGAAGTGGGGGTCGGGGTTGATGATGTCTCAGGTCCGAGCTCAGACGGGAGATTTATGGGGGGATTCACTTTTGGAGTAGTGGCTGGTTTGGGTGATTCAAGCTCTGATTTTGCCGGTTCGGAGACTACGGGTGTCTTTTCGCCAACCAGTTTGGCCAGCTCATCCATCTCACCCTTGGCTTTGGCGTAATCTGATGATGATTTGTCGATGAGGTTGGTGACAGTTTGCATGGCCAGGTAGGCGTTTTGGTAGTCTTTCTTTTCTCTATAGGTGGCGGAAATATTGTAGTAGGCATTGGCATAGTCGGGTTTGAGGTCAGCCGCGCGCAGGAAGAGCCGAAGGGCTTCGTCATAGTTTTTGCGGGCGTAGAGAATACCGCCCAAGGAGATGTTGAGAGTGGGATTATTTGGGTCAAGAATCATGGCCTGACGATATGAGGCTATTGCCCATTCATCGGCACCCTGAGCAAAGTTCATGAGATTTTGATATACGGTGGCCAAATTTTCGAGATTGGTGACCTTTGTGGGGTTGAGAGCGACGGCGTTTTTGGCTTCCTGAATGGATTGCTGAACCAGCTTGGAGATGACTTCACGCTCATCGGCGGTTAAATCTTTTTTGGCTGCCGAGGAGTTTGCGAGCATGAGATTTGTTTGGGAAGCGGCAACGTGATAGGTGTCGCGCAAAGGGTTGAATCTGATAGCTTGATAGATATTGTTGTATGTTGAACGACCGTCGTTGCGGCTGGCAGCTTCAAGGCTCTTTTGAAACATGAATTCTGCGGCATATGAATTGGCAAGGACGTTTGCAAATGGAACAATGAGAAGAAGTGTCATAAGGAGCGAAATCCAGGGAAGCATAGGGGTGCGCACACCGGATTCGGAAGCAGCGATGATGTCCACGTTGGCCTCATGGACTAAGGGGGAACCCATTAGTTTGAAAGAGACAACTATGACGATGAAGAGAAGATACAGGATGAATGAAGTAGTAACTGTGGGAGGAATAAAGAAGAATGAAAGTAACAGTAAAGTGGCAGTAATTGAGGCAGCCAGCGCAGGGGTATGTACTATCGACTCAGAAGGGGAACGAAGCGCACGCAGAAACAAACGGATGGTTTTGTAGGTGAGGAAGGACATGGAAGCCAAGCCGATAAAACCCAGAGTGGCCAGTATTTGCATATAGTAGTTGCTGGCACTATTGAATCGGATGTTCCAGGCACTGGTCAGGTTGTGTGATAGGGGACGAAAGCGGGTGAAATCTGATAGGTAGGTGTTGGCGCCCGTGCCGATAACGGGAGAGATTTTGAGGGCTTCGAGAGCTATGGCCCAACTGCTGGTCTGGGATAAGAATAGTGGACGAGAGTTTGAATCGCGGAAGATGCGGTAGGTGATCAATCCTGCAGCAGAGACAAACAGAAACAGAGCTACAGAAAGTAGGAGAATTTTTGTAGAGTCTTCTTTTTGCTTGGCGATGTAGACCCCCAGGAAAGGTAAAAAGATGACGAGTAGTACCAGTGTGCCTATTGGACTACCGGATGGATTCCATAATGGGTTTTGAGCAAATGTCCACGGAATGGCTTTGGTCATGACGCCAGTACTCCATAAAGCGGTAATGGAGGCTAGTGCTGACAAGGAAATGAGCAAAGTGTGAACCAGTATCTCCAGCTCTCTTTTTGTCTTGATGAAGCTAATTCCGGTAATGAAGATGATGGTGAGGGCTACAATGGTCCCGGTTTGTCCTGGGTCGATTAGAGCATCCAGGCGGTTCGGGGTGCGGGCGATTGTAGAAATAATCCAGGCTGCAGCTACTGATAGCAGGGGTAGAGTGAAGGGATTGCGGATAAGTTTTACCTGACGATCAACTATAAAACTGACTGACCAAAGTGAGAGCAGAGTGACGGCGGAGATGAGAAGCAAATAGTGTTTGTTAAATTCGTAGAATTCTGAAGTGATGGGCAGAAAGAACAAGGGGGTGAGAAAAGTGATCGCCAAGACCAGATAGTAGCCAATTTTGTGGACGGTCGCAGATTTCATAGATGATGATATTAATGTAGCCGGAGTTTTGGTGGGAGTCAACACCGAAAATGGATAAGGTCAGACCTATTGCGCGATAGGTCTGACCTATGGTATTAATGAGTTGTGCCAATAAAAAATCGAACCAAGCAGTATAAAGAAGGCGCAATATACCATATATATAATAGGGGTATTGATGGGAGGGAGGTATTTAAAGACGAGCAGGATTACCAATTTTTTACGGACTGTCTGAAGAATTATTTGCTCATTGAAAGCGCTTACGGTGGGGGAAGGTACAAGTCGGATCGGCCGTATTTGTTGCGACGCAGAAGGGCGATGAATTTGAATGGTGAGATTGAAATGTTGTCATACTGTTTGCTTTTGGACCATTTTCACTTGCTAGTGTATCAGGGGATTCGAGATGGAATTACTAAGTTTATGCGCAGGGTGATGACCCGGTACGTCATGTACTTCAACCGCAAGTACAAGCGTCGCGGGGTGCTATTCGAAAATGTATATAGGGCGGTTTCGGTAGGAAGACCTGAGTTGGTATTGGGGTTGTCTAAGTTTATTCATATGAATCCAGCCCCCAAAGTTGTTAAGAGATTTGGGATAGTTGAGACTACGTCGGCGACCATGCCGGAGTTTTACCCTTATTCGAGCTATGGTTGTTTTGTGGGCGATGGAGAAAAGTCTGAATGGGTAAACACTGAGAGAGTCGTTGGATATTTGGTACAGTTGTATGGAAATAGATATAGCTATAAAGATTATATGGATTTGAAGACTGAGGGATGGGATCTGCCGCTCCAAAATGATTGGGAAAAGGTTATGTTGGATTGAAGAGAGGTGTTACTGAAACAGACTGATATGCTAAATATGCGATGCGATATGTTTTGATATCAATTGAGTATGTGTGTGGGGTCTGATTTAGACCAAAGAAAGAAGTAAAATTGTAACCGTGAATGAGATGGTAAAAGCAGCAACAGATAGGATTATCAATTGTTTTGCAGAGGGTGATGTAGGCTGTGGGGTCTGAACAGGTAAAAATGGTGAATTTGTGATGATTTTTGGGGAAAGAATTTCTGAAGAGGCAGGTGAAGGATCGGAAAGAAGACTATCTAGTGAGTGGACGAGTGATTGAGTGGGTTGGTGGTATGAAGGTATGGTATCCAGTTTTTCCGGGCTGGGAGTAATGGGAATTACCTCAGGTCGTTGAATTGGGGGTGGGGAAGATATTGGGGGAGTTGGGGCAGGGGGTGGAATAGGGGTGGAATAGGGGATTGCCATTTCAGGTGCCGAATAATATGTGGGTGCCGGTGGCGATATGGGTGCCGGTGGCGATATGGGTGCCGGAGGTATGACAATTGGGGTAGAAATATTTGGCGGGGCGGGGGGTGGTGGCATAGGTGGGGGTGGAATAGGAAAAGGGTTTTTTGGGAAAATATTTTGAGTGGCACAATAATCAACGAATTTTTTGAGTGATGAAAGACGACGTTTTGTAGTAGCTGGTGGATTGGACTGCGAAAGAAACTCTTCATACTTATTGATGAACGTGTTGTCCAGAAAGTCGGGGAGGGTGTGGGGGGCTACAGGTGTATGAGTGGATTGAGCGATAAACGATAAGAACAGACGCAGATCGGAGAGATAGTTTTTAATCGTGTTGATGGACGCCGTTTGCAGCGAGATATATTTTTTAAATTCTTGAATGTAATATTGCGAATAGTCCATTTCAGCTATGTTACACGACTAATTTATACTGTATATATATGCTATTACATAAAAAAATACAAGAGGATAATGAGTTGTGAAAACAACAGTGAATGCAGGTCTGTGTTTATTGACTACATTGATCAAGGTGTGATTTTTTGTTAATCTGTGTGTACACGTTACAGGTTTTTCGCTACTTTGGCTTAGCAATTAAGTATGTTGATTGCTGAATTTCAAAATATTCTTTTATTCCCAACAAATGGCAATAAGCGACGCAAATTATTTGATTTGAGAAATTACTGTTTTATTAATTTTTATGAATTATCGGATATAATATCAGTTGTGTAACTGTAAAAATGATGGGAAATCTGTTATGTGTAATGATTTACTTATATCCCCCTTTGCAGAAAATAGTGATAGTGATCCCAGGGTTGATGCGAAGAAATTCTCTTTTAAGAGGGATAATTCTTCCAACGAAGTAGTCGGGATAAGATATTCCGAGTGCTTGATAGATTTTCAGCATTTTGAGTCTATAATTGGAATATGAAGCCAAATTCAGGTGATTACCTGACCAGAGAGACTGAACAGAGGTGGTCACAAAAATGGGAGGAGTTGGGATTGTATAAGGCAAAGGATTTTGACAAACGTCCAAAACGGTACTTATTGATTGAATTTCCATATCCATCCGGTGAAAGATTGCATGTTGGGCACGCGCGCAGTTACTCCTGTCTTGACGCTGTGGCTCGGATGTCGAGGATGAAAGGATTTAATGTGTTATATCCGCTGGGATGGGACGCTTTTGGTCTTCCAGCTGAGAATTATGCAATTAAGACGGGAATTCATCCTACTATTACGACTTTAAATAATATTGAACATGCCAAAGCTCAGGCGATTTCGTGGGGCCTGTCTTTTGACTGGAGTCGGGAAGTGAATACTACTGATCCGAATTATTACAAATGGACGCAATGGATTTTTGTACAGCTTTTTAAGCATGGTTTGGCATATAAACAGGAGATAGCGGTGAATTGGTGTCCATCCTGTAAGACCAATCTGGCAAATGAAGAGGTGATTGACGGAAAGTGTGAGAGGTGCGGGGCTGAGACTGAGAGGAGAAAACAATCGCAGTGGTTATTGAGAATCACCCGGTATGCTGACAGATTGCTTGACGATCTGAAAACCGTCAACTTCAGAGAAGATATTGCCGCACAGCAAATTAATTGGATTGGCAGGAAAGAGGGTATCAATATTAGATACGAGATTGAGGGGTGCGAAAATGAATATCTGGAAGTATTTACAACTAGACCAGATACGAATTTTGGAGCTACCTTTGTGGTGATTGCTCCAGAGCATCCTTTAGCTTTGAAAGTGGCAGGCAATAATCAGCAGGTTAAGGAGTATGTGGATTTAGCGGTGAACAAATCTGAACGTGAGCGTCAGGTGGAAGGAAAGAAAAAAACCGGAGTGTTCACGGGTCTGTATGCCATTAACAATTTGAACGGTAAACGGCTTCCAGTGTGGGTAGCTGATTTTGTCCTTGCAAGTTTTGGAACTGGAGCAGTAGTGGGGGTGCCGGGGCACGACAAGAGGGATTTTGAGTTCGCCAAAGAGATGAGATTGCCCATAGAGCGGGTGGTGGTAGGGAAAGATGGTGATAAGGGGGAGATTGTGAGTTTGGAGCAGGTACAAGAGGAGGAGGGCACAATGATTAATTCCGATTTCTTGAATGGTTTAGACATTCATAAAGCTACACAGAAGATAATGGACTTTTTGGAGGAGAAGGGGTGGGGAAAGCGGACAAACTCTTTCCATTTGAGAGATTGGGTGTTTAGCAGACAGCATTATTGGGGTGAGCCTATTCCTATGGTTTATTGTGCTGTTTGTGCTGCGGCCAATGCGAGCAGCGATAATGGAGGGTGGGTACCGGTGCCGGAAAGCGATCTTCCCGTGAAGCTGCCTGCGGTTGAGAAATACCAGCCTACTGGCACAGGAGAGTCACCCCTTGCCCATATTGATGATTTTGTGAACACGAGTTGTCCAGAGTGCGGAAGCCCGGCCAAAAGGGAGACAGACACGATGCCCAACTGGGCAGGGTCTTCCTGGTATTTCATGAGATATTGTGATCCTGAGAACGATCAAGTGCTGGCTGATAAAGAGAAATTGAAATATTGGATGAATGTAGATTGGTACAACGGTGGAATGGAACATACCACATTGCATTTGTTGTACAGCCGGTTTTGGCACAAGTTTTTGTATGATTTGGGTGTAGTACCGACGTCCGAGCCGTATGCAAAACGTACCAGCCATGGTGTGGTGTTGGGGCCTGATGGTCGCAAGATGAGTAAATCAAAGGGGAATGTAATTAATCCTGACGAAGTGATCAACAAGTATGGGGGTGATGTGTTGCGGATGTATGAAATGTTTATTGGACCATTTGATCAAATGGTCGCGTGGAGCTGGGAGTCTGTAGAGGGAGTAGCCAGATTTTTGAAGCGGGTATGGCGATTAGCTCTGGCGAGTAATTCTATGGGTGAGCAGGGTCAGGAAGTGAAACAGAAATTGGCCTGGCTTACAAAGACGATCGAGGAAGATCTTGAGGGGATGAAATTCAATACAGCGGTGGCATCCACTATGGAGTTTGTAAATTGGTGGGAAAAGAATCAAACGTTAGTGTCGAGATCGGATGTTTTGACGTTTTTGAAAATTTTGGCACCGATGGCGCCGTTTATATCAGAGGAGTTATATCAGCGCTTGATAGAAAAGAGTGATAATTTTGCTTCAATTCACGCTCAGTCTTGGCCGAGTTATGGTCAATCTGACTTGATCAAGGGTCGGGTGTTGGTAGTAGTCCAGGTCGAGGGAAAGGTGAGAGCGAAGCTGGAATTGTCAGCAGATGAGGCCGCTGATCCCGGAATGATTGAAAGTCTGGCGCTGAAACATCCAAATGTAAACAAGTTTTTGGGGAGTAATTTTCGTAAGGTTATCGTCCCGGGTAAAATAATTAATTTTATAAACACCCAATAAGCTTCCGGTCCCAAACGGCCCCGAAGTATGTTTCTTATGAAATCAGATGGGGTATCAGAAGAAGCAGTTGCGAGTATGCTTCGCATCGGATTGTGGCTAATCTTAGGACTGTGCGTTGTGGGGATAGGAATTTTCTTATGGAAAACAAGTGAATCGCAGGTGGAGGTGAAAGTAGTTAAAGAGCAACGGGGGGTAAGAGAAGCTGAGAGTGTGATAGTGGTGGATGTGGAGGGGGAGGTGGTCAGACCTGGGGTGTATAAAGTGTCAAAGGGGGCAAGAATAAATGATGTAATCGAGGTGGCTGGGGGTTTTTCGGAACATGCGGATATTGATTGGGTGAATGTAAATATAAATAAAGCTGCGGTTATTGATGATGGGTATAAATTATATGTTCCTGGTCGTGAAGCTGTGAAAAGCGATGTAAATTTATATAAAAAGGAAAGTGTGGTAAATATAAATGTAGCTAGTCTGGAGCAATTAGAAGCATTACCTGGTGTGGGTCCGGCTACTGCGGAAAAAATAATTTCTGCTCGTCCCTATGTAAATATCGATGATTTGGTCAAGAAAAAAGTTATCAGTGCAAAATTATATGCGGATATAAAAGAAAAACTAAGTTTGTAAATGAGGAGTTGGAAATTAGGATTGATTATTGTGTTGGGTTGGGTAGTTTGTAGGGTGGAGCCGTTTATAAGATCTCGTGTAATAGTACCGGGAGATCTGGTGGAGTTGAAGACTAATCTGGTTGTGGGCGAGAGCGGGTACGGACGAATGAGTTACTTTCATAGAGGGGGTGTCTATTTTGAGCTACCGAGCGATTTTGACAGCACTGGTTCCGGACATGTGGAAGCTCTTGGCAGCGTTGAGTCAGGACTGATAAACGATATACAGGTTAATAAAGTATCTAAGTATCGCTATTTTGTATGGAGACCACATAAAGAGACATTTACATATGTGTTGATAAATGCCTCTAAATCGGCAAAAAGGCTCTTGGCTAGTTTTTTGCCGGGAGATGCCGGGTCGATTGCTGCTGGAATGATGTTTGGCGGCGATGAGGGGATAAGTGTGCAGATGAGGAATCTGTTTAGAAATGTAGGAGTCTCACATATTTTATCCGCTTCCGGCTATAACGTAATAGTGGTAGCGGGTGTGGTAATGGCAATGGCGACTCCGGTGTTAGGAAAACGATTGGCGATATGGATTGGTATGGTTTGTGATCTTTTGTATGTGGTGCTGGCTGGAGCTACCCCGGCAGTAATTAGGGCGGGGCTTATGGTTGGGTTGGGTTTGGCTGGAAAATTGATCGGAAGAAAATCTGAGGGGCTTTGGGGATTATTTGTCGTGGTAGTTGTGATGCTATTTGCATCTCCGCAACTTATAGTAGATGTAGGCTTTCAATTGTCTGTGACGGCTACAGCAGGTATATTGTTTTTTTCGGGGACTAGTGAGGGACTGTGGGGGTCATGGAAAACGACTTTGGCGGCCACAATGGCCACGATTCCTGTGGTGGTCTGGCATTTTGAGAGATTGAGCTTGTGGTCCCCTGCTGTGAATGTACTGATAGGCTGGACGGTGCCGGGAGTAATGGCCATTGGGGCAGTGGCTCTGGGGGTGGGAATTATTAGCCGAGAATTGGGGAATATGATTATGTATCTGGCATGGCCACTTCTAAGCTGGTTTTCCGGGGTGGTGACTTGGGCAGCGGATTTACCCGGGGCGAATTTGGAAGTGCACATTAATTCTGTCTGGTGGGTGGTCTTTTATTACGCTACATTGGTACTGGTAGTTTGGTACTGGAAAAGGCGACATGAAGAGAGTCTTTAGAATTGCGACTTTGGCTATGATTACAGTTTGGCTGGCAATTCTTGCGGTGCCGGATAAAGATCTACATATTGTTTTTTGTGATGTGGGGCAGGGGGAAGCGATATTGATATCCCGAGGAACGACACAGTTGTTGATTGATACGGGTTCCGGAGAAAAAATTCTGAAGTGTTTGAGTAATTATCTGCCATTTTACGATAGGGTGATTGAGAGACTAGTTGTGACACATGAAGATAAAGATCACGCTGGAGGTGTCAGTCTTGTATCAGAAAGATATAGAGTGTTAGCGATTGAGAGAGATTTAAAAAAAGGAGACAAAATTGAAATGGGGGAGATTAGCTTGGATATTGTTTGGCCCAATGAAGTGGCAATAGGAGCCGATCCGCAACGGAAAGAAAATGCTGCAGGCATTGTGAGTAAGTTAAGTTACAAAAATATGCAGGTACTATTGACAGCTGATGTGGAATCAGGCAATTATGAGCCAGATTCAGAAGTGGAGGTGGTGAAAGTGGCACATCACGGAAGCAGAGTGGGATGGAACGAGGATTGGTGGCGACGCGCAATGCCAGATTTGGCAGTCATTTCGGTTGGTAAAAATAATTACGGACATCCTGCGACCGAATTGCTGGAAGGATTAAATAAATTGGGGGTTGCGATTGCCAGAACTGACATATCCGGTGATATCGAAATTGTTAGCAATGGCATAGAATGGTGGGTTAATACGAAGAATGATAATTTTTTGTTAAGATGAGTCTATGGTGATAGGTATTGACGCCAGCCGTGCATTTGCGGATAAACCCACAGGTACAGAGAGATATGCAGACGAGATGATCAAGGAAATGGTCGCGGAGAATGAAATGACTGACAACAAGATAGTGTTATATGTGAGACCCAATACCCAGGTGCCGGTTCAGATGTCCAAGTTCCGGAATGTGACAGTGCGGCTGATTTCATTGAAATATTTGTGGACTCAGGTAGGTTTAGCGGTCAGAACATGGCTGGATGGCTTGGATGTGCTGTGGGTGCCGGCTCATACCTTACCGGTGCTGGGTAAGTGGTGGGTGCCGATGGTAGTAACTGTACATGGAATAGAATATGAGTGGCTGCCGGCATATGAAAATCGATTGCAGAGGTGGTATTTGCCGTGGTCGACATTTTTTGCAGTAAAGCGGGCCAATAGAATAATTGCGGTGTCTCAGTTTACTGCCAATCAACTGGTGGAGCGATTGGGAGCAGATCCAAGGAAGATTGAGGTGATTAGTGAGGGTTTCAGTGGAGGGGGAAGAGCCAGGAAGGATTTGTCTGGTGTTTTATGTAAATATGGCCTGAAGGAGAAAAAGTACATATTATTTATAGGTACGGTGCAACCCAGGAAAAATCTAGCAAGGCTAGTTAGGGTTTTTGGAAGGCTCGGCAATGTGGCTGGTGCAAGAATCAAACTGGTAATCGCGGGAAAGCTGGGTTGGATGTACGACGAAGTGGTAACAGAAATCGGAGCCAGTTCCCGGAAAAAAGACATTGTTATTACAGGATATATATCTGATGAAGAGCGAGAAATGTTATTAGCAGGAGCACTAGTTTATGTACAGCCTAGCATTACTGAGGGTTTTGGTTTACCAGTATTAGAAGCAATGAGTAGTGGTGTGCCAGTGGTCAGTTCCAATGGGGGAGCTTTATCGGAGGTAGGGGGTAAGGCGGCAATATATTTTGATCCAGTGTCAGAGACAGATATGGCAAGGCAAATCGGCCGGTTGATAAAAGATGGGTCGTTGAGACGTAAGTTGATTGCCGCCGGATTGGAGACGGCAAAGGGGTATGGATGGGGAACAGCAGCCAAGACGATGTTAAAAGTTTTGACTTATAGATTTTAAAGTAAGTAGAGACAGTTGGGTTGTGTATAGACTGTGTATAAGTAGATCATTTTGCTTCGCTTATAAGAGGTAGAGAGTGTGAACACTTTTTTGATTTTTAAATTTATATTACGATATTAAAATCCTGTAGTATTTTTTAGTGAATCCTGACATATTGGACAGCGTATGAACTGAGATTGTGCTAAGATGTAAAGACGAGAATTGGAGCGTCTGAAATGTCAAAAATTGAGGCTAGTTCAAGAATAGCGGATGGAAATACCTACAAAATATTGGGTAGGGGAGTAAGTAGCAGTCGTATGAATGGAGTGCTAAAACGTATTGTCCAAGTTTTAAAAAAAAGTACCGACAAGAAGCCATTTTTTGTCGTAACGGCTTATTCTGAATTTTTTCTGGAAGACGAAATCGATAATGAATTTTCTCAAGCATGGGACAAGGCTAATTTGACCGTGGCTGATGGAGTAAGCTGTTTAGTAGCTGGTGAGTATTTGGAGCGAAAGACGGGCGTGTGGTGGCGTGATTTGGGAGTTGGGTTGGTGTGTGGACGGAAAGTGCTATCGGGAGATTTTTTTGGAAAAACAGTGGAAGGCGTGAAATTATCGGAAAAGATTATTGAATTGGCGGTGACAAATAGATGGAAAGTATTTTTGTTGGGAGGGTTTGGCAATACGGCAAATGAATTGTGTTATAGGCTTCGTGATCGTTATGCTGGATTACAGATTGATTCAAATCCAGGCCCGCAAAATCTGGGGGGAAAAATTGACGAGAACTACGAATTGAGCCAAGAATTGAAACAGAAAATTGCCGCATTTCAGCCTGACATACTATTGGTGGGTTTGGGGAGATTTAAACAGGAGAAGTGGATAGCTCGTAATCTGGATAAGTTACGATCCAGATTGATAATAGGTGTGGGAAGTACTTTTGACGAATTATTGGGGATTCAGGGGTGGCAGAGGAAAATTCCGGAATGGGTCGAGAAGTCGGGGTTAAAGTGGCTTTGGCGGGTGATTGCGGACAGGAAACATGTATTCCGTGCGGTTCGTATTCCGGTGTTTGCCTGGAAGGTATATGTGAGTGGGCTGGCGAAATGATTATTTAAACTTCCTTCGCAGGCTCCAATCATATGTCAGGAAAGAATGCAAAAGATTCCGCTTGGAAGCGATTTTTAAACATCCAGGGAAGGGCGGAAAAATCGCAAGTGTAAGGTTGTCCGCGCTTTTATGAGAATTCGATACGGGCGAAATGACGTGAACCTACGCTGAGAACTGATCCATTTTCAACAAATGTGTCTACAGAGGTAACTTTTTGGTTGTTCATGCGAACTCCGTCCTGCTCTATAAGTCTACGAGCAGACGATTTTGAGGCTGCTAATCCACTTTCTACCAGGACATCTACTATATTGGTGCCGATGACTTTTTGGGTAGGAATATTGTCCGGGAGAGTTTTTCCTTGTACGGTTTTTTCAAAATTTTCCTGAGCTGCAAAGGCTGAGGGGCGATTGTGCAGTTCAGAAACAACCTGGAGCGCAAGCTCCTTTTTGAGGATGAGAGGATTTTCACCGGAATCAAGACGGAGTTGGACATTTTTTATGTGTTCCTGGTTGAGATTGGTAGCTAATGTATAGTATTCGATTATCAAGTCATCTTTTATGGACATGACCTTGCCAAACATTTCCTCCGGTGAATCTTCCATCCATATTGCATTGCCCCAGCTCTTGCTCATCTTGCGACCGTCTGTGCCGGTTAGAAACTGCAATGAGATGATATATGAGTCTTTGCCGCGAATTTGTTTTTGAAGCGTTCTGCCGGCTTGCATATTGAAGATCTGGTCTGTCCCGCCGATTTGCAAATCGGTGTCCATAAAGTAGGAATCATACCCCTGCATTACCGGGTAAAGAACTTCAGGAAGGGAGACGGAACGGTTTTCAGAAAGACGTTTTTTGATCAATTCCCGTGAAATAAAATCGTTGAGGGTGAAATGGCGAGTAAGTTTGATGATGTCTGCGAAGCTTAATTTACCGAGCCATTCTGAGTTGTGGCGCAGTTTGACGTTTGAAAAATCGAGAACTTTGGAGGCCTGCCGTTTGTAGGTTTCAAAGTTGATTTCAATTTGTTCTGAGGTGAGCACCGGGCGTTCGCCATCTTTGTCGGAAGTATCGCCAATCAGGGCAGTGAAATCTCCGATGAGGAATGTGACATGGTGGCCCAGCTCGACAAACTTTTGCAGTAAACGTAAGGGGACTGCGTGTCCGATATGGATTCGGGTAGCGGTGGGGTCGATACCCAGATAAATATTAAGTTTACGATTTGAAGATAAAACCTCCTGAAGTTGGGTTTTGCTAGGCACGATATTGATTACTCCGCGAGTGAGCAGGTCGGTGATCTGGTCCATCTGTGCTTTATTATATCGCGAGCAGTAACCCCAGTCCCAGTAAGAGTAGTCCGGAGATAGCGGAGACAATTGTGGGTGAAATACCTCCGCTTTCCGGCAGCCTTTGAGTGGGAGTTGGGGTCGGAGTGGAAGGCCAGTCAGGGGCACAGTGACAGGATTCCTGATCAGTGCATGAGGGGTGGCGACAGCGATTTGCAATACAGATAAGTTTGGTTCCGTCTTCGCCGTATTCGCAATTAGCACTACTGGTACATTCTCCGTTACAGCGGTTGGGAGGTGCGGGTGGTGGGTCAGAAGGGGGAGAGGTTGGTGTGGCGGTAGGTGCGGGACTGAGAGTGGGAGATGGGGTGATAGTTGGTGTAATGTCGGGCGGTGGGGTGATGGTAATTGTGGGGCTGGGGGTAATGGTGGGGATAACGGGAGTTGTGGGTGTGGGAGTGGGGAGTGTGAAACTGCCGGAATCAGTACAGCTGATAGTGCCGCTCACCGACCAGGAAAATTGACCACTAGCGGGGACAGTGACGGTACCTATTGTAGCGGTTTCACCTGCGGTTAACTGCGGAACATCAAAAATTCCCACAGGTGAACCATTGATAGAGACGGAGGCTTTTTGTGGAGGGGATGTGGAGGGGCTGCCGTTTGTCGCGGTTACAGTGCCAGTGGAACTGACGGAAAAATTGTAGAGAGTGCAGTTCCAGGCTGCAGTCTGGAGGAGCTGTCTGTTTTGTACCAGAAAGATGGCGGCAATAATTCCGATAACAAGGACCGCTACACCACCAAAAATAAATGGTTTTTTATGCTGGGGAGGGCCTTTGGGGGTAGTAACAACAGTCGCCGGTCCAGGGATGGGCACGGCAACTCCGGGCAGTTCCATATTATTCATAGTAGGGTATTTGCAAACTTGCTGTCAATGGACGTGTTAAGATTATGGCGGTGAAATATTCGCAATTGTTTCCAAAAACCAGAAGAGAAGCGCCCAAGGATGCGGTGGCGATAAACCACAAACTGTTGGTGCGGGGAGGGTATGTGGATCAGCTCATGACAGGGTCGTGGACGCTTTTGCCTTTAGGGTGGCGGGTTGTGCAAAAGATTACACAGATTGTTCGCGAAGAGATGAATAGTACAGGGGCACAGGAGTTGCTGATGCCATTGATGCATCCTAAAGATGTTTGGAACGAAACTGGTAGGTGGGAAACGGCCAGAGATGTGATGTATCAATTGCAAGATAGTCGGAAAAAAGATTTTGCCCTGTCGTTTACCCATGAAGAAATTGTGATGGATTTACTTCGTAAGCTAGTGAGGTCATATAAGGATCTGCCGGTGTGCGTGTACCATTTCTCCACAAAGTTTCGGAATGAGGCAAGACCGCAGGGTGGTTTATTGAGGGGCAGAGAGTTTCTGATGAAAGATTTGTACAGCGCTCATGCCACAGAGCAGGAAATGACGGAATATTACGAGAAAGTCAGCGAAGCATATTTGCGAATTTTTAAGAGGCTGGGTTTGGATGTATATGTTACGGAAGCTGCGGGTGGTGTGTTTACCACCAGAAAAACTCGGGAGTTTCAGGTGATCGCAGAATCCGGGGAAGATACCATTTATGTAAAGCCGGAAACACGAGAAGCTTACAACAAAGAAGTATTTGAAGGAAATGAATCTGACTATGAAGTGAAGAGATCGATAGAGGTGGGGAATATTTTTCCGTTTGGAAGTGACAAGTACTCGGAGATGATGCGGGGGGAGTATGTGGGCAGTGACGGTAAGGTGAAACTGCTGCATTTTGCCAGCTATGGTATAGGAATTACAAGGTTGGCTGGAACAATTGTCGAAGTGCACCATGATGACAGGGGGATAGTGTGGCCCGAAGCGGCTGCGCCATATAAAGTGCATTTGGTAGAAATCAAAAGGAGCGCGGAGCAGGAATATCGCAAACTGTCTGATGCCGGTGTTGAGGTACTTTGGGACGAAACAGATCGAAGTGTGGGGGAAAAACTGGGAGATGCAGATCTACTGGGTATGCCGATTAGATTGGTGGTTTCAGAGAAAACCGGTGACAGAGTTGAGTTTAAAAGACGCAATGAGACGGAAACAAAACTGTTGAGCTGGGAAGAAGTAATGGAAGAGTTGCGGTAATGTTTGGGGGAACGCTGGTATAATATTTAGGATATGGCAGAAGCTAGGTTGGTGTTGCCGGAGGGAACAAAGGTACCAAATCATATTGCTTTGGTTTTGGATGGAAACAGGCGATGGGCGCGAGCACGGGGCCTGCCGACTTTTGAGGGGCATAGATCAGGTTTTGAAGCTGGAATGAAAGTAGCACAGGCAGCTAGGGACTTTGGTGTACATACTTTTACAGTATGGGGATTTTCTACAGAAAATTGGGACAGGTCAGAAGATGAAATTAATTACCTAACTTTTTTGTTTGGAAAAATGCTTGATGAAGTGAAAAAGCGGGCAGATAAGGAGGGGATCAGATTTGTGCATTTAGGAAGAAAAGACAGATTACCTGCTGAGTTGGTGAAATATATCCGCCAAGTGGAAGAGGAAACCAGGTGGAACGATAAGTACATATTTA
The DNA here is from genome assembly GCA_964502885.1 of uncultured Gammaproteobacteria bacterium. Lineage (GTDB taxonomy): Bacteria > Patescibacteriota > Microgenomatia > CAZETR01 > Amesbacteraceae > XYB1-FULL-44-23. Next base: position 17,147 of record CAZCXU010000015.1, read on the forward strand.
ATGCGGCGCTTGATTATGGGGGGCATGATGAGATTGTCAGGGCGGTGAGAAAAATGATGCAATCCGGTGTAGCGGTTGAGAATGTCGATGAGAAAACTTTGGAAAAGTTTTTGGATACCGGGGATCAACCGTATCCAAATGTAGATCTGTTTATTCGCACCAGCGGTGAGCAACGAACTTCTGGGTTGTTGCCCTGGCAGATGCACTATGCAGAATATTTTTGGGAAATTGATCACCTGCCTGATATGACCGGAGAGAAGTTGCGGGATATAATCGTGGACTATTCACGCAGAAGGAGGCGTTTTGGGGGGAATGACAAAGAGGAACACTTGAAGTTTGATCCAAAGGTATCAGCGAGATTGGAAGTGCAGTTTCATCGGGCACTGCACTTGGGGGAAAATGAGCGGCTGAGGGATTTGGTAATGGAGTATGTGCGTCAGCAGTATGGACTGTCGAAAGAACTTGCCAAGGAGGCCGGATTGTTTATGTGGAAGGCATTAATAAGTCGTAAGCAGGGTGATTTTGTAGCAGCAAAAACAGCCTTACAAAGTTTGTATGAAATAGTGAGAAGAAATTTGGGGTTGGCACTGGATCCGGGAATAGTAGCGAATCTGCAGATTGGTTTGTGGCAAAAAGGAAACAATGAGCAGGAGTTGAAACAAATGTACGCAGAGACATATCGGGTGTCAGATTTCCAGGCTTCAAAGTCGGCACACCTGGCGTATATGGCGAACGCAGAGATTGAAAAGAGCGATTTCAAAAAGGCGGCAACTTATCTTGAGAAGTTTTATAAAGCTTTGAAAGAGCGAGTGGCTTAAACTACCCTGATAGGAAAAATTATGAAATGCCCTGATTGTGGCCATGAACTGGAAAAAACGGTAGTGGTGGGTTTGGATGATTCATACAGGTGCGTTAATTGTGGTGGAGTGCGACTTCAGGGTTGGGTAATTAATCAGGTGGCTGAGGGAAATGAAATCAAAATTCCGAGAATTTCTTCCGAAGGAGTGATGACGGCGTCAGGTGGGAGTCTTAGGTGTCCAGAAGACGGAAGTTGGTTGTCTACTTCTAAGGATGCGGATATGCCGGAGGGACTAGGTGCTTGGCGATGCGAAAAGTGTAATTGGTGGTGGCTGCCTGGTAACAATTTGTTTGAGTTGGCGGATGCATTTGGGATTAAGAGGGAGTATATGAAAAAGTGGCACCGGCGGGAGATGGTGGGAAGTCTGGTTTTGCCGGTCATCTTTTCGGTGGTTGGCATACTGATTTTGGGTTTGGGGATGTATGCTGTCAGACTCAAAACCGATTCAACGATGAGCCGCGCTGCGGCATTGACGGGAAAGCTTTTTGTATACTATGTCGATGGTCGAGCTGAAATTCATTTTCGGTCGGGGGAGAATTTGCAGGGAGTAAGCTTTAAGCGGGATGGCGATACGGAGTGGCAGGCCGCAGTGGTGGTAAAGAAGGGGGAGTGGCAGGTTTTGGTAATAGACGGAGTATCAGGAGGAGATAAGATCTGGTTGTCTTTGGGCGGTGAAGTCAGACAGATTACTGTAGGGAAAAATCAGTAATTGCATAAATAGGTTTTGGTATATACTAAGTGGAGTATGAGGTGTCCAGATTGTGGACAAGTGCTGGATGAGGCGGCGGTGTCCGGATTTGATAAGTCTTACCGGTGTGGTAATTGTGGTGGTTTCTGGATGGAGGGGTGGGTGGCTAATCGGGTGGCAGAAGGGCAAATGAACGATTTTGTTGAAGTTAAGGCGGATGTGGAGAAGTATATCCAGAAAACTAACAAATGCCCGATGGACGGGGCGCCGCTTATCGCTCAGTCTGGTGATGGCATGCCTGAAAATGTAGCTGCTTTCAAGTGCACTCATTGTGGCTGGTGGTGGTTCCCTGGTGGAAATCTAGTGCAGTTTAAAAAAGCATACGATGCGAAGAAGAATTATTTGAGTTTTTGGAAGAAGAAAGGGCAGGAGATGCTGGTGGCATTGCCGGTTTTGATGACATTGGTCTTGATGGTGGGACTGGGAATTGGAGTGTCCAATATTGCAAAACAACAAAACGCACGAGTGTCGGCAGGGACACAAACGCATGGATTTGTGGCCACATATCAGGGTGGTGGCAGAGCAGAGGTGCGATTTTTATCGGATAAAGTGTTGCAGTATGTCATGTTCAAACAGATTGAGGATGAGGTATGGGGTCCTGTGGAAGTGAAAATTGAAGGGGAGGGTAAATATCTAATAAGTTTACAGGGGTTGATCGAGGATAAAGTGTATCAGATGCAAGTTGATGGACAAAGGTTTTATTTTGTGGCTGAATGAATGTTATAAACTTTCGAGGGCTAAGGGCCCTCGTAGTTCGCCTGTAGGCGAAAAAGTATATATCTCATCAAAATGTTCATTATTATTCACATTTTGGCCGTTCACTGTGGACTTTTGTTCCACAGTGTTAGGCTGCATTCGCTATGAAATGTCCTGATTGTGGGGGAAGATTGACGGAAGTGGCGGTAGAGAGCGGTCTGGTGATGCGGTGTTTTAGATGCGGCGGAGTTTGGGTGGACAGTTTTGTTGCAAACAGGATCAAGGCTGTTGAATTGTCCGTCTGGAGAAGAATTACGATACCTGCGGGGTGGTCGTCAGGGGGAGGTGGGGTTTGTCCGGTGGATAGAACGCAGTTGGTCAGGTATCAGGGGGAAAATATGCCAGCGCAATTGAATGTGTCTCGGTGTCTTCGGTGCGGCAGATGGTGGTTTCCGGGTGACAGTTTTTTTGATTACAAGCCGGCGATCGAAGCAAAGACAAACTATTTTCGGTTGTGGGGGATGGCGGTGGATTTCAAAGCAATGATGCTGCCGGTATTGTCTTTGGTGCTACTTCTGACAGGGGCAGCGGTAGGCATACAGATGGTAGAACGACGGCAAGGGGTTTTGATTCAGGCGCAGTCAGAAATATCGCAATTGGTAATGTCGTATTTGGGCGGAGGCCGAGCTCTGGTGGTTTTCAAAACCGATAATCCCGATATTCGAACTATTGAGTATAGATTGACCGATAGCATGGAAGATTGGCGGGAGGTGCTTTTGGAAAAAGAGGGAGATTTGTCGGTAGTGAGATTGGAGGCTCTGGATGAGAGAAGTGATTATTCGATAAAAATTGCGGGTAGGGAGTATGTGTTGTATTCCGGAGTCAGGTAGCAGGTCAGATGGTTTTGGGAGTCATTCCAAGAAGCCAAAGGACGGCCTCCTTTTTGTAGCGGCGATCACCGCGGGAGTTGATGCGAATGGGAACCAGTTTGCCACGCTTGCCCCAGCGTTTGATAGTAAGAATAGACACCCGCAAAACATCCGCTACTTCGCGTACAGTGAGAAGATCGGGGAGTTCTGCCAAGTTTAATGATGCCATGGGTATGTTTCTGATATACAAATTACTACTTTGAGATGGGGTTGTCAATCAATTGGAGAAGTAAACAGCGCCGTTTTGATACTCGTAATTGATTAGAGTGGGATTGAGATCGTAATTCCAGATTTTGATTTCATCCACCAGGCCACCAAAATATCCGCTTCCTGCCGGGGATCGGCCGATATTGATCATTCCTCCGGATGATCTACCTGTGATGGCGGCGGTTACGGCGGATGAGCCGGATTCCTTGCCGTTGACGTAGATTATCAGACGGGAGCCATTGTAGACACAGAGAAGGTGAGTCCAACTGGAATCGGGTAGCGCGGAAGCTGCGACGGCCGCAGTTTGCCAGGTGGTGCTGCCTGTAGTTGTTTCGCATTGGGGGTATCCATTGGAATCGGTGGTAAGACGGAACTCGTCATTTATGGTGTTGCCCCGATAGATGAGGGTTTTTGAGGTTTGGCTGCCTGAAGCTTTAAACCAGCCGCCAAATGACACATTGGTGTAAGTGGCGAGATTTCTAGTTATCAGGGCATGGGCGGATGTGGAGATGTAATCATTAGTACCGTCAAGAGCGATACTGCTATTTTTTTTCCCTGTGGTTCCGGCGTTCCAGGCGTGGGTGGAAGTGCCCGAGGAACAAGTGCCGGCTGAAGTGTAAGTGCCTCCCCCTGGGATGGCGATAGTGCCATTGTTGCCCATGGCGCCGGCGGGATTTACAGCCGAGTTGTAGGCGGTGGTGCCGGTACATTCGTCAAATTTGTACCAGGATACCGGAGCGCCGCGATTGTAGTCCCAGGCAAGCTGGGCCGGAGTGCGAGCATAGTCGTAGACGCGGACAGTGTCAATTTTTCCCGAAAAATCTCCATAGGGATTTGTAGAACCCGAATACATGTGGCGCCGGCCGATACTGACATTTGCGGATGAAAATGTTGGAGTGGCGGTGCCTGAAGTGGTGGTATCTTTCATCTGATTAAAATACACTGTGCCGTTGCCGGCTGCGCTATTTTTTATTCCGGCAATCATCTGCCAGCTGTTGGCGATTACGGCTGTGGCGCCAAGATGTGCGTCGTCGGTGGTGCCACGGACGTGAAAGTTTATACCGCCTGCTAAGTTTCCTCCTCCTCCCTGAACCAGGGCTATCCCATCGTAATTTGGGTTATCATTTCCGTTGGCAAAGATGGTGCATTCGGATGTGGAGACATTAACACACAGCGATGTGGGGTTTATCCAGGCGATGATAGTTTGACTGCCGGTGAGATTGAGCGTGCCGGTATTGTTTATGGCGATGTAGTCATCTGTGCCGTCAAAGTTTACCGCTGACCCCTTGTAACCGTTTGTCCAGGTGGGATCATTGGTAAGGGTTCCTGTGCCATTGTTTCCGGAAAGGTCTTTGGTGGTGGTGCCGGTATTTTCATCGAGTGTCCATTCGCCAACCGGCGGGTTGCAGGTGGCGGTGTCGCCGGGGACACAATAGCTGCGGTCGGCTGAGTTGTCGCCGATCTGGCCGTCGGAAGCGGTGGAGAGATTGCCAAACACAGCAGACTGGCCCTGATTGTATAAAATTGCAATCTGGTCTGCGGTAAGCGCCGAGCGATAAATTTCCAGCTCATCAATGCTGCCCAAGAATTCGTCAGTGCCGTCGGTTTCGTTGGCGTCGGCAATTATCAGTTTTGCGGAGTTGGCAAGTGTTCCGGTGACTGAGAGGGAGGTGTCGCTGGCGATTTCCTGCCCATCGACGTAGAGTTTTATCGATGCGGTTCCGGTTTTGACGGCCACCGCATGATGCCAGGAATTATCATCATAGTTTTTGGAAAGCGAACCGCCGATGGTTTCTTCCGGAAAAGCGGTGGCTCCGTCTCCTATTCCAAATACCAAGTCTCCGTCGGAGTCCATATATAAAGCGTAGCCGGTGTCGGATGTCTGTTTGTGAATGAGATACTCGGTAGCTGAAACCGCATCACGTTTAAACCACACAGAGAGAGTAAAATCATCTGCGGCGGCAAAATCAAAATCAGAATCATCGTCACGGGTGAGGCGGGTGTTTGAGGCTCCCAAAAAGCTGCGGTAAAACTTTCCGGAGGTGGTCCAGGAATCGGCTGACAAGGTAAGAGAGTTCGAGTTGCCACTTGTATCTTCAGCTGTGGTGTCATCGCCTTCGTCGAATTTCCAGCGGCCGATGGGGTCGATATTCGATAGTATGGGATTCATGTTGCCGACACTGAGAGCCGCACCACCTTCGGAAGCACCAGCTACGGCATCCGTTTTAACTTGTGATGCCGTACGAGCCTCACCGGAATAGATGACGATTGAGTCGATGTATCCGGTATAGGGGTTACTTGATCCGTCGCTATCCATACCCAATGTAAAATTGTCATCGTTGACCAGGGTGCCTGTAGCTGAAATCGAGGTGTCGGTGCCAACTAATAAGGCATCGATGTATAGAGAAATGCTGGTAGTGCCATTTTTTACTGCTGAGAGATGGTGCCATGTGGAGTCGTCGTATGAGGAAGCGGAACTGACCACGTCATCCGGTCCCCAGGAATTGTCGTCGTCGATTCCGAAATGGACTTTACCGTCGCTGGTCATGTAGATCTTGTAACCGCCTTCGACATCATCGCCTCGATATTTACTCACTAAAACACGAGTTCCGGACGTGATGTCCGGAGTTTTGAACCAGAGTCCGATTGTGTAGCTCCCTGTGGTTATATCGTAAAATGCGTTATCTCCAAAGGAAATGAAATCACCGTTTCCATCAAAGTAAATACAAGTTCCCAACAGACATTCTTCCTGTGGTTTCCATGAGGCATTAGTGATGGTTCCCACATTACTGGTGGAGAGACTGTCGGAAGTTGTGGAACCCGATCCTTCGTCAAAAGTAATTTGGGAAGCGGAGGGATTGGACGGGCGATTATCTGAGGATTTTGTGAACATGCCGGCGAGCAGCATTGAAACAGAGACAACTGAAAGAATTGTTATGAAAGTGGTTGTTTTGATATGACTGATTTTTCTTTGCGATGCAGACATATGGTTAGTTTATAATCCACCAGTTAACTTTTAAGTCCTGAGGCAAAGCTTGCGGGATTTCAATAGTAAAGTGACCGGACTCAGTGGCGGAGGCGGAGACTGAGATAGGCTTTTCTGGTGTGACAAAGAAAGCAGAAGTTGTGGCTGCAGAGTCGGTAAATATTTCGAAATTGGTCTGGCCTGCCGGGATTGTGGTTTTGCCAATAGAAGGTGATTGGGCGCCCAAAACTTTGAATTGTGCGGCTTCGACTGTCTGGGCGGTGAGGCGGCCGGTAACAGCCACGTCGCCTTTGGCAGTAATGGTGCCTGTAAGTGATTCTATTGAAGCATCCATGTCATCAAATTTAAGCAATCCGACAAAAAGTTTTCCGGCTACGGTGGTGTCGGCAAGCAGTGTCTGGCCGGAAACAGAGAGTTGTCCAGAAATGCTGGCGTTACCTAAAACGTCGAGTTGAGATACGGATATTTCAGACAGACTTGCTGAGGCGGAGGCATTTATCTCCAGACCGGCAATTTGGGCAGAGATGGAAGCGATGCGAGTATCCATTTCGGAGAGCGATTGTTTGAGATCGGAAAGTTTGATTTCCGGAGTATTTTGGGCGGCGGCGGAAATTTCGGCAGCGACTATGTTTCCGGAAACACTGAGATTACCGGAGTTGTCAAAGGCTAGAGTACGATTGGGATCGGCCCAGATATTGGTGATGTAGGCAAGAATGGTGGATTTGGGGTTTTGCGGGTTCCAATCTTCGAGAGCTTTGGCGATGACAAATCCGGCATGTTGAGCTTTTTGAGCCTTTCCGGATTCTGTTGAAGTGGTCAAGAAGTCTCCTGGATTGATGGCGGCGGAGCCGGCGGATATCTGAACCTGTACACGGCCAGACAGTGCGATGGGACGGGGGTTGTCTGAGGCGGCGATATTGTAACCAATACTATTGAAGTCGCCGGCCTTGGAAGAGTCAGAAACAACTCCGATAATATTTGACTGATACTCAGTCTCTGAGGGAACCAAAATAGAAATCTTTTCTCCATCCAGAGTGGTGGTAAAGTTTGGTCCCGGGACTACTATTGCTCCCATTTGGGCAGATGCACCCACTGGATACATTTCCATGTAGTCAGCCGCGGGAGTTCCCGAACAATCGCGAAGAAGGGCCCCTGTTTGATCGCCGGATGTGCCTCCGGCGAGAGAGCTACAGACGGCGCTGGTGGAAGCAGTTCCGTCAAGAGTTAAGGTCACTTCTCCATTGTTGGCCACCTGGAATTTCATAACTCCGGCCGCGGAAGCGGTGATTAAATTCTGGTCACCGGTTTCATTGAGAATTACCAGGGATTTACCGACTTTTGCTCCGCTGATATGGAACAATCCGGTGGGTGTGACTGAAGTGCCGACCCCGACTCCACCAGTGACGACATCAAGGATGATACTACCTGATCCATAAGTTTTGAGGGTCAGATTATTGGATTCAAAAGCTTCGCCGGATTCTATGGTGAGGGGGCCGTATGATTTGATGCCTGCGGAAGTTTGGTTGGTAAAGATAAGGTCGTACGCTGCACTAATGTCTCCGGCTGCGGTGAAGTTGGCCGGAAGTGAGGTGGTGAACACGTTTTCCGATACGGAAAAGAGACTGGACCCTCCCGAGGTAATATTGAGAAGGTTGCCGGTAGTGTCGCCGGTGGCCCCAATATTTATGCGGAAGAGATCGCCAGAAGCTGTTGCCGGAGAATCGGGTGACCAATCAAGGGAAGCGAGGCGGCCGGAGGTGAGGCTGGTGGCTGTGGAGGAGAGATTAAAGAGATTTCCAGTGGTCCAGGTGTTGCCTGAAGTGGTCAGACTTAAGAGTGATCCTGAGGTGATGGCACTGCCACTTATGCCCAAGACATTACCACTGGTGGTTACAGTAGAAGCGATGTTGGCGACTCCATTGGTGGCCGTTTCGACTCCGAAGGCCTGGAATTTCGCAGAGGATGTGGCTGTGCCGCCAATCATCAGATCATAAGTGATATTTTTGGGAGAGATTTGCTGGTTATTAAGCTGGAAATAGTCCGGGATTGAAGCTGCGGATATCCAACCACAGTTAGTGTCTGAGGACTCACATAGTTTTGAGTTGCCCCAGTACAAATCTTCGCCAGCTGTTCCACCTGCGGCGGCTATGGTCAGAAGATTATAGAGATTGGCATCAGTGTTGATGCCAATGGCTGTGCCGTAGGTTTCGATGTCACCGTCGTTTTGGACGATGAATTTCGTCACGCCGGCTGAGGAGGCAACTAAGAGATTTTGGTCAGAGTCGGTGTCATTCAAGATGGCCAGGGCCTTACCCACCTGAGAGCCAGTGACATGGAGAAGTGTGGAGGGCCCGTTTGTGCCAATTCCAACCTGACCGTAAGATCCGGCATCGACAACACTAAGGAGATTGTTCGATCCGTCGGTTATGCCAAAATTATTTCCGTTGCCAATCTGCAAAGAGAATGCTCCCGAAACTATTGCTCCGGAATCGGAATAGGTTCCTCCGGAGAGGGTGCCCCCACCAACGTATCCTCCCGCCAATGATCCGGCACTCATTGTGCCTCCGGTGATGGTGGCACCATTGATGGTTGAGAATCCGGATATTAACGCAGATGAACCTGTAATGTTCCCTGTTGCAGTGAAAGCTCCCAATGTCAGGGTTCCGGTTGAAGCGCTAATGCTGTGGTTGCTATCGTGTGTGAAGGTAATTCCTGATCCGGCTCCAGACAAAGTTATGCCCGATGTACCCTGAGCGGTAATATTTCCGGTTGTAGTTAAGTTACCGGTGCGACCGACGCTGAACATAAGGGTGCCTCCGGCCGATGCGGAAATAATGTTTTGATCTCCGGTTTCGTTGAAGATGGCAAGCGCTTTACCAACCACAGCACCGCTGCTAATAAATCCTCCGGGGAGATTGAGAATACTGCCGGTAGCACTGTTTGTACCGGTTCTTCCTATTGTGATGGCATTGCTGTTGGTGGTACCCAGGGAGATTGCGGCTGCTCCTCCGTTGTCAATAGAGATTGTGCCTGTACCGTTGGTGCTGATAGTCAGATTGCCGTTGCCAGAAGTACTAAGCGTACCTCCAGAAGTGAGGGTAATATCACCATCCAACGTCAATGAGCCAGTGTTGGAGAGAGTATTGGATGAGCTGAAGAATTGGATATTTCCGGTGGCACCCGAGTTTAATGTAAGTGTCCCTGTGCCATTAGCGTTGACTGAAAGTGTCGAATCGGTTGCGCTGGCACCAATGGTGGGATTGGTTCCGGAAAGTTGGATTGTGGTATCAGCCAATATCAAATTACCGCCGGAGTTGATGGTCAGGTTGGAGTCAGAGGTAATGTCGTCACCATTTACTGCCAGGTCTCCTGCAAGAGTTATGTTTCCCACTTCGGACATAGTTAGGCCGGTTGTCCAGGTATCGGGACCGCTCTTGTATTCAAAGGTGAGAGGTCCGGTGTCGGGACGAATAACCGTGCCAATGGTGAGGCGTCCGGACATGGTGGCGTTGCCAGTAAGTCCTTCAACCAGGAATTTGGCTGAGGATGTGGCGCTCCCACCTATGGCCAGATCGAGGGTGAGATTATGGGGGGCAATTACCTCCGAGTTTTCCTGCCAGAGGTTGGTACCTCCAGTGTCGGCGGAACAGGCCCAGACGGAACCGTTCCATTTGAGGATATCTGCGCTGCCTGCAGTACAACCTCCAATCAGGCGGACTCCGTCGGCGGTGACTTCCAGACCGGAATTGCTGGAAGTGGTGGCCGTCGTGCTGGTGGTGGTGGCATCAACTGTCAGGGCAGAAGATGAGAGTGTCAGACCTTGACCGGTGAGGTCTGTGAAAGCTTCTGAGTTGAAGGTAAGGGTTTTAGCTGCAGCTATAGTCAGATTTCCGTTTATGGTGGTGGTATTTGATGCGGTGCCAATACTTATGGCATTTGCATTTGTTGCTCCCAGATTGAGTTGTCCTGCCGTTAATGTGTCAACTCCGGTGTTTGCCGAAAGTAGCAGGTTTCCGGCATTATTCAAAGTCAGGCGGGTGACTCCGGCAGCGGAAGCGGTGAGGATGT
>CAZCXU010000016.1:0-23083 GCA_964502885.1 uncultured Gammaproteobacteria bacterium
CCTTCGACAAGCTCAGGGCAAGCTCCTTCGACAAGCTCAGGGCTTATGTTGGAATTGCCGAGAGAAGTCTTGTACTCCTGAACTTGATTCATAAAATAGCGGTAGTTATGATGGTAGGCGATGCAGAAGAACAGAAATGTACGAATAATTAAACTGGCGATTTGGATAATAGTGATTTGTGGCTTGGCAGTTGGGATTGTGTTGTATGCGAAAAACAAAATGTCTGCGCGAGTACCAGTCAGTGCAGATGAACAGAAGCAACCCATTGTCAAAGAGATGGAGTGGAGGGAGTTTTTTAAACCGGATGCATTTTTCAGAGTGTCTTTGCCTATGAATTGGGCTGAAGACATAACTCAACCACAATCGGTAAATACAACGACGGTATTTGGAATTAACTTTGGGAAGGATGATCCTGGAGCACAGGTAACTTTTATGAAAAATGTATTTAAATTCAGGGGAAAAGAGTTTTCGTGTAAAACCCTGGAAGCTTGTGACTCAGCTCTGACAAAAATCGTGCCGGAAAATGCCAGCGTAAAAGATACTCAGATCGACGGACAGCCAGCAAGAAAGTTTTCGTATATAGTCCTATCGGGTGAAGGCGGAAATGTGGCTATAAGTCAGACCATTTTTGTAAAAGACGGTAACTTTTATCACCTACTATTTACCGCTGATCCAACGACTGTCGAAAAGTATGAAAGTGTTTTTGAAAAAATTTCGAATGAATTCAGGATTCTATAGAGTAATTGATGTGGTGATATTATTGAATTAATGGTGCGGGGGAAGCAGAAAAAGTGGCTAAAAGGCGCTGCCGTGTTGATACCAGCCTTACTATTTTTGATGAGTCAGACTGGATACGGGAACCGTTATAAAGTCGAAAAGATTGTAGATGGCGACACTTTCAGAACAATGGAGATGCTGACTATCCGCTTTGATACTTTTGACGCCCCGGAACTGAAAAATTGCGGAGGAATTGAGGCCAAAGAAGCGCTTCAAAAAATCCTGACAGGAAAAACAGTCCGACTGGACACGGCTGCCCGGGATAGCAATGGAAGACAAGTGGCTTCCGTCTGGTCGGGCAATGAGTGGATAGATGAAACCATGCTACGAACAGGATGGGTGGCATTTAGTTCAAGCTCTCTGGATAAAAAACATGTCCTGCAGGAAATTGACCGCGAGAATGAGAGGATGAAAAAAGGAATTTATTCAGATAAGTGCAGCCAGTATGAGAATGATAAAGACCCAAAGTGTACGATCAAAGGAAATATTTCCAGCGAATGGGAAAGAAAGGGAGAGAAAGTGTATCACATGAAGAATTGCGCTCAATACAACTCGGTAAGGGTGGAACTATGGCGGGGCGAAGAATGGTTTTGCAGTGAGGCTGGTGCTGCAGCTGCCGGGTACAGAAAATCAGAAAGATGCCCCTAAGGTATAATCGCTTTACATGATAGGTATTAAGTGTAAATACTGCGGCAAAGAGCTGGAAATAACGGAGGCGTTGGAGCATCAGATCAGCGAACAAACGCTGGCAGTAGAAAGAGAAAAACACGCAAAAGAAGTGGAAGAGGTAAAAAGATCTGCGCAGGAAACGGCACTGATGAAAGCAAAAAGCGAGATAGAAGTGCAGATGAAATCGCTCCAGGACGCTGCCGATGAAGCAAAGGAGAGAAACAGGAAATTAATGGATGAGCTGACCGACCTGACAAAAGCCCTGAGAACTGCTAAACAGGAAAAAGATGAAGCGAAATTGGAAATGGAAAAAAAACTATTGGCAGAGGAGGACAGAATCCGCACTGAATCAAGGAAAAAGACAGAAGATGAACACCGCCTGAAAGATGCAGAAAAAGACAAAAAACTGCAGGAGGCATTGCGGGTAAATGAGGAGCTGCGGCAGAAACTGGAGCAGGGGTCGCAACAGACGCAAGGGGAAGTCCTGGAACTGGAACTGGAATCGCTGTTGAGACGGGAGTTTCCGGAAGACCGGATATCTGAAGTGAAAAAGGGCGAAAGGGGCGCGGATATAAATGAGATAGTAGTCGATAAACTGGGACGCGACTGCGGAGTGATATTGTGGGAGACTAAGAATGCCCAGTGGAGCGAGGCCTGGGTGAAGAAATTGAAAGAAGACCAACGGAACGCACATGCACAGCTGTGTGTACTAGTGTCTAAACATGTACCGGAAGACATAAACACATTTGCTTATAGAGATGGGGTATGGGTGACTACCCCGGCTGCAGCTTTGGGGCTGGCACTAGCTTTGCGATTCGACCTAATTCACGTCTACCATGAACGGGTTGCTTCGACGGGAAAAAACGAAAAAATGGAAGTCCTGTATCAGTACCTGAGGAGTGTGGAATTTTCGCATCGCATTGAAGCGATTGTGGAGGCGTTTAATAACATGCAGGAAGATCTGGAAAAGGAAAAACGCTGGTTTGGCTTGAAGTGGGCCAGACAGGAAAAGGAACTACGCAAGATTATTGACAACACCCATGGAGTATACGGAGAACTGCAAGCGGTGACCGGAAGAGAACTGCAGGAGATAAAACTTCTCGAAACCACCAACTAGACCAGACTGCAACAGGAATTGAAATCCGTAAATAATCTGGCGGCACTAAGAGTCTCGATTTTTATGTTCTGGTCAATGATTTTGAATTCACCACCGGCGGCCAAATTGTGACCACCACCAATGCCTAGTTTTTCTACAAGGTCACGGACATTTACTGAATCCGGCAGGGCACGCAGGGAAATGCCCCAAACATCGGCACTCTTTGGAATGAAGACAATTCCCCAGGGATGACCCTCAATTTTTCGCAAAAATGAATCCATGTAGCGGTGCGAGGCTTCGCTAACCTGATTTGCACTCAGCTGGTGTTCCCCGACGTACTCGCGCGACAAGTGAGAAATGTGAACGTCCGGAAAACCGGGAATTTTTTCAAAGCGGGTATTTTTGATGAGCTCAGATACTGCGGCAAAAGTGGGCAGATCGTAGACGTCAAATGGGGCGGATATTGATTGAATGTCAAATTGGAATTTTTCAAGCAATTCTTTGACAATGTCCAGTGTACGAGTCTGTTTGCTGGTGATAAATTGCAAGCCACCCGTATCTCCCAGTATTCCTACTAAAATTGTCCGCCCCAGCTCCTGATCCACTGAGATTTTTGGAGCAAGAAACTCGTAAATCATTTGGGCGCAGGCAGGGATACCGGAGTCCTGAATAGCGACAGTGAAATCGTCCGGAGGAGTACGGTGGTGATCGATGCAAGCGGAAACCAGTGCGGATGAGCGGATAAGATCGGGCTTTTGTGATACCCGGCCATATTCTCCCGCATCCGTTATGACGATGGCCTGAAACTGATCTATAAAGTCGGCGACATCCGCAACAAATTCAATTATGTCAAAATGCCTGAGTGAAGAGTATTTGGGGACTGGCTGACCGGTAATAAGCAGTCTGACATGTTTTTCCGGGTAGAGCGATATTAGTCCGGAATAGAGACTTAGCAAGCTGGAAATGGCGTCCTCGTCGGGAGATTTGTGAGTGGTAAGACAAATATGGTCTACTGTCTGAAGTTTTGCCAGCAATTGTGAAAAGCTTTCCTCGATTTGAGTCGTCATTTGGCGGATTATATATGACTAGTCGCCTGAACGGAAAAACGTTCGTTCATTTCGTACAGAGCGACAATAAACAATGATTCGCTCCAACCCAAAGGAGTATTTGAGTTGTAGTCCGGGGAGTTTGAATAATAAAGCTCGGGGAGCCCTTGTGGAGTGTCTTCGGCTATCAAGTTTTTTAACAATTCTTCGGCTTTGTCAAAACGATTTTTCTTTTCGTAAATTATTGCCAGCCACGACAGGCCGAATGTCCACTCGGCTTCTTCGCTCACCCCGTCCGGATTCCGGTTGTAATAACGGTCACCCTTGTAACGGATAACGCCGCGATTTTTGAGCAGGTGGTATTCCACATTTTCAAGAATCTGCTCCTCGTGTTCCTGTGAAACCACCTGATATGGCCAGATCAATGAAAGTTGGGCCAGATCGACAAAGCGGGATGCGGATTCGCGGGGGAGCAGACGATTTAGGCTCTTTAATCCCTTGCTGATCAATACCAGTGGCACTGATATCTGCGGAACGCGGGCTATAGACCTGAGGCCGGCAACACACGCCCCCACCGATGATGCGCGCAGCTCCTCCCCTTCCTCCCACATACCGGAGTCTTTATCCTGCCAGTATTCTATAGTCCCCAGATACCTAATCAATTTGTTGATAATACGGGCATGATCCGGGGTTTTTACTATGGAACGCTTTTGATTGATTTCCAGCTCACCGATTCTAAAGAGAATGCAACCTATGGCATCGTTTTGCTTATTCCCCCATTCTTCCCAGAATTCGTCAAAAGTTTCGGGGTGAAAACGGGCGTGAATGTACTGAAAAGGGGCTTCAGGTTTGTGCTGGATGGCCCAATCAATTTTTTGTTCGTAGCGAAGAAAAATGTCCAAAATAGCGCGATAGGTCTTTTCTACAGTCGGCCAATCACCCAAGACTTCAAATGCCAGCGTCTCGTAAAAGTTGTCCCTGAGCCAGGACTTGTTGTATCCGGTGTCTGAGACCTTTGATGATGCGGCAAAAAGCCCGCTCTGGTACTGGAGTGATTTAAGAATTTCCAAATGCCGATCGATAAGTTGAGAGTAAGTGAGACGGGCCATTATCTTATGGTATCATCTCTTTTGTGATTTTTGATGTACTACCCTCAGTAACGACTACACATCCAAATTGGCGAAATCAGATTACCGAGATAGACGAGCTGGGAATAAAACGGATTGGCTTTTTCCCCACCTGCCTCTCGAAGGATGAACGAAAAGAGGCATGTCAACTTCTGGAAAAAACCGGTTTGGTGCAAATTCCATTCGTGCACATAAAAAATGACGGAATGACTATTGAAGACATAGAGTATTTCAGTGATCGGTTTGGAACAACAAAATTTAATATCCACTCACCTGCCGATACCAGATACCCAATGATTGATGATCTGAGTAAGCATGCGAAAAAAATCTACGTCGAGAACACCAGCTACAAACTGACTGATGTGGTGGCTGATTGGGCCGGCATTTGCCTGGATGTTACCCATATGCGCTCGGCATTTTTGAGAAATGATCCCCTGCTGAATGACTGGGAAGAAGCTTTGGCCAGATCTACGGTGGGGGCGTGGCATCTATCAGCGATTTATGAACCCCCATTGTTTAATCAAGAAGAAGGTCGCTTCATGTACGACGTGCATCATTTTGACCAACTAAGCAGATTTGATTACATTGTAAATTTCAAACAGCACCTGGCTCCAATTGTGGCCCTGGAACTTGAGAATACGTTGGAAGAACAACTACAAGCGGTGGAATATGTGCGAAATCTACTCACCGGATAGTACTATTGAATCAATTCGATAGCCAGAGCCAGAGCACAGACCAAGATACAGAGAAGTGCAATAGTGACGTATGGGCGCTGAGAGAGCGGGGCATTGGCTTTGGAAAAAACTTTTGCGGGGGCGTGCTTTTTGACTGGGCGCTTTTTTGTCATCACAAATAGCGTACATCCTACAAAGGACTGGTGTCAATAGCGGGGAAAGATGAAGATGAGCGGATTACCATCCGGACGGTTGAGGCGATACTCCGGGTTTTGGTTTTCAGCATTGATCTGACTTGCGGTGGTCACGATGAGATTTTTACCAGACAAGGGTATCTTTGACCAGTCGCGGGTGCCGGGATAAAGAATGTGAATATTGCCAAACTTGTACCCCTCAACTCCCTGGGCTATGGTTTCTGAGGGAAGCGGGAAAGATTTCTGGAAGCGGGAAGGATCAGGCTGAAAGACAAAGAGGTAGGCCATGAGAAAAGATTCATTGTAACCATCAAGAATGATTCGATCATAATAGGCCTGCTGATCTTTGACGTAAGATAAACTTTCGATAAATCCGGCATTGAAACTGACGGCTGAGGCAGTCCTGTAAGTAGTAAAAAAATAAAACATGGAGAATCCAAGTGCCAGAGAATATGTGCATAAATAGACAGCTCTTAAGACCCGGTGTGTGAGTATGTGCTTTAAGCCAAGGGCGATAACAAAGACCAGGGCAGGGAAAAGAAAGATGAGCCGAGGAGCATGATTGCCACCATCGCGAGTAATAATTGCCGGGATGGGGGCGGCCAAAAGCCAAAAAGCCAGCAGGCGATAGTGCGGACGCTTTATGCCAAGAAGCAGCATGGCAATACCAAAAACAAATGCGACAATCTCAGGCGGGTAAAACTGGCCAATGTTTGGAGCATTTATGTGATGTCGAAGCTGAGGATCTCCGACGCTGAAAAGAAATTCTGTGGAGAGTGATTGAAAATAGTTGTGCAGTAAATGCTGTCCCCAATAAGTGTATTTATTGTAGATAATTTTGTCTAAAAGCGACGGCTGCATGCCGACTTCCCGGCTTCTCCCTTGACTGAGGGCTGATTCAAGCCTGAGATAATCAACCTGAGTAGAAGTGGTGGGGTCTGTAAACACCGATAGCTCCTGAAAACGCATACTGACTTTTTTGGTAAAGATTTCGGAAATGACAGGTGTGGAGATCAAGGTAAACAACAAGATGGGGAGCAGAAAGTACTTGCGGTTCAGACTTTTCTTCAGATCATTCCAGTAGATAACAGCTATTCCTAAAATAAATAGCGGTAAAAACAGCTTGACGGTGCCATAGACCCACAACAGTAGCGCCCAAAAGACAGAGGTCATCCAAAGATGAGATTTGTGGTGCAGGAATTTATAGAACCCAGATAGACCCACGAGCAGGAAAAGCGGAACCAGACTGGATTCGGCGGCTATTCCACCCTGAACCATCAACCAAGGGGCAAAAGCAAACACGGCAACAGTAAAACTACTGACCAACGGTGAAAGCCGGAACACCCGACGGGAGAGATAATAAACGACCGGGAGGGTTAGGAGTGAACACAGAATCGCGGTTATGCGCACCGAGAAGACATTTAGTCCAAAGACTTTTACAAACGGCACAGAGAGATACATGTATAGACCGGAGCGATAGTCGGCAAATGCCTGCAGGTGAGCTGGAAAGAGATTTCCAAAATAGTCTGCACCTGTCTTTAGCAGCGAATATGCCTGATATCCGGTATCCAGCTCATCCCAATAAAGTCCCGAGGGGAGTGCGTTTACTTGTAAAACACGAAAGAAGACAGAGGCGAGCAGGATGAGTATGAAGTACTTCACAAGATTATTGTCCCTGGGTGATTTGGGCGACCTGACGTACGGACTTTTCACGGACGTAGCCAAGCTTGGCTCGACGAACTGAACCGGTTTTTTTCACTTCGATCTTGGCAATCCATGGTGACATGACGGGGAAGATCTTTTCGACACCGATCCCGGCAGAGGCGATCTTTCTGACGGTAAAGGTACGATTTTCCTGACGGCCGCGAATTCCAATCACCATACCTTCAAAAACCTGGATTCTTTCTTTGCCCCCTTCCATAACCCGCTGGTGAACCCGAACGAGGTCTCCGGAAGAAATTACGACGTCTTTTACAGTGGTTTGATTTGCCATGGGGTGTATTTTACCTTAATTTGGGCCTTCGAGGCAAGGGACCAGTGTCAAATGCCAATTATCCTATCAACTTCCTGTTTCAGATCTTCGTCCCAGGCCAAATTGAAAGGAAGTGGTACGATACGGGTGGAGCCATTGTTCGCAAAAACTAACTCTGCAGGGATGCGGCCTTTTTTTGATTGGAAAAGGGAGTTTAATGAAATCAGTTTGGCCTGGGGAGTCCCCTTTGGTATATATATGGATATGGTTTTTGGCCTGGAGGCAGCCGGGGCGTCTGTAGTGCGAGCGAAATTGCCACCATTGCCGTTTCCTCCGCCTGAGTATTTGCGGCCATTTCCATTTTGTGGCATTACTTCGGGGAGAATAGTATCTTTGCCAATAAAGGCTGCTGCCGTGTTGGCAATCATACTCACATCGGAGGAAAAGTTTTCTTCTGATTCTTCGTCCTGAGACTGGGTAACCTCAACTTTGCCCTGAACCAGAACTACATGATCCTGCCGCCAAACTGAGGAGGTAGCAGCATATACGCGAGGGAAAACTACTATTTCAATAGATTTTCCGGAATCGGCTAATTTCACAAAACACATCTGCTGATTTGTGGTTTTTGTAGTGACTACCCGAACTGATTCGATAATACCGCCCACTGTTACGACCTGACCGCCGCAGTCCTCTGTATATAGTTCGCTGATACGATGGGTGACGCTATCTCCAATCAGGGCCAGTTTTTCAGCATGGGGATGATCGGTGAGGTAAAAACCCAAAAGCTCCTTTTCCATCTCCAGTTTTTGGGCTTTTTCAAATTCGTCGATATCCGGAAGATGATCTGACATGTCAGCAGGCTCAATTTGTCCAAACAAACTTTCCTGCCCCAAGCTTTTCAGACGATTAATACTCGTGCCCATTTCACGAATTTTGTCGAGAGCCGCCAACATGGACGCTCTTTTGCCGAAACGATCCAAGGCTCCGGCTTTGATAAGACTTTCCAGTACTTTTCGATTTACTTTCTGACCGTCAACTCTAAAACAAAAGTCTGTGAATGTGGCAAACGGTCCGTTCTCACGAGCGGCCAGTATTGAAACAATGGCAGCCTCGCCAACATTTTTGATAGCGGAAAATCCGAAACGAATGGCGCGACCATCAAGTGAGGACGAATTTTGTTCAATCGTAAATTTTGTATCCGAAAAGTTGATATCGGGAGGCAGGACGATTATTTTCATTCGTTTACATTCTTCTACGGCGTCTACTATCTTGTCGGTGTTGCCCGATTCGGCGGTAAGCAGAGCTGTCATGTACTCGACCGGGTAATGGGCTTTCATATAGCCGGTCTGGTAAGAAACCATCCCATATGAAGCTGCGTGCGCCTTGTTGAATCCGTAACCCTGAAATGGTACAAACAAATCCCAGATTTTTTCGGCTTCATCAACTGTAGTTCCGGAGTGCTCTACGCAGCCTTTGACAAATATTTCATGCTGTTTGGCCATTTCTTCGGGAATTTTTTTACCGACAGCTTTGCGGAACTTATCCACTGATTCCCAGTTGTAACCCGCAAGTTCGAGCGCCGTAAAAAGCAGATCGTCCTGATAGACAAGAATCCCGAATGACTTGTCCAGGTACTTACTCATCTTTGGGTGCATATAGTGGACCTGTGATGTGCCGTTTTTGCGGGCAATATACTCAGGGATGTTGGCCATTGGACCAGGACGGAACAGGGCAATCATAACCATGATGTCTTCGATGCGGTTTGGTTTGAGCTCTTTGAGCCATTTGGTCATGCCTGACCCTCCCAACTGAAATACACCCATCGTTTCACCACGGGCCAACATGGAAAAAGTTTTTTTATCATCCAAGGGAAGTTTTCTAAGATCCACACGCACACCGCGCTCTTTTTCGACAATGTCGCGAGCAGCTCCCAGAATGGATAGATTGCGGATACCCAAGATATCAAACTTGACCAAACCCACGTCTTCGGCAGCGTGCATTTCGTACTGAGTGATGACTTTTGTCCCTTTTGGTTCGAGCTGGAGAGGGGTGAAGTCGGTCATGGGAGACGGTGAAACTACGGTGCCAGCAGCATGAACAGAGGCGTGTCTGGCGTTACCTTCGATTTCCTTAGCCAAATCTATCGCCTGTTTGACCTGAGGATCGGTGTCATAGAGGCTTTTCATCTCGGAAGATTCCTCCAGTGCACGGGAGATGGTCATGGGAAAACCTTGTGATCCCATGGGGGTAATTTTGGCTATGCGATCTCCAAATGCGTAAGGATGACCAAGAACACGGCAGATATCCCGAATAGCTGCTCGGGCCAACATTCTTCCAAAGGTACAAATCTGGGCGACTTTGTCGTGGCCGTATTTGTCCGTCACAAATGTAATAAGCTCTTCACGTCTGTCGTCGGCGATGTCCAGATCGATATCCGGAGGACTGGGACGGAAAGGATTGAGAAACCGCTCAAACGGCAAAAGATAGCGGATAGGATCTACAGTAGTGATTCCCATGATGTATGAGACGACTGATCCAGCCGCAGAACCCCTGGTGTTGGTAATTATTCCGGCATCGGTACAGAAATTGACCATGTCCGCAAGAATCAGGAAATACGGAGCATAACCTTTGGTAATAATTACCTCCAATTCAAATTCCACCCGTTTTTTGAGATCATCATCGATCTTCGCATAACGCTGACCTATCTGATCGTAAACCTGCTTTCGAAGCTGAGTGGGAGCATCAGTCCCCTCCGGCAAGGCAAATGAGGGAAAGTACCATTTGCCCAACTCAATCTGTAAATCGACCATTCCGGCTACTTTTGTGGTATTTGCAAGTGCGTCGGGAAGATCCGGAAATACGGCAGCCATCTCTGCTTCTGAGCGCAGATAAAATGTCGGAGTGTCCACATAACGCATCCGATCTATATCGCTGACATTTTTTGCCGTGGAAATACAGACGAGAGCATCCTGAGCCGTGGCATCTGATTGATTGATATAGTGAGCATCGTTTGTGGCAACCAGAGGAATCCCCAAATCCCGACTCAACTTCACTATTCCGCCAACCCACTGATCTTCTGTCTTTTGCAGGGACCGCAAAGATTCTTTGATTTTTGTGTCCGAGGCGTCCGATACATAGTCGCCGTACTGATGCCGCTGAACTTCCAGAAAATAGTTTTCTTCACCAAATGTCTCCTGATACCAGAGCGCGATTTCCCGCGCTTTTGCCATATCACCACTTAGAATTGCTTCGGCAAGCTCCCCTTTTGGGCAAGCAGACAGACAGATAATATCTGCTGCGTATTTCCGTAAAGTCTGTCTATCAAAACGGGGACGATAGTAGTAGCCTTCGACATTGGCGATACTGGACAACTGCATGAGGTTTTTGTAGCCATTGTGATTTTTGGCTAGCAGTAGAACATGATTGTTTGCGCGATCTGCTTTGGTCTCTTTTTGATGTAAATCCCCCGGAACAATATAACCCTCCAATCCAACAATTGGCTTGATACCCTCTTTTTGGCAATTTTTATAAAATTCGATTGCCCCATACATGACCCCGTGATCGGTGATGGCTACGGATGTCATGTCCATAGACTTGACCTTTGCTATCAGTTTTTTGGTCTTAGACAAGCCGTCGAGGAGTGAATATTCGGTGTGGCAATGGAGATGGGCAAAGTTTGCAGACATATATCCCTTTGTTTCTGTGGACCAGCCACAGTAGCTGTCGGAACTGATTACCTGATTACTTTATTGGCTTATCGTCTTTTTTTCAAGGATGATTTAAAATCGATATATGGCGAAAGTTTATTATTCACCTATTGAAAAAATTGAGTCACCGGGACTGGCAGCCAAAAAGCTGTTTGAAAAAATGATCAGGGAAGAAAAAGTAGAGCTGGAACCGGATTTGCTACTGAAAATCCATCCCGGAGCTATCGGCAATACCGCATATGTAAGACCGGACAATTACACAGAATTGATAGAATTTTTGAAAACTAAGACTAATGTGTCGTATGTGGAAACATGTATGGAGGCTAGCCTAAGTGCGGGAAAACTGGAGGAGTTTAAACAGCACGGATTTGATCAAATAAACGTGGTGATCGCAGATGGCAAAAATGGAAACGAGCATGTCGAAGTCCCAGTAAAAGAAGGCAAGCATTTTGAAAATGCGTTGATTGCAAAAAGATTGGCTGAGGCAAAACAGGTAATTGTTGCCAGTCATTTCAAAGGCCATTGTATGTCCGGATTTGGCGGGGCTATCAAGATGCTGGGGATAGGATTTGCGAGCGGGCAGGGAAAAACAGTTGTGCACGGACTTAAATCCCACTTTTCATCGGGAGATTATGTGGATTGGGACAACGCCAAGCATGAAGGTGAGTCCAAAAAATGGGTAGCCAACTGGAATCCGGAAGTGGTATCCGAGGGGGTAAACTTTCGTGAAAGAGTGGCTGAATACGCTCAGGCGGCAATAGCGAATACTCAACTGTTTTTTGTAACTTTTGCAATCAATATCGTAAATAACTGCGACTGCGACGGAAAAGATATGAAACCGGTATACAAAGACCTGGGTGTATTTGCATCCACCGATCCAGTTGCTGTTGATAAAGCGGTATTTGATCTGCTGGAAAAACGGGAGGGTGAAGCGCCTTTTGAGGGAGAGGATATTTTCGCGTATGCAGAGAGGATCGGGCTGGGGAGCACTGACTTCAGTCTAGAGACTGTCGATTGATGCTATCAGCTTGGGCTTTAAGACATCTACTGAGACGTTGCCCACGAGCCGCTTTGTTTGTCCGACCAGATAAAACAGCGCCGCTTCTTTGCCGGCTTTGTAGTCGGCAACACTTTTGGAGTTTTGGGCAAGTACGGAAGCGATAGCTTTGGCCAGAGCTTCGTCGTTTATCTCTATTGCCTGTTTGCTTTTTGACCAGGCAATTACTTTTTGTGCATCTGCTGATATGTCGCTTGGAGCATTTAGAACCAGATCACCAGCCAGAGCAACTTCTGACCCCATAGATACCAGCTCGCGCAAGACTCGAAGTTTTTGCGGATCGGAAACCAGTAGTGCTGCTTTGGCAGATGTAACACCGGCTGCAACTAACTCAGCACGTGCGGCATCCGGCAGCTGGGGCAGCTGGGATTTCCAGAGGGAAATTGTATCCGCGGTAAATTGCAGCGGCGGGATGTCTGGCTCAGGAAAATAGCGGTAGTCATTTGCATTTTCTTTTATACGCTGTGAGAAAGTGATCCCTTTGGCTTCGTCAAAACCACGGGTTTCCTGTACAGGAACCTGACCCGACTCTAAAACTGCGGATTGCCTCTTTTGCTCGTACTCAATAGCTTTTCTGACAAAACGGAATGAGTTGACGTTTTTTACTTCTACTTTGAATTTTGGCAACTGTGTGTCCCCTGCTTTGCGAACGGAAATATTGGCTTCGAGACGCATGGAACCTTTTTCCATATCGGCGCTGGAAATGCCAAGTGTGCGAATGATGAGCTGAACCTCTTTGAGAAACTCGGTAGCCTCTTCGGTATCAGAAAAATCCGGCTCAGTGACAATCTCCACCAAAGGGACGCCGCTTCTGTTGAAATCGATAAGGGTGGCTTTTTGACCGGAAACTTCGCCGTGCTGCAATTTTGCGGTGTCTTCCTCCATGTGCACCCGAGTGATGCGAATTTTTTTACCGGAGCTAAGAGTGACAAAACCACTGTGACAAAATGGTAGGTCGTATTGACTGATCTGATAACCCTTTGGGAGGTCCGGATAAAAATAATTTTTGCGATCAAACTTGGAAAATAAATTGATCTGACAGTTTAGGGCCAGTCCTAATTTGATACACCACTCAACGGCTCTGGCGTTTGGGACAGGAAGAGCCCCCGGTAAACCCAGACATACCGGACAAGTCTGGGTATTTGGACTTTTGCCAAAGTGATCCGCGGGACAGCCACAAAACATTTTTGAGTTTGTAGATAATTCACAATGAATCTCAAAACCCAAAACTAGCTGCCAGTCGGATGTGCTCATGTGCGTAAGCGTAAAAAATAATTGCCTTTGATTTTAACAAGCACAAACGCAAAAATCAGAAGCATGGCCAAACTGCCTAAAATTATCTGGGCGCCAAAAACATCGGCGAGAGATGCCGCTGCCATAAGCGGAATCATGGCTGCAACTGACGCAAAGAATCCCAGCAGCCCATAAATGCGACCGGCAAATTCGTGGGGGGTTTTTTCCTGAATAAATGTGTTGGATGGAATCATGGCTGCTCCACAGGAAGCTCCCACAGAAAATGCCGATACGAATATGAGGGCAAGACGAGAGACTACCGGCAAGTGTCCCGCCAACGAAATAAGCAGCAGGGAAACACCGGCTATCAATAAGCTATATTGAATGACTACTACTTTCCTGCGTTTTTTGAGAATCGTAGGCAGATAATAGCTGGCGAACAATGCACCCAACGCTCCGGGGACTATCATGAGTGCGCCGGCATTGTCCAAGGGCAGCTGAAGCGTCTGATATGTAAACGACGGCAAAAGAATGGCCACTATGGTGATGTAAGATTGCAAGAAAACTATTATTCCCATGGGGAATTTCAGGTGAGGGTGAGTTTTTAACAATTTGTAGCCTGCAACCAAATCCCGCAAAAACTCATGGAAGCCGATAGCAGCTTCGGGTCCTGCATTTTTGACCTGTCGATGGGGAAGAAAATAGGCTGCAATGGACGCGGCAAAAAGAAAAACTGCGGACAATATTGTAGTAGAGAGCTGTCCGATAATACTAACCATGATCCCTCCTAGGCCAAAACCTACCAATAGTGATGCCTGCTGGGTGAGAAACAGCAGGCCATTGGCTGCCGGCAGTTGCGGCTTTGAAACGAGCCAGGGAATAGCCGCAGATTGGGCGGGGATGTAAAGACGATCTATAGCTGAGTAAAGAAATACTAGTAAGTATGTAGTAATCAAACTATCGCGAGAAATTAAGAATAGTAAAACCGCTAAACCCTGAAACATATTTGTGAGATACATGGTTTTTCGTAAATCGAAGCGGTCCACCAGACTGCCAGCCAGGGGACCAAAAATGAAAATGGGAACAGAAAATGCCAGCCAGAGAAAAGAAACAGCAATGGACGACTTGGTCGTTGCATAGATGTGACTGAGGATGGAATAGGTAACGAGATTGATGGTGAGCTGGGAGAGGAGCTGCGAAGCCCACAAGAGAAGGAACTGGCGATTTTTGAATAGACTATTTAGTGAAGGGTCGGCTTTCATGCCAGGCAGTGTGTTGTTGATAAAGCTGAGCTACTGAAAATACCTGAGCTTCCCCGAATTGCGGACCGATAATTTGCATTCCTATTGGTAATCCATCGACAAAACCACAGGGAACGTTTGCGCCAGTAAGTCCGGCAATACTGCTGGGCTCGACCAGAATATCTTCCATCTCACCAAACATCGGCTCGTTTATACTAGCGCCAACTTTGAGCGCAGGGCCGGGGGAGGTAGGACCGATGATGATATCTACCTGAGAAAAAGCTTTTTGGAAATCTTTGACCACTAGCGTGCGGACTTTTTGGGCTTTGGCGTAATACTGATCGTAATATCCTGACGAGAGAGCGTAAGTGCCCAACATGATACGGCGCATAGCTTCGGCACCAAACCTGGAACGATCATGCCCATAGCGAATTCCATCAAACCGGGCTAAATTTGAAGACACTTCACTGCGCTGAACAATAGTGTAAACACCTATGGAATAGCGCGGATCCAGAAGAGAAATCTCCTCCACATGTAAACCCAGACCTGAAAAAACATCGGCAGCCTGACGAATGAGCGCTTTGACTTCGGGGCGCATAGATTCAAGTAAATAGTCGCGGGCAATACCAATACGCAACTTTTTGTGGTCTACTCCGGAAGAGTAAACCTCTTTTGAATCACGATCTGAAGTTGTGGCGTCATACTGGTCTTTTCCGGCGATGCAGCCAGTGATAGTCTGACAGTCATCAATATTTTTGGCGATTGGACCTGGAGAATCTGTGGATGAAGCCATGGCAATAACGCCATAGCGGCTGACCCGCCCGTAGGTAGGTTTGAAACCAGTAACTCCGCACCAGGCCGCTGGTTGGCGAATACTCCCGGCAGTTTCACTGCCTATTGCGGCAATACACATATCGGCGGCAACTGCGGCAGCAGATCCACCAGAAGACCCCCCCGGAAGACGGCTAGTGTCCCAGGGGTTTCTGGTGGCGCCAAAATCGGAAGTCTCAGTGGAAGAACCATGTGCCCAAGCGTCCATGTTGGTCTTGCCCAGGAAAATGGCTCCTGCTTCTTTTAGTTTTTGAGTCACTGTGGATTCGTAATGTGGCTGGTAATTTTCAAGTACGGCAGATGAAGCAGTCGTAGGCAAACCCACCGTAAGAAAGTTGTCCTTGATGGCCAAAGGGATACCGCAAAGTTCTCCACCTGTTTTGTCGTGCAGTTTCGCGTCTGCCTGATCAGCTTCTTTCAATGCTTGCTCATTTATGTGAAGAAACGCGTGAATTTCTCTATCACGGTCTGAAATTGCATCCAGACAAGCTTGAGTCAGCTCCCGACTAGAAAATTCTCCTGAGAGCAGTCCCTCTCTGGCTTCTTTGAGGGTGAGACTGTTGAGAGGTTTATTCATCTATTACCCGGGGAACAACTATATAACCATTGTGTGTCTGAGCAGCCTGAGATAATGCCTGATCGTTTGTAAACTGCCGGTGGAAATCTATCTCATCCGAACGCATGACGTTTGTCAGTCCGGTCACCTGGGAAGTAGGAATTACGTTTGAGGTATCTAACTCGTCGATGATGCTGATAGTCTTTAGTGTGTCTGCGAATTGAGCCGTGAACTTTTCTTCTTGATCCTTTTTCAAAGGAAGATTGGCCAACTTGGCCACAGAAGCAACATCCATGCTCAAGAGTTTACCATTCACGACTGATGAATTGAAGATTTAGATGGACACGTTTAGCTTTCCATCTTTTGCTGAAACTTTTACAGTGTCTCCGGATTTAATCTTGCCCTCAATTATCTGCAGCGCCAAATCATCGAGTATATGATCCTGAATGGCGCGCTTCAGCGGACGAGCGCCGTATTTGGGATCGTATCCAAGTTTTGCCAACAGTGCTTTGGCCGGAGCAGAAACATCAATCTGAATATTCTGGAGGGCCAGTCTTTTGCTGACGAGGCGCAACTGTAAATCAACTATCGAGGACAGTTGGTCTTCTGAAAGTGGGTCAAAAACTATAATCTGATCGACTCTATTTAAAAATTCCGGCTTGAAAGTTGCGCGAAGCAACTCCTGCAGCTTTGCGGAGACGTCTTTTTGACCCTGAATAATCTCTGAGCCAAGATTACTGGTCATAATGATAACAGCGTTTTTGAAATTGACCACTCTACCCTTGCCGTCGGTCAGGCGTCCATCGTCGAGAATCTGCAAAAAGAGATTGAAAACATCCGGATGTGCTTTTTCCAACTCATCAAACAGGACTATGGAATAAGGTTTGCGGCGAACTGCCTCAGTCAACTGACCACCCTCATCAAAACCCACATATCCCGGTGGGGCTCCGATAAGGCGGGCTATAGAATGTTTTTCCTGATATTCGGAAAGGTCGATGCGCACCAGGGCTGATTCATCATTGAAAAGCACGTCAGCCAGACTGCGAGCCAGCTCGGTCTTGCCTACCCCGGTGGGACCAAGAAAAATAAAGGAAGCAATGGGGCGATTTTCTTCGGCAATCCCGGCACGGGAACGGCGAATGGCGTTGGCAACCTCGGTCACCGCTTCTTTTTGACCTACCAACCTGCGGGACAACTCTTCTTCCAGATGGCTGAGCCGGGCTTTTTCTGAACTGACCAGACGACTGACGGGGATTCCGGTCCAACGGGACACGACACGGGCAACATCCTCTTCGGTGACTTCTTCACGCAGGAGCCTGTCTTCGGCGGGAATCTCCTGCCACTTGGCAACTACTGACTGCAGCTGCTTCTCCACTTCCGGTAATTTGCCGTACTTGATCTCGGCGGCCTTTTCCAGCTCGACAAGACGCTGGGCATTTTCCAACTCATTATTTAAGCTATCGCGCTGCTTTTGCAAATCCTGCAAGGATTTTATAAGGTCGCGCTGGGCGCGCCATTTCAACTCTCTGGACTTTAGCCCCTCCTGCAGATCAGCCAACTGTTTTTCCAGATCAGTGCGCCTTTTCACGGCAGACTCACCCGTTTCACGCTTGAGAGCTGCCAGCTCGATTTCGATTTGAGTGGCCCGACGCTTGAGTAAATCAAGCTCAGTGGGAAGCGACTCAATATCTATCTTGAGGCTGGAAGTAGCCTCGTCGACAAGATCGATGGCTTTGTCGGGCAAGAAACGATCTGATATGTATCGATGAGACAGATTGACAGCAGCCACTATGGCATCATCTGTGATGCGCACACCGTGGTGAACCTCGTATTTGTTTTTTAATCCGCGAAGGATAGCGATGCTGTCCTCCACACTAGGCTGATCGACTAAAACAGGCTGGAAGCGCCGCTCCAAAGCTGCGTCTTTCTCGATGTACTGGCGATATTCGCGAATAGTGGTGGCCCCGATAGCGTGTAATTCTCCCCTGGCAAGAGCCGGCTTCAATATATTGGCTGCATCGACGGCCCCTTCGGCCGCACCGGCACCTACCAAAGTGTGTAGCTCATCCATAAAGAGAATGTACTTACCATCGGACTTCTCAACCTCTTTGAGAATAGCCTTTAGTCTGTCCTCAAACTCACCACGGAACTTGGCCCCGGCCAGAATACTGGCCAAGTCTAGCGAGAGAATTTCCTTGTTTTTCAGAGTCTCCGGAACGTCTCCTGCTACCACTCTCTGGGCCAATCCTTCGACTATAGCCGTCTTTCCCACACCCGGATCTCCGATAAGGACGGGGTTGTTTTTGGTACGACGGGAAAGAATCTGCATAACCCGCCGGACCTCGTTATCACGCCCAATTACCGGGTCTAACTTATTCCCTCTTGCTAAGTCAGTGAGATTTCTAGTATATTTTTCTAAAACGTTGTACTTTGTTTCAGCGTTTTCGTCCATAGCTTTGTAATTGCCACGTAATTTTGTGACGAGGGGTATTGTTTTGTCGTAAGTTACCCCTGCTTTGTTAAGAATAACCAGAGATTGGCACTCTGTCAAGAGGATTGCTAAAAACACCGTCTCCGTACTAATGTAGGTATCACCAAGCTTTTTGGCCTCCAGATTGGCTTTCTGAAAAATTGCTGAAAGTTTCTGACTTGGTACGAGATTGGTAACATCTTCCTGCAGTCTGGGAAGACGAGCGAGCAAAGAATCGATCTCGGACACGAGAACAGACAGATCAGCTCCTAGCCGGGAGACAATATTTGAGACAATTCCATCTGAATCGGACAACAAAGATCTCAAAAGATGAACGTCCCCCACCTCGGAATGGTGTCCATCCTGGGCGCTTTTTGCTGCCGCCATGATTGATTCCTGTAATTTGCTGGTGAGGTTGTTTGGATTCATATACACAAAAGTACTACTAAAATAGTATAAACTAATCTTTCAACTATCGGCCTACAGGAAGAAGTCTGCGAGAGAGGGTGTAAATCAAGCCATCTGACTCAGCCGGGCGATACGATCCTTGATAGGGGGGTGGGTATTGAATAGATTGGCGAACTGTCCTATAGCATCATGGTGATTTTTGAGTGGATTGGTAATGTAAAGATGGGCAGTGGCTTTGTTTGCCGCCTCCAGTGGTTCACGGTCTGATTCGAGTTTGGCCAGAGCTGAGGCCAGCCCAGATGGCTGGCGGGTGAGTTTGGCCGATGAGGCATCAGCCAAATACTCGCGGTCGCGAGAAATTGCCAACTGAATGAGACGCGCGATAAGCGGAGAGAGCAGCGCCAATATCAGGCCAATGAATACAAGCAGCCCACCGCTTCCCTTGCGGTCATCCCGTGAAGATGATCCATGAAAAGAAATACGGAGTAGCCAGTCGGCGATCAGAGTAAGCATTCCCACCAGAACAACTACTATGGACATGAGCCGGATGTCGTAATTGGCGATATGGGAGAGCTCGTGACCAATGACCCCCTCTAGTTCGGTGCGATTTAGTTTCTGCAGTAACCCCGTGGTCGCGCAGACCACTGCGTGTTGTGGATCCCTGCCGGTGGCAAAAGCATTTGGTGCGGTGTCGTCTATTACATAAAGTTTGGGCATAGGAAGGCCTGCCGCCATACAAAGATTCTCAGTCACAGTGTAGAACGCAAAGTGCTCCTGACGGCTGGCAGGTTTGGCTGAAGAGATAGTGAGGATGATCCTGTCGCTGAAGTAATATGACGCAAAGCTGGTGATTCCCGAGACTATGAGTGCGATACCTGTAAACTCCAAACCCGTCGTCTCATAGCCCATGTATGCTCCAAGAGACTTGGCTATAAGCACCGACGCAGCCATAACAAAGAGGATAAAAAATGTAATTACCCACATGCTACGGCTGCGATTGGCATCAACTGATTCGTAAACGTTTTTCATTGTGCTTTTAGGACAATTTAACTTTTGGCGTTTGCGTATCAGAAACTGATACTTCCAAGTGAGATCCAGTGTCCGGAGTCACTAAACCCTTTTCTTCGGAAAAACCAAATAATTTGGCGACGAAGCTGCTGGGAACAGTGGCTACTTTGACATTGTAATCAGCCGTAAGGTCTATGAGAGTACGGCGTGAGTACATGACTTTGTCGGAAGTATCACGGAGCTCGTCCATGAGACGAGTGACCACATCGGCCCCCTTGATCTGGGGATTGCTTTCAACGACGACACGAAGCTGCGGCAAAAGATCAGCCACTTTTTGAGAAGCGGTGCCGATTTTCCCCATGTCTCCTGAAGCTACAGCCTCACCAATGCTTTTTCTGGCATCGGCTAAGAGCTTGATGATTTGAGTCTCGTGTTTGAGATACCCTTTTGTGGATTCCTCCAGATTGGGAATCAAGTCAACCTGACGCTTGAGCTGATTACCGATTTCCTGAATTGATGCTTTGATCCTGGTCTTTAGAGTGACCAGAGTGTTGTAGATAGATACAACATACAAACCTACTAACAGTAATGGTATTAGAAAATATTCCATTTAGATCTTCACCTCCTTGTAACTTAATTCGCTGCGAATGTCTCGTAGCGATAACGAATTTATGATATCACGTCTTGTCGACCAGGCGCGTCTGGCGACCCAGACACCGTATTCCATATAAACCAGGTGATCTGCACGATGGGAATCTGAATTGATAACCAGCTTTACTCCGGCCTGAATAGCCTGCCGAGCAAGAAGGTCCGGTAAATCCAGCCTGTTGGGCCAGGAATCAATTTCCAGCCACTTATTGTTTTTTGTACAAAACTCAAAAAGCCGCTCCCAGTCAATCTCGATTTCTTCACGTTGGTTTATAAGTCGGGTGGTGGGATGGGCAAAAAATTTTACCCTGGGATGGTCCAGACCAGCAATGATCCTGTCCGTCATTTGGGATTTGGACTGGTTGAAGCTGCTATGAATCGACACAGATGCATAATCCAAAAGTTCTAAAGCTTCGTCCGGAAGCGCCCGAGTACCATCGGCAAGAATATCGACTTCCATACCGTTGAATAGATGAATTTTGTCCCCCTTCGCAGAAATTCGTGGGCGCAAGCCCAGGGATGGATGCGAAGAAATTTCTGCTTCGGAGGGATTTCGCTCCCAACGAAGCAGCTGGGAGAAGATACCCCGGGTGTCAACCTGGGGAGCTTCATTTTCACTTTCGTTTTCACTAGCCAAATTATAGTCCTGAACAATTTTTGTCTTCATTTTGACGAGATCGACTATCTGAGCTTTCGTGTGGCCGGAAACACTGGGATTGTGCTCGGAAATACCCAGGTATTCATAACCCAACTGTCTGGCTGCGGAAACCAACTGAGAAAGGGAGCTTTGACCCAAATCATGACTAGGCTCAATATCAATATCACTGTGAACATGAAGGTCTCCACGGATATCTGACAACTCAATAAGCTTTGGCAACTTGCCGGTTTGCGCTGCCTCTATCTCGCCCCGGTCTTCGCGAAGCTCGGGAGGCACAAAATCCAAACCCAGATACTCGTAAAAGGCCGACTCGCTGGAGAATTTGTGAAGAGTTTCGCCTGACTTGATGCCGTACTCGGAAAGCGAGAGCTGCTTTTTTTGCGCGAGCTCGCGCAGGGCGATATTGTGAAACTTGGAACCGGTAAAGTGCTGCAATAGGCTGCCATAAGATTCTGGAGACTGAACCATGATATCTATTTGAATGTTTTCAGGGAGAAGAATGCTAGCTGAGTGGGGACCGGATTCGATAACACGTTCTTTGTCCGGAAATTGTAAGAAATGATTGATTACCTCATCAGGAAAGCTGGTAGAAACGGCAAAATCCAGATCCCCTATCGTGGGACTCCGACGACGGAGAGAACCCAGATTGTCGATGGTTATGACGTGAGGATGGCGGCGCATCCACTCAATAATTGAGTTGGAGTGCTTGATAGCAATTGGCAGCATCATGCGACCAGAGCGTTTTTTCAGCTGCTCCAGGCCGGCAAGTATTTCCTGTTGAGACACCTCACCAAACCCATCAATTTTGGCTATGTGGCCGCTTCTGGCGGCTTTTTCCAGCTTTTCCAGAGCTGAGTGAGCTCGGGTAATCCCCAAACTTTTGGCGAGCTTGAAAGCTGTCTTGCTGCCGATGCCGGGGACCTGCAACAATTCAAACATGGCGGGTGGATATGGCTTGAGGATATCTGTGAAGTTTTTTACTTTGCCTTTAGTAAACAATTCGTCCAGATAAGAGGCTATCCCCTCGCCGATACCCGCGATGGACTTGATCTTGCCATCTTCCCAAAGGTCTTTGATTTGGGAAGAGGAATTTTCGATTGAATCGGCAGCCCGTTCGTAGGCAATGATTTTGAACTTGTTTTTTACCTCGTCTTCGATGGTAAGAGCTGAAGAAATACTGCGGAGAAGTTTGGCAATGTAGGAATTTGTAAATGCAGGTTTAGTGGTCATGGAGAATTTCGAGAGCTTTGGTAATCATCATAATTTCACCTTTGCGCTTTGCCAACAATTCCGTAGCCTTGGATAAGTCCACCCAAGTAATTTCTGAGGTTTCGAGACCAAAACCTCCCGGCAGATCGGCAACGTATTCCATAAGAAAGTAAGACACGGTTTTGAAAACTTTTTGGCCTGATTGATCTACAAATGTGAACTGATCCGAACCCAGACGGGAAATTATTTTTGCCGATACCCCAGTCTCTTCGGCGACTTCGCGAAGTGCAGTCTCCTGCATCTTCTCTGGAGTGGCGCGTTTTTGACCCAGTGTGTATGGTCCGGGCTGATTTCCCAAGTCGTCCAACCAGCCTTTTGGCAAACTCCAGGGATTTTTTGAGTAGAAATTGTTTGACGGTGCGCTTTTGCGAAGTAAGAATTGAAACCCTGAAGCGGTATTTTTGTAGACTACCCCACCCGCGGAATATTGACGCTGCATTAA
>CAZCXU010000017.1:0-9487 GCA_964502885.1 uncultured Gammaproteobacteria bacterium
TGTAACAAGGTATCCCTAGCCGAAGCTGGGGATGGATCACCTCCTTTCTAGGAGAAGCGATCACGGCAAAGTGATTAACTTTCCACCCTGAGGTTTTTGGTTTGACCCTCACTAATGAAGAATTCTGACATTCGTCAGAATATCTACATTCCTGTCCCGCCTTTGGCGGGATGTATACGCTCACATTCGACATTTATGTCTGAATGTTCCGCGTTGGTAATAAGTCAGACCCGGTTTGCAGGAATTAGGCGCCACGTCAATGTGCCCAAAATTCGCTGCTTCCTACCACTTCTTGGTGCACAAGAAGAATTAAGTGCTCACTTTTTGATCGATTAAAGTAAAAACCCGCTAACAGGCGGGTTTTTTGGTGTTTTCGTACAAGTGTGGCATAACATCGGCTAATGTCGCCAATAGGAAAAGAGGGAAGGCCGAGATCGGTTGAGTATGGGGGGGGTGGTGAACCTGCGGAATGAAATGCGTCAGGTGCAGGGGCAAATAGTGCGATTTGCTAAGGAATTTATCGAACGACAAAATGCAGTAGGGAGAATAGACGGAATGGATGGATTGGTTTATGACGATCAATACCCAGTTCTGATAGTGTCGGATGAAGATGGGGTTCCAGTCGAGGCATTGCCGGTTTTGACGTATGAAGGTTCGGGAAGGGATGGGGATGGGGAGGCGGTATTTGCCGTGTTGGGTGATGGGACGAGTTATAAATTTGATTCTGAATCCGGGAAGTTGCTGGAGTGGCGGACAAAAACCAGGGCTGGTTCTAATCTGGAATTGGTCGAGACCTGGCCGGGTACTGAATCAAGTTCCAGGTATAGCTGTGAATTGATCATGACAAGGGAGCTGAGTCGTGAGGTCATAAACTATGGGGATGTGGATAGAGAAAAATTGGGAATGTATGGGTGGATAAGAGACAGGTTGGAGTGGCAGGTGGAAAATATGAAGCCGGCGGTAGGGTTGATCTGAACGATATAAGTGCTTGACGCGGAAACATCGATGTAATTTAATGGGAGTGTGAAGAAATTTCTTGTGGGGCTGGGGATAGTATTGGTATTGGCCATCGGAGGTGTGTACTACGCGCTAATTGGTGTGGGGGCGAAAGACTTGGGAATTGTGTATACAGCGGAGGATTCGCAAAAGGCCAGAGAAAAAGTGGGTACGGAAATAATCCTGATAAATAAGGCCGGTGTGGACAAAAAAGATTTTACTCTGGAGGGAAGATTGGAAGCGAAGTTTACGATGGACAGCAAGGAACTGACGGCTTTTTCCAATAACAGGCCATGGAAGAATTATCCGATGAAAAATCTACAGATCAAAATCCATGACGATGGAACCATCGAGGCTTCGGCTGTGCTGGTGATTGAAAAGGCGATGCCGTATGCAAAAGCCCTGGGATATTCGGAACAGCAGATCCGCGATGCAATGGCAAAATACAATGTACCAGCGGTGGAAGCGCCGATATATATAAAAGGAAAAGGGAGTGTGAACATGAATAATGTGGTGGTAAATGCGCAGAATGTAAAAGTCGGTCTGGTGAACATACCGGCTCCAATTGTGGAGCGGGCAAATAGCGAAGCTACTAAAGTGCTGGATGATCTGATAGCCAGAAACTCACATGCGTTTAGCGCTGAAAAAGTGGCATTTGATAAGGGGATAATGAGTTTTGAGGGAGCGGTACCTGGTAAGGAATATGTAATGGGGGAGTAGAATTGACGAAGCAGATGGACAGTCAACGAGCGGAAAAACTGAAGAAATTGGAAGAAAGGCTGGCGCACTATATGCCGATTTTTCTGGAAAAGAAGCGAAATTTCCGGGGGGTGAAACACGAAAATTCACTATCGGAGTTACAGTACACGCAATTTATGGTCTATAAAAGTATGGTGGAGGGGATAAAAGAGGAGATTCGGAAGCTTAAACAGGGCGCATGAATTCGCCAGCATTTTGATCCTTGGAAGGGAAAGATAGTTCAGTTGCGGGAACTTGTAAGAATCTGGGGCTTTCGGGATTGTTGTTGTAGATGGTAACAATGCCTTTTGTGTCTGCTGCTGTGACCAGCCAATCAGCTTCTTTGTATTGAGTAGTAAAAAGGTTGGGATTGTTGATAGCGACCTCGGATGAGGAAAGGCGCTTGGCGGGTGTCTGATCTCGGTGTTCGGTGGCAAACTCACCATTGCGGTATTCAGTAATTCGTAGCATTTCTTGGGGATTTTCGGGATCGGGAATTTCACGACCATAAAAATGCTGACGCATAAATTTTACGCCTGGGTCTTCCGGAGTTTCTGCAGAGGCGGGTTTAGTTTCTGCTTGTGGGGCTTCTTTTTTACGAAATGAACCGATAAGTTTTTTGATAAAAGATCCTTCGGTTTGGGGTTCCATTTTATTTTTGGGCGGGGACGGTTTTGCCCGTGTACTGATCTACGCCATTGATCACGGGGGCATTATTCATAACCAAGGGATTGAAGACTTTTTCTTTGAAGAAATTTGGGTCAAGCGCTGTGGTTTGTGGGCATTCGGCTATGTCTCCATTTGGAGCGTAGCCCCTGGCGGTGATTTCTATCCGGTGCATAGTATCTGAGAATTCACCTATGCGGGCAGGTGTGTAGGTGGTGGGAATCTCGTCTCCGCGATTTTCTTCCCAATTGAATACAGCGTCTGCTTTCCAAGTCTTGCCATCCGGGGCGACGGTTACTTTGATACCCCTACAGCTTAATTCCTCGCCGGGGTCATTGGCTTTTGTCTCTGCAACTGGAAAAGCCAGTCGGATGGCTATGGCTGCTGCGGAGAGTCCACGAAGGATATTGATGGTGGATTTGTGGAGTTTTGGGGGTTGTTCTTGGGTAGGCTTATTTTCGGATGTGGGCTCCATGTTTCATAAGATTAAAATGGAGAGGGGAAAGAGTCAAGTTTTACTTGCTTATGAAAGGTAAGTGGGTGGTGTAGTTGCCCACTGATCCGGAGCATGTAGCAGTACGATCGATGAAATCTTTGACAGTGGCTGACAGCGGCTGAATAGCCTGATCTGGACCAAATTGACCTGTGGTGTCCGGATTTACCTCAGTGATGATAATTCCTTCCGGGTTGATGCCTCGCCATTCCATACCCGGGAACCAAGTGGTAATTATGGCTTTCCATTTGCGGTTGCCTGGTTCTCCTGATGAAACTCCACCAATGCTACAGGCGGGTCCTTCTCCGGGGTCGTTTTCGGCTTGGACGGGGTGTACCAGACTGAGAGCAAGACCTCCAATGGCAATGAGACGCATGATGTGTCCGGGTAAGTGCTTTACTGCTTCGTGAATGTTGAATTTTTTACCGTTTTCCATATCTTATAGTATAGCAGATCGGGTCAAGTATTTCTACTGCGGTGCTGGTGATCGGACCAAGCACTTTTTGGGGTGGATGCGCAAGGAATCGAACCTTGGACCTCTTTCTTATCAGGAAAGCGTTCTACCACTGAACTACGCATCCTTTTTTAAAATCTACAGGTGAATTATAGCGTAGCCGGTGAGTTTGGGCGAGATGGGTGGGTGCTACTCACTAAGGTATGTAGTGCTGGGAGATCAAAACAGTCCAGCCGTTGATGGTAGTGATGAAGTAGGGGGCGGAAGTAATCCAAGCGCTATTTGAGGTGGGGCTTCTGTAGATTTGTTCCAGTTCGGAAAGTTTTATGGTGCGGTATGGTGAACTATTGGTGGCAGAATCTGGGGTCCATTTTTCGTCCAGAAGCAGGGTGCTGACTTTGGCGAATGAGGCAATTTTGATATCTTTGGTGAGGGTTTCCGGATTGCGGATGTAGTAGCCATCTCTGATACAGCTCTTGGTGATTGGCTGAGTGCATTCATTGCAGTTGTTGTCTTTGGCGCAGGCCTTGGAGGCGTCCAGCTTGTCGGCTTTGTCTTCGTACCATTCGGCTTGATCGAAAACCAGATAGGCGACGTTGTTTTTTATATTGATTCCGCGGATGTAGCCGAATAGCTTTTTGGTTGGCGAGATGGGGGAGGGGGTGAGCATAAAAATTATGAGACTGGCTACAATAATGACGAAAGTGAGAAGAGTGAAGGTGAAGAAGGTGGCTTTTTCAGTCCGGTCGATATTACTCATGTGACATCATATTAGTAAGTTTGGGCTGTGGAGGCAAGAGTAGGGCTATTGTGAACGGGATTTATTGGGGGGATGGACAAAGAGCCTGGTGAGCAACTGAAACACTTGACTTGTCAATGGTTGATGGGTTAAGATTTTGGTCTGTATGAGACATTTGGATAATATTCCAGGGCTGAAATTACATAAGGCGGCTTTTTTGATGGGACGGATGGTGGAAAAGGAGCTGGTGAAGATGATGGATATATCGATGCCGCAGTTTATGGTACTGATGATGGTGGGCTACAAGGATGTGTGCAGCCAGGCTGAGGTTGCGCGAATGCGGGGGCTGACTGAGGCGGCGATTTCCCGAATGACTGATGGTTTGGTGGAGAGAAAACTTTTGAATAAAAAGGCTAATCCGCAAACGCGGCGAGAGCATCTATTGGAATTGACAGAAGAGGGAAAAATGATTTTGGAAAAGGGGATAGTCTGTGCTAAGGGTGTGACCGGGGAAGTATTTTCTAAATTGTCACCTGACGAAATGTCGACTTTGGACCGACTGATGGATAAAATACTAAGTTCTGTTTATACTAAACCTGAGGATTATGCGTAAGTTTTTGACTAAAAGAAATATCATAATTGCGCTTTTGTTGGCCGGGGCTTTGGGGTGGTGGTGGTATGGAAGGAATCAATCTAAAAATGGGAAAGAAGTAAAAGAGGCGATAGTGACAAGAGGTGAAGTGGTATCGTCGCTGACAGTTTCGGGAGAGATTAAGGCGGATAAAAAAGCCACACTTAATTATTCCTCTTCTGGTAAGGTGGCGTATTTGGGGATAAAAGAAGGTGATGAAGTCAAAAAAGGCCAGGTGTTGAGCTATCTGGATATGGGCGATTTGGATGCGGCTTCAAACAAAGCATATTACACATATATCGCCGCAGAAGCTTCGGCTAAGAAGGTGGAAGATGATATGAAAAATAAAGGTGCCAGCGAAACTTTTGCAGAAAAAAATACCAGAATTGCGGCGCAGACAACCCGCGATATAGCTTATGATGCCTGGCTTGCGGCCCAGAGAGCGGTAAAGAATGCCAGATTGGTAGCTCCGTTTGCAGGTGTGGTGACTAGTGTGAGTGTGGATACTGTAGGAGATACGGCTTCGATCACTGACGGAATAACGATGGTGGATCCGGCAAGTCTGTATTTTTCCGGT
Organism: uncultured Gammaproteobacteria bacterium; assembly: GCA_964502885.1. GTDB lineage: Bacteria > Patescibacteriota > Microgenomatia > CAZETR01 > Amesbacteraceae > XYB1-FULL-44-23. The sequence continues at coordinate 5,295 of CAZCXU010000017.1, forward strand.
GAGGTAGATGAGCAGGATATTGGTAAAGTGATTGAGGGGCAGGAGGTGACAATTAAGCTGGATGCGTTTGAAGGAAAAGAATTTAAAGCAACGGTAGGAGATATTGGTTTTGAGTCTGAGACGTCTTCTACGGGGGCCACAGTTTTTCCTGTCAAGCTAAGATTTGCGTACGATGACTTGAAGCATTTGAGGATAGGAATGAATGGAGATGCAAGGATAGTCTTTGAGATTAAGAGTAATGTGTTGCGATTGCCATTTGATGCTGTAGATGGGGATGAAGTGGTGATTCGGGATGGGGATAAGGAGAAAACGGTAACTGTGGGAGTAGGTTTGGTGGGAGAAGATGAGGTCGAAATTGTCTCAGGTTTGAATGAGGGTGATAAGGTGTTGGTTAAATAGCGTATGGCTAAAGATACGCCAGTAGTTAAATTTAAAAATGTAAGCCGTCTGTATGGTGATCCAAACCAGGAGGAGACGGTGGTGAAGGCACTTGATGATGTGAGCTTTGAAATACATAAAGGTGAATATGTGGCAATAACGGGCCCATCAGGTTCCGGAAAATCTACTTTGTTGCACTTATTGGGTTTGCTTGATAGACAATCGTTGGGAGAAATATATATTGATGGGGTGGAAACCGACAAATTGAATGATAATGAGTTGGCGAAGCTGCGAAATCAGAAGATAGGTTTCGTGTTTCAGCAGTTTAATTTGTTGCGTCGGACCGCTGCTTGGAGAAATGTGGAGTTGCCTCTGATTTATCGGGGGATGTCTCCTTCGAAGAGAAGAGAAACGGCGATGAGAGAACTGGAGGCAGTAGGCTTGGGGAGCAGGTTGAATAATACTCCTGGGCAATTGTCGGGGGGACAACAACAGAGAGTGGCAATTGCCAGGGCGCTTGTAACGAAACCATCGATGCTTTTGGCTGACGAGCCCACTGGAAATTTGGACAGCAAGTCGGGAGAGGCGATAATGAAACTGTTTGATGAGTTGCACGCGAATGGTGTAACAGTTGTGATGGTCACACATGATCCCGAGAAAGCTAAGCTGGCGAAAAGACAGATAGTCGTTAAAGATGGCCGTGTAGTGGAGGATAAATAATGGACACTTTGGAGGTATTCAGAACAGCGATACAGGCAATTCGGGTTAATAAAATAAGGTCATTTTTGACGGCTCTGGGGATAATCATTGGAGTAGCTTCAGTGATACTTTTGGTATCTATTGGATCGGGGTTGCAAAGTTTTGTGACAAAGGAATTTGAAGCTTTGGGAGCAAATATGTTGTTTATATCTCCAGGACGGGTAAGGTTTTCTGGTGGCGGACCGCCCATGAATGTGGAGGCGAAATTTGATTTTGAAGATGTAGAGAAACTGGGAAGACTTGGCTCGCCGATTGTAAAAGCTAGCGGGATGATAACCAGAGGGATGACATTCAAGTATCGGAGTGAATCGTACTATGGGAGTTTGGCGGGGGTAAATGAAGAATATTTGGAATATGGAAATGTGGAAATCGCGGCTGGGGAATTTTTTTCTAGAGCCAGTGTGGAGAGAAGTCAGAATGTGGCTGTGATAGGTCATAAAGTATATGAGGAATTGTTTGGTTTGGGAAGAGATGCGGTGGGAAAAGAGATTGACGTGTCTGGCAGACAGGTGAAGGTGGTGGGTGTTTTGAAGGAGAAGGGCGGTGCAATAGGTAATGGTGGTGATAATACTTATGTCTTGATGCCTGTGACGTCGGCGTCAAAGATTACAGGTATTAAGAAGCCGGCCGCGGTGATGGTGCAAACTGAGACTGCGGAGGATACTGCGGTGGCAGCACGAAAGATTAAACAGTATTTTGAGCGTAAAGGTTTGACTGAGGATGACTATACCGTATTGGAACCAAAAGAATTATTGGATTCAATCAATTCTTTTTTGGGAGTTGTGACAGCAGCTCTTTCAGGTATCGCGGCAATTTCACTAGTTGTGGGGGGAATTGGTATTGCAAATATTATGTTGGTTTCAGTTACTGAACGAACACGAGAGATTGGACTTCGGAAGGCTATTGGAGCAACTAAGAGAGACATTGCAATTCAGTTTTTGGTGGAGGCTTTGATGTTGTCTTTGCTCGGCGGAATGATTGGAATTGCTATTGGGTGGGGGTTTTCACAACTTTTGAGCAGATTCATTGAGACGGCTGTGACAACTCAGTCTGTGATTCTAGCCTTTGGTATATCTTCTGCGGTAGGGGTTGTGTCTGGGCTTGCTCCTGCGGTTAGAGCGGGGAACCTGAATCCTATTGATGCGTTGAGATATGAGTAGTTTTTTCATGGAGTTTTGTGGGGGTTGACAATGAGGCTGTGTATCCGTAATATACGGGTACCTTTTTGAGGTCATTTGTTTCATGAGAAGCTTGCATAAATTCAATTTTCAATACCGGTACAGATAACCTGCATCGGAAGCAAGAAGCATGAGCAAGCCCCACAAAAGGGGCTTTTTTAAAATATTAGACTCGTCCGCCTCGCCAGGGTATGGACAGGGCACTAGGCGTTGGCGCTTTTGGGCCCGTAGTTCACCTGGTAGAACGCTTCGTTTGCAACGAAGAGGTAAGCGGTTCGAGTCCGCTCGGGTCCACACCAAAAGTGTGTTTTACAACTTGGTTGTTGATCCCGGTCCCGCTTCGTACGGGATCGAGATCAATCACTAAGTAAGCCAGTTGCTCTTTCAAAAGTGAAGAAAATAAAGTAGTAGAGCCGTATTTTTTTATACTTCCGTAAGGCAAGCAATGGATGCCTAGGATGCACTAACCGAAGAAGGACGTACGTGACCACGATAGTCGTCGGGGAGCTGTCAAGAAGCTTTGATCCGGCGGTGTCCGAATGGGGAAACCCCTCCTTTAAGGAGAACCGAGTCGTAAGACCGGTGGGGCACGCCCTGAACTGAAACATCTAAGTAGGGGCAGGAAAATAAATCAACGAGATTCCGTAAGTAAGCGGAGAGCGAAAGCGGAAAAGCCAAAAACCCACGTCGCAAGACGTTAGGGGGTTGCGGGACAGACTGAGGGATTGGATGAGGATAGTCGAACAGCCTGGAAAGGCTGGTCATAGAACGTGATAACCGTGTAGACGAAATCTGAATCCACTTAAAGTCGTTTGTTCCCAAGTACCATGAAGAACATACTTTGTGGGAATCCGGGGTAACCACACTCCAAGGCTAAACATTAGTGCGTACCGATAGTGAACTAGTACCGTGAGGGAAAGGCGAAAAGAAGGGTTAATAACCTAGTGAAATAGTACCTGAAATTGCTTGCTAACAAGCAGTCGGAGCCGAGGTCGCAAGACTTTCGGTGACGGCGTGCCTATTGAAGAATTATCCGGCGAGTTTTCGTTTTCTACGAGTCTAAGTCCGCCAAGCGGACGGAGGCATAGGGAAACCAAGTCTGAATAGGGCGTTTAAGTAGAAGATGGAAGACCCGAAACCTGGTGAGCTAACCATGAGCAGGATGAACCTTGCCGAAAGGCAGGGGGAGGTCCGCACCCGTCAGAGCTGCAAATCTGTGGGATGACTTGTGGTTAGGGGTAATATGCCAATCGAACCAGGAGATAGCTGGCTCTCCCCGAAATATATATAGGTATAGCCTCAAAATCATCTTGCATGAGGTAGAGCACTGGATGGGTCCTGTATCGCAAGATATTGGATTCAATCAAACTCCGAATTCTTGCAAGCGCATTTTGGGAGTCAGAACGACCCGGCTAAGCGGGCCGCTCTAAAGGGAAACAACCCAGATTATCGTCTAAGGCCTCTAAATGAATGCTAAGTGTTGAACGCAGTTGAACTCCTCAGACAACCAGGAGGTTGGCTCAGAAGCAGCCATCCTTTAAAGAAAGCGTAACAGCTCACTGGTCGATCTTTTGGAGTTTGGCGCGGAAAATGAATCGAGGCTAAAGCATTCTGCCGAAGACATAAAATTTACTCTTCCTCCGGGAAGGGAAATTGGTAGGGGAGCGTTGAAGGAATTGTGAAGCCGGGCCGTAAGGTTTCTGGTGGAATGACTTCAAGTGAGAATGCCGGAATGAGTAGCGCAATGGTTGTGAGAATCAACCACGTCGAAAACCCAAGGTTTCCTTCGCTACATTGTTTGGCGAAGGGTGAGTCGGCACCTAAGGCGAGGCCGTAGTGGGCGTAGCTGATGGACGAGCCGTAAATATTCGGCTACAT
>CAZCXU010000018.1:0-900 GCA_964502885.1 uncultured Gammaproteobacteria bacterium
AGCGAACACCCAGCGCTTATCCGTGACGATGATGCCGGTGATATCGCCCCGGCGCTGCACCTCCACCTCAGGCGGGCTACTCCAATCGCTCGTGAGGGCCTTAATCTCTTCCAGGGCCGCCTGTTCGCCCATCTTCATCGTGCGCTCAATCGCCTGCTTGTGCTTGGCAGGGGCGAACATACTGAGACTACGCGGCACGATGGGGCGAACTTTGATCACTTCCGCATCCTCCGCTCGAGGTCATCAAGGCGCCGATCAACGCGCCACCCGATGATTGCGTTTGCCACACCGCGAACGATGAGTAGCAGCAGCAGCAGGCCCAGAGCCAGCCAGAGCCAGATACTCACACCTTCCCCCTTCGCCTAATCGGGTGATCTCCCACGAGGCCGGGGCACTCAGAGCAGTGGTGCTCCGTGCCGCCCATCGTCCGCGTGAGCGTCCCTTTGCCGTCGCCGTCGTCCGTAATGCTAATACGGCACAGACAGTTCCCCAGACACTGCTGATTGCCAGGGATGAGGCTATCGGGGATCTCCCAGTCGCCGTAGCGCTGCGCGTAGTAGAACGGCTTGATCGCCTGCCCGTAGAGGTTCGCCCGCGCTGCCACCTGCCCCGGCGAGAGGCGACCCGCGGCGAGCTCGGCGGCGAACCTATCGAGGTAGGGGAGTTGCGCGCGCACGGCGGCTGCAATGTCGGCGCGCTCCGCTCGGCTGAGGCGTGCTCGGCTGATCAGGGGGCTGTCAGCCGGCACGCCGAGCCGCTGCGCCGTGGCCGTGATGAAGGCCGCCTGGTGTTGCGTGGCGATGATGCGCTCCATCTCGCGCCGCCACGCGGCCACGCTCCCGCCGGCCTGTAGGCGCGCCGTGGCGTCCTGAATAGAGGCCACGCCAAGGCCCACGAGGC
>CAZCXU010000018.1:910-3686 GCA_964502885.1 uncultured Gammaproteobacteria bacterium
GGTCAACCCCAGGCGGGCCATCTCACGCCGGGCGGGCAGCGGCGCCGAGAGCAGCCCCGTCAGGAACTCGTGCGCCGGGGCACTGTTGAGGATGTCGGCCACGGTTGTCACGGTTGTCACGGCTGCCTCGTCACGTCGCGGGTGATGATCAGCTCGCCGGGCCAGTCATCGTCACTCGGCCAGACGGTGAAGGTCTGATCGGGCGCCCCGCTCTCGCTGATTTGCACGTCAACGAAGAGGCGGGTGTCCTCCGTGAGGGTGTTCGTATCGGCCCGCCGGGGCTGAATGGTGAGCAGGCCCCCGGCGGCATTCGTCACCGTCACGCCGGCGCCGATGGAGAGCTGAAACACGCCCGGGTCAGCATCAGCCAGGCTGCGCTTGGCGGTGAAGTAGGCGACGTAGCCCGTCAGGTCGAAGGGCGTGCCATCGGGGTTTGTCACCGCCACATCCCAGAGGGGCGTATCGCCCCGGCGCATCGTCAGGGGTACGCGCATCGCACACCCCCTAGCTAATGGTCAGCGTGGCCGTTACCTGAAGCGTCGTGGCCGAGGTCTTCGTACCGAGGGCAGCCAGCAGGCGATTGAGCATCGTGCCGGCCGCGGCCGCGTTGAAGATAGCGGCCTCCTGAATGCTGAAGTTGCCCTCACTCGTGGCGAACGTGCTGCGCCAGGTCATTGTCTGCCCGCTGCGACTGGGGAAGGTGGCGTCCATCGCCTTCCTGACCTTATTGGACGCGGCCTGCAGGTCCGTCTGCCCCGCCGCCGGGGCTGTGTTGCTATCCCCGATGCCGATATGGGCATTGCTGTTGTCGAAGACGGTGCCCGCGCCGCCGATCAGCTTGTCGAGCATCAGCTGGATGCCGGCGTTGACGAGGATGTTCTCAGCCTCGTGCACTTCCACGGGGGCGCCAGCGAGGCCGGCGTCGATCTGCTCGGCGGTCCAGTCGCCGGCGTAGTAGGCAAAGCGCCAGCGGCCGACGATGACGGGGTGTTCGTGAAGCATAGGGCCTCCTATCGAGGGGTAAGGGTGGCAACAGGCGAACGGCGCGTGAGCGTGGCCACAGGGCCAGCAGGGCGAACCAGGGCAGACGGGTAGGCGCGAGGCGTGAGCGTGGCCAGGGGGCTGCCAGAGGTGAGTGTGCCCGTGATGGGCCGGGGGCGCAGGATGGCCCCGCCGGGCACCGTGCCGGGGCTCGCAGGGGTGAAGCCACTCGCCGTGTCAGCGCCCGTGCCCTGCTCGGCAAGCATAGCAACGTACAGGGCGCTGATCGCGTCGAGGCCCGCCCCGCTCTCGGCAAGGGTCGTAGCACTCTCGCCGGTCGCTGTGTCCAGACCGGCGGCTACCTCGTCGACCGTGGCCGCGTAGGCACCTGACACCCCATCGGCGCCAGCGCCGCTGTCAGGGGCTGTGCCTGCCCCCTCGCCGCCCGCCGTGGCCGTATCGAGGCCCACGCCCGTCTCTTCGACCAGGGCGAACAGGGCACCCTCAGCGGCGTCCGTGCCCGCGCCAGCCTCAGCCAGGCCTGCCCCGCTCTCGGCGCTCACATCGTCGCTGCCAGAGCCGCTGTCAGCAGCCCCGGCCACGCTCGCACCCGTCACATCATCAGCGCCAGAGCCTGCATCGTCGAGTGCGGCCGCACCCTCAGCCGAGAGGGCATCAGCGCCCGTGCCACTCTCAGCCAGCGCAGCTACGCCCTGGCCCGTCGCAGCGTCCGCGCCCGTGCCACTCTCGCCGAGGGTGCCAGCGTACGTGCCCGTGGAGGCGTCTACGCCGGCCCCAGTGTCGCCCGCCGTCGCCCCGTGCTGTGCGGTGAGGCCATCGCTCCCGCTGCCCGTCTCAGCGGCTGTAGCGGCGTGCTGTGCTGTCAGAGCGTCCGTGCCTGAGCCAGTATCGGCCAGGGTGCCAGCGCCCGCCCCGCTCGCCGCGTCCGCGCCGCTGCCCGTCTCAGCTGTCGTGGCCGCATATGCGCCCGTGGCCGTGTCAGTGCCGGCGCCCGTGTCAGGGGCAGAGCCTGTTGTCGGGCTTGACGAGAGGTTGCCCCCCTCCCAGTTGTCGATACGAGAGCCGGTGCCAGTGTCGAAGCCGACAACGCCAGCCGCGCCACTGCTGATGCTGCTATCGGTGACGCTGTGTGCCTCAACACCGTCGATCAGGACGCGGATCGTCGTTCCGTTCGCCTCAATCCGTATCACGGACCCATCAGCGACCGGATCGCCAATGGCAAACTCAGTGTATGACCCGCTGACATACTTGTAAAAGTAGCTGTCGTTAGTCCCGTCTGTGTAGAACCCGTAGTAGGTATCGGCGCCGCTGGTGGACATACGAACCGCAACGCCAATGTAAATTGATGCGGTCCCCGCTGCCAGGGTGGCCTCGCTGTACTGATCGTTGCCGAATGTATCAGCATTCCACCGGGCGGCACACTCAATTGAACCTGTCCCCAGCGGGCGCAGGGCATTTGAGAAGAGCCGGAAGTTACCGTTGTTGAGGGACCAATTCCCACTATAGGTTGTGAGATTGGTTCCATCAGCGCCGGTAAAGGCGTCTGTCGCGGGAAGGGCCACTACGCCTCCTCAGCCAGAGCCAGGCGCGCCCATCGCAGCGCCTCGCGCTCCGTCGCACTCAGCAGGCTCTCTACCCGGTCTGCCTTCTCTGTTGCCTGCTGCGCCGGCGGCGCGGGCGTGGTGAAGGCCACCCCCTCAGCCGGGGCCGGCTGGCCCTCCATCGCCCGCTCCTCGTCAGTGAGTGTGCCGCCCGCCGTGGCGTCGTTGGGGGC
>CAZCXU010000018.1:3696-5050 GCA_964502885.1 uncultured Gammaproteobacteria bacterium
CGCAACCCACCCAACCACGGCGCCATCGGCCTCAGCCTTGCGCTTCCTGTCGCCATCATCGTTGCTAGACCAGCGGAACGTCGTGGTCTTGGGCAAGATGCGCTTCATCGCCGACTGCCACTGCTTGCGCCAGGCGCTCAGGCCCACGCCCTCGGCGGCCTCTTCCAAGACGCGCGCCTGCTGCCCGTTGCCCAGACCCTGGCCCGTGAGCGGTCGCAGCTCGCCGACGAAGATGCCCACGGTGTTGGCGTAGATGTTATCGGCCCGCTCGCGCTCCTCAGCCAGCGAGTAGCCGTCAGGCACTTCGGCGATGGGGATGGTCGTAACGCTGATCTCCTGCTCGCTGTCGAGGCCGGGGATCAGTAGGGCCCCTCGGAAGTACACGTGGCCCTTGGCCTGTGCCTCGCTCTCAGCCGTGGCCAGGGCGCTACGGAACTGCTCTGCCGACACACCGCGCACAAGGTGAATGGCCAGATGTCGGCGGCCTGTTACCTTCTCCGTGAAGTACGTCTCAATGGCCTGCATCTTACAGATGACCGGCCACGCGGCATCAGCCGCAGAGAACCCCACACCGCGCAGGCTCTCGTCTGAGGCCGGCATCGCCGTGAGGTTCAGGCACTGATGCGCATATAAGGGCTTGTCGCGCCCCTGCAACGTCGTGTAGATGGCGGGGATGTCAGGGTCGCCCGTGCGCGTCACCCTCAGGCTATCGAGGTGCGCTACGCCCGTAATCTTTGAGCCAGGGCCCTTACTGGCCCTGATGATCTCTACCCACTGGCCATTCCCGGCCAGCAGGAAGTCCTGTAGCCCCCGCTGAATGCCCGTCTCAAAATCGCCGTCGAAGAGCTCGATCAGGTTCTGCGCGAACTCGGCCCGGCTCTTCACGTCCTTCTGGTCTTCCACCTGCCAGCCGAGGGCGACTTGCTTGGTTGTGGCCTTGATGATGGCCGCGGCCCACATCGCGTCCATCTCGAGCGTGCCGCGTAGGTAGGCGTCGCGCGGCCGGTTGAACTGCGAGCGCGGGGGAAGGCCGAGCTGCTGATGGGTTGAGAGCGCGGCTGACAGCGAGGCGCCCCACTCAGGCGGGGCCAGCACGATGCTCACATAGTCGCCGCGCACGAGGGCCTTCGACTGATCCTCAGCCGTCACGCTCCGGCGCCTGTCGAGTGTCTCAGTCATTGGCGGCCTCGTGTCGCTTTGTCCAGGCCAGATAGCGCAGCGCGTCAGGCCCGTGGTCGAATGCCTTCACGATCTTCCCCTCAGGCGTGCGCCGGTAGGCGGCGAACTCGGCCCTGAGATGCTTGCAGCGCGGGTGCACCAGGATGCGCCGGCGGCCCTGTCTGTCAGCCGCAAG
>CAZCXU010000018.1:5112-8343 GCA_964502885.1 uncultured Gammaproteobacteria bacterium
ATATGGCGTAGCACCTTGATGCTCTCTTCCACCCCGGGCGCACGGCTCACCGTGGCCACGCCAGCGGCGTGCAGGTGGCCCTTGAGTGCGGCGGCGCTCTTGTCTACCACAGCGTGTGCTGGGGCCGGGTAGGGGCGGCCCAGCGCCTCTGTGATGTGCGCGGGCTCGAGGGTCTGTACCGCGTAGCTCTCATCAAAGATGCACAGATCGCCGTTCGCCCGCTCTTGCACGTAGAGGATCACGCGCGGATGGCTCTCGGCGGTGAACGTGCGCGTCTTGGGGTCGAGCGAGCCCGCGTAGCCGTCGTCAACGGCCCAGAGCACCGCCCCGCCGGCGGGGTCGTACTCGGCGGCCTCGGTCACGTTGCCGCCCGCCCCATCGAGCCAGGCGCCGTCGAAGACGAGGCCGGCCGCCGCCGCAAAGGCCTCGATATCGTTGGCCGGGTACTCTCTGAGCACGCCGGTTTCGTCGCCGTTGCTCTCGCGTACCTTCTCCTGACGCCACGCGGCATCCCGGTCAGGGCGCGCAGTCCAGGGCAGGAAGATGGCACGGTAGCCGCTCTCGCCGGTCTTCGCGGCCTGCCAGAACTGATGATAGGCACTGCCCAGGCCATCGGCGCTGCTGATGATGATCAGCTGGCCGCCGGCGTCGATCGTCGGCTTCACGGCGGCCAGAAGCTCACGCCCCCAGAGCATAAAGGCCCATTCGTCGAGTACGACGCCTGACGCGGTGAACGAGCGCCCGGCCTTCTTCGTGGCCGGGAGTGACAGCACGCGCGAGCCGTTCGCCCACTCAAGGTCAGCGGTGTTCTCTTTGGTTAAAGGCGAGAGCGCCGCCGGCTCGTCATAGTGATGGTGCATCAGCGCTGTGCGCCGCACAAGCTCGTTCGCCTCGAGCTGGCCCTGGCTAAAGAATAGCCAGCGCTGGCCCTCCTGAGCCTGGCAACGGTGCAACACGTAGCCACAGGTGAGCCACGAGAGGCCGAGCTGGCGCGCCTTGAGGAAGACGATCAGGCGCTCGCGCTCCATCGCCTCGAGCGCCTCAACCTGCGCGGGCCAGAGCTCAAAGGGTACGAGGGCCGCACCGTCGTGGCCAGCGGGCACCTCGATGCGCGTGCGCGGGAAGAACGCAGCCAGGGGCGCAAGCTCAGCTGTCGGCGCCGTCAGGATCGGGGGGGCGGCTACCGCCGGCCAGCCTGTCACCGATGGCAAAGGCAGTGCCGTCGAGCCACTGACCAAGGGCAGCCAACTCGGCGGCGCTTTGCCGCTGAAGCCAGTCGGGATCGGCGACGGCTTCAGCGATGGCCTGCGAGGCTTGGAGTTTTGCCCGAAGTAGGTCAAGGATAGTCTCTCCGATGTGGGCCTTTTGCACCTCTAGCGCTGGCTTCTGGGGCGTGACACGCGTGACAGGCTCCGTGACATCGCTTGTGACATAGCGCCGCTTCCACTGCCGTACCGTGTCAGGGTCTAGTTGATACCGCTCGGCCACAATTGCGGGCTGATCACCCGCCAGGAGATCGGCCAGGGCCGCGGCGCGGAGTTCTGGCCGTATCCACCGCCTTGCGCCCATAGGTCTTCTCTTCCACGCTCACCTTCAACACCTTCCCCCGCATCAGCAGCAGCCGGGCGATGGCTGGTAGCTCCGTCTCTGGAATATCCAGCTGCACCCTGGCACCCCCGGCGCCGTCAACCTTGATCGCCGACTGAATAGCCGGGAAGGTGGCCTCGAATGTGACTTGCTCACTCACGGCGCGTGCCCGTCGTCACCGTCAGGCGGCGGCGAGCCCGGAGGCCGGGCGACGAACGTAGCGCCCACGCCCATCAGGCCCTCGAGGTTCGCCACGCGCAGCGACAGGCGGCCGTGGTCTGCCAGTAGCTGCTCTACGTGCTTGTAGAGTTCCACGAGCACGGAGGCGTTGCGGCTGTCCAGGCGCTCCACGAGCAGTGCAAGCCAGTCCGACAGCGCCCGCCGGCTGTCGTCATTGGCCAGTTGCGCGCCCTCCTCATCTCCGTGCATCAGCGCCGTGATGAGGCGATGACGCGCGGTAAAGTACGCATCAATTGCGTGCACCAGGGGGTCTCCCAGGAGTTGTGCTATCCGCTCAGGCATCTGTCACCTCCTGCGGGGGTAGAGGAGCGTGCGGGCGCAGTCGGCGCCGGTCGGTCAGCACTTGGATCTTCTCACGGCACGAGGAGCACTCGTCGAGGGTCAGCAGGGCTGCCTCAACGCGCCTGAGCCGGTCATAGTCGAGTCGGTCGAAGGTGGCCACCTGAACGCTGGCAGCGGCCTCGTGAGCACTCTCGGCCTTCTCTTTCGCCTGCTTCGTTTCGGTCGTGTTCTCAGCCAGCTTGCGGCGCAGATATTCGAGGAAGGCCAGCACAGCAGCTACCAGGGCAGCTACCAGGGTTGTGGCCTGATCGGGGGAGAGGTTCATACCAGGGCCTTCAATGCGTTGGCAGTCGCTGCGAGGCGTTCGCCATAGGTTGTGCCGGGAGAAGCCCAGCCACAGCCGGCGACGGGGTTCGGGTCAGCGCCGAGCAGCAGCAGCGTGGGCGCGCTGCCCTGGCAGGCAAGGGCCAGCGGGCGGGCAGCCAGGGCTATCATCGCCAGATCGCGCTGTGCCGGGTCGCGCGCATACGGGGCGACGGCATAGGCCACGAGGCGGCCCACGTGGGCCTGTACCCCGGCCTCGAGTGTCGGGAAGCTCAGACCCTTGGCCCCGTCGTTCGTCGCCCCGATGCCGGCCAGGTTGTGCTGCGGGGGCTGCGAGCGGGCCGATGTCAGGTTGCCCGTCTCGTGGCACATCTGCGCCGCCGCGACGACGGGGTCGACCCCCACGACGACGCAGGTATCGTGGTAGGCCTCGCCCAGGGAGAACACGGCATCAGGGCCGTAGGGCGAGGCCACGCAGCGACGGGCCAGGGTGCGGGCCAGCTGCTCACGCGAGAGGCCGGGCGGGGCGATGATGAGGCTCTCGGCGGTGTAGGGGGTAGGCACGGGGTCGGGCGGGGCGAGCAGCCAGGGCGCCATTGCGGCGTAGACAGCGGGCCAGTCGAGGCCGGCGGGGTCGCTCTTGCCCTGGGTATCCACATCGCGGTGGAACACGAAGCGGGCCTGGGGGTAGGCCCGCGACCATGCGGCGATCTGCCAGCCGAGGGCGGCCAGTTGCGCCGGCGGGTAGGGCTCGTGGTCGTCGTTACGGTTCTCGAGTTCGAGGCCGAGCGTCACGTC
>CAZCXU010000019.1:0-6328 GCA_964502885.1 uncultured Gammaproteobacteria bacterium
GTAGCTCTACTCTCGGGAGAAAGTAAAATCCTGAGTGAGGAAACGGCTACGTCTCCTTCGACTTGCTCAGGATTCCTTGCGGCAAGCCACGACTCTTGGTATCCCGCTCCAATCTCTCATATGGCAAAGTGGAGATTTCGGGTCTGAGAAGAATTTAGAGTGAGAAAACAGTCCTAGATCATTGACTTGCTAGAATATTACATAAATGAGACAAAAGGAGTGTATCAGCTACATTGTCAAAAACGATTGTGGTTATGCTCCAAACCCCTGGTGGGGTGAGTGTACCCTTGCCGTTTGTAAACCAATTATCCGTAAAACTGCCAAAATAGGTGATTTAATTGTCGGATTGACTCCGAGACAACTCGGGAATCAGCTTACATATGCTATGGTAGTTGAAGAAATACTTACTTTGGGAGAATATTATCTGGATTTGCGATTCCAAGGGAAAAAACCCGATTTTCAATCTGATGATGTAAAAGCTTGGATGGGAGACAATTTTTACGAACCAACAGCTCAAGGGTATGTTCAGCGAGTTTCGGCACATAACGTAGCAGGAAGAGATGGGGATATCCTTAAGCAAAAAAAAGAGGCTGATTTAAGTGGAGTAAATGTTCTTATTTCAAGTTTATTTTTTTACTTTGGGCAAAATAGTCAACCATTATCCTCAGAGCTTGATTTTTTAAGAATTGGTCGAGGCCATCGGTTGTCCGGGACGAAAGGTATATTAGCATTTGAAAAATATGCGGGGAAATTCCTCAAAACGCCAGGTGTTCATGGAGAGCCAAGATCTTTAGTGAAGGAAGCTAAACGTTTGCAATATTTACATATCGTTGCCTGAGAAGTTTAAGTTTGGAAATCAGATCAGGGCGTATCTCAGAGTGTAGAATCTGCTTCAGACCTGCGATCTTGCGCAATGCGAATGTCTTTGGTATCTTGCCTTATGAAAGGAGAATCTGCGCATCGTAATAAAGAAATTGAGATTAGAGCGCAAATTGAGTGGGATGAAGAGTTATTGGTTTTTTTACAGAAAAACGCGACCTTTGAGGGTGAGAAAGAACAGAGTGATGAATATTTTGTACCTGCACATAGAGATTTTCTGGCTGCTAACCCGATTAATGAGTGGCTGAGACTCCGATCATCATCTGGCAAGGCATCCATTGCTTACAAGAATTGGCACAGGGAAGCTGACGGGAAAGCGTTGTACTGTGATGAATTGGAAACACTTGTCGGTGACCTGGGTCAAATGAAGAAGATTTTCGAAGTTTTAGACATGAAGTCGATCGTCCTGGTAGAAAAAACGCGAAAAATCTGGAGGTGGAAAGATTGGGAATTTGCTATCGACAAGGTAAAAGGTTTGGGGGATTTCGTGGAGATAGAGTTTAAAGGAGATGCGGATTTGGTTGATCCCAAAGAAGTAGTTGGCGAAATGCTTCAATTTCTCAAGGAGAGGAACTGCGGACGGGTGCTTTGTAATTCTGTCGGGTATCCATATCAACTGCTCTTTCCCGGAAAGGCTGTCGCGGAAGAAGTCTAAGTAGCAAGGAGATGAGCTAAGCTGGTATATTAGCAATTATGGCTGAGGGCTTTGATGCTGTTTCGGAGTTTGAAAAACAAGTGTTGGCTTTGAAAAAGTTGGGCTTGATTGATGAGAAGGAAAATTTAGGGGAATTGCGGCGATTGCTATTGCAGGAAACATTGACAGATTTAGATCTTAATCAAGGGACCATTCCTTTCATCGTGGTGCCACATCTTGAGAAAAAGATGACTTCTGATTTGATGAAAAAAATCGTTTTGAATGGTAAGCCTGGGATGGAAAAGCTTACCCCTCTATCCCCAGTTGATTTTGTGGCACTGCCGGAGACAGATGTTCCTAATACGCCTTATTTGCTTGTGGGCATAAATAGAGGAGCTGAGTTTCTCAATGTAACCCCTGAGAAGGCTAGGAAAATAATCCTGGGAAGAACTCAAAAGATTTTAACCATTGAGGAGGGCGTGTCCATACTGCTGCAGTATCCAGAGTTTCTAATGAGAAACAATTGTTTTTCTCTTTTGGGTTCGAGACACGCCGGAGACCAGAGAGTTCCGGCGCTGTGGATCAATGGTAAGAGGCATCCTAATCTGGGGTGGTGTTGGGACAGGAATCCGCATATGTGGTTGGGGTCAGCTTTTGCTCAGAAAAGAATATCCAGGTGAGGTTATTTGGAGACTGGGGTTTCGAAGACCTGGGCGTTGAGTATTTTTACCGGAGTAACTGGTGTGGAATTTTCACCAAACATGTTGGACTTGACGGGTGATGTGGCAATTTTATCGACCACCTCAATGCCTTTGACTACCTTACCGACGATTACGTAATTTTTGGGAAGTGGATTATCCTTGTGCATGATGAAGAACTGGCTGCCGTTTGTGTTTGGGCCACGATTGGCCATGGCTACAGTGCCTCTAGTGTATTCTCCTGTAAATGGTTCATCGGCAAATTCATAACCTGGACCACCTGTGCCATCACCCTTGGGGTCTCCTCCTTGAATCATGAAGCCATTGATTACGCGGTGAAAAATAGTGTTGTCGTATATCCCCTTTTGGGAAAGATAGACAAAGTTGTTTACGGCATTTGGGGTTTCAGATGGATTGAGGTCAATGGTGATATTGCCGCTATCAGTTTTTATGAGTACGGAATATTTCATGCCGTCTTTGGTAACTTTTTGAGGGCCAGTAGTTGGTGTCGGTGTGTTTGTGGGAGAAAGCGGCATATAGCTTGAGTTGTCTGTTGTAGAACCAGGTTTAACGAGAAGCAGTATACCAATTATTAGAGGAATTAGTAGAGCAATAATTACAGGCAGGTATTTTTTGTGGTTCATTCTAATTTGAATTGTCTATTTGTGAATCAATCTTTTGCTGCAGGAATGTAGATATGATAGCAAATTTATCGGATAAAATTGTGTTGGCTATTTGAGCAGGGAAAAGTGTTTTCACATCTGAGGCGTATGCAGAACCAGGTTGTGGGGTGGTGTGACTTTTGACTGTCAGACTGACACCGTCAATGGTCACATTGAGAACAACGGGAATTACCTGGCCGGAGACGAGAGCCAATTTGCCTGCAGAAGATCTGGTAAATTCTTCGCACATGGAAATTAAATATACTTTAGTATCAGTTTTGTCCAACAGGCTATAAGCGCAGTAAATATCTCCGTTTTTAATTCTGAGTGCGATATGCGATACCAGGTAGTCGTTAATTGCAAGATTGTTTTCGTAGTCAGGTTCAACAGGTGTGGGTGTGGAAGGAACGGGACTGAAGGTGGGGGCGGGGTCTTTTGCGGGCAGTATCTTCGAAATAGAGCTAGATGTGAAAGCAGTTTTGAGAAGCGGGAGTTGACGATAGAGCGTGAATCCAATCAGCCCAAAGATGCTTAACATCAGAAGAATTATGAAAGATCTGCCCATTTGGATTTTGTCGACTTGATATTTTGGTGATTTTAACATGATGAGTTGTTGGATATAATGAAGCTGAAATATGAGAGCGAAAAGAAAGCCAATCTTCTGGCTATTGGTTTTGATATTGATTGCGGGTGCAGGGTATATATTTCGAGGTAGCATCGTATATGAATTTAAGGCTGCAATGATGCTTTCATGGTTTGAAGAGTTTAAGAGTGCAAAGGGCGGGTATAAGATGAAGGCTCCAAAGGGCTGGATTGTAGAGGAGGCCTCTGCCTCGGCGGTGTTTGTTTCCAGAGTGACGATAAAACCAGCTCAGGGAGGACAGCAGATGGGGAATATTGCTGAAATGTCTGTTACGGTGGTGGATAAGCCAGATGAAAGACAGCTTCTGGCGAGGCAATCTGAGCTTGACGACTGGTGGTCGAAGGAGGATCAGGAGATTAAAGGGACTGGAAGTTTTAAAGTGCTGAACGAAGAAGTGGATGGGGTTCGCGCAGTGCGTCTGGCTGAGGCTGACATAGTTGAAGAGTATCCTGACCAGAGTTTTTGGAGTATCACTACATGGTTTAGAAAAGACATGGTGAATTATTACGTCAATATGATGGGTCGCGGTAAATTGACTGATTTGGAGCAGGATGCGTTTTCGAAAATGCTGTCGAGTTTTAGATTTTTGTAGCTGATTTCGGTCTTAGTCTGTCGAGTATTTTTTGAGAGTTTGGGGGCGAGGAGACGATTGTCTGGCCGTTTGTAAGCATTTCTATTGCTGTGTATTTCGCGTCGATTAAGTTGGGGCCGATAAATGTATAAAGTCCCACGACCCCCTCTTTGGTAGTTTGTGACCAATATTGATCGAAGACGAAATTGCCATGAGAGTAGACTATCAATTTGTCTTTGTAGATTTCCAGAGGTTGAACCCAATGGGGGTGATTCCCGACAATCAGATTTGCTCCGGAGTCGATTGCTGTGTGGGCAAGTAGTTTATGGCGGGGAGTAATTTTGAGAGTGTATTCATTTCCCCAGTGGAAAAGTACTATAACCAGCGGTGAATTTTCTTTGGCTTTTGATATTTCAGACCTGAGAAATTCCAGGTCTATGGGTTTGAATTTTCCTGACATGTCATATATATCGTTGTAACTTAGGAATGTGATGGGAGTGTTGTGGATGATTACTCTGGCTGGCTTGTTTTGGTGGGTCACCTTTAGTCCGGACGATTCAAGAATTTCTTCCGTTGATTTGAACCCGGAAAGTTTTTGGTCGTAGGCGTGATTGTTTGCAAGGCTGACAATATCTACTCCTGCGGTCTTGAGGGCGGTGGCATTTTCCGGACGACCACAAAATACAGTTCCTGTGGTGATAACGGGACAATTTGAAGTAAGCGGGGTTTCGAGGTTGACGAGAGTAACATCTGCGGAGGAAAGAAGGCTGCTGGTGTTTTTGAACGGATAGAGATAATCACCCGTTTTTTGTGAACGGGCTTCGATAGTGCGGGCTGTGAGAATGTCTCCGGTTACTAGAAGCGTAAACTTTTGGTTTGCGGAAACTGATGCGGTCCATGAGTGATCGTCTGAGAGTATGGTAGATATCGATGGCGGAGGAAAAGATTGTTCGAGGGTGGCGTTATTGGCGGGCTGCGGGATTAGTGCTAAGAATGAAAATACCAGTGAAAGCAGCAGCGACTTCATTTTTTTGTGGTGCGCCCAGAGGGAATTGAACCCCCATCATCTGTTCCGAAGACAGATGCTCTATCCGTTGAGCTATGGGCGCTTATGTCTACTTGAAAGATTATACCTTTTGCGGGTCTTTGCGGGCGAGTATGGCCATAAAAAGCGGAAATTCGCTTCTGGCGAAGTTTTCCATCTTTGAGGCAGGCCCGGTACTGGTCTTGTCGGAGTTCCATTCCTGAAGCTCCTCGATAACAAAGCCTGCTGCTTTGAAGTAGGAGAAATAGTCTGAGAGGCTATGGTGAAATGACCAAGTAACTGTGGATCTGTCTTCGCCGGGATGGGCGGTAATGGGGATTTTTAATGGTGAGAGGTAGCGATTGATGCGGCGATATTGGATCTTTGTTTGCGGATCAATCCCCCATTCGCTTTGTCTGGGAATACGAAGAACCGGGTGGTTTAGAATCATAAGGAATTTTCCACCTACTTTGAGTGCTTTGGCCACGTTTGAAATTGCAATTTGGGGGTTTTCCATGTTTTGAAGCGAGAGAATGGCGGTGGCGTGAGTGAAGTTGTCCGGTTGAATGTTTAGATTTAGCTTGGTGATATCGGAGAGTTGAAAACGGGTGTTGACGCGTTTTATTTCCTTTCTGGCAGCTTCGATGAGTGAAGCGGCTGAGTCAATTCCGGTGTATGAGGTGCCTGCTGGGATTTGTGAGGCAAACCAGCCATTGCCGCAGCCCACATCCAGCAGATTTGAGTTTGCTTGAAGATTTAGTAGTTTGAGGCTGGGAGCAAGAATAACCTGCTGGTGAAAGTGGTGTCCGGATTTACCTACCAGCTTGTGGTACCACTTCCCTACTTTGTGCCAGGATGTAGACATAGATAGAGCTATTTTAGCCTAAAGCTGGCTCGAATAGCTTAATGGTTGTAAAATTGAGGGTGTGTGGTGGCTGTAGTTCAACGCTGAAGGCTTCGCCTTGACCGTTGAACGTATTTAAAAATTTATGGTGGCTGTAGTTCAACGGTTAGAGCGCCAGGTTGTGGACCTGGATGTTGCGGGTTCGAATCCCGTCAGCCACCCCAGACTTGTTCCAGTTCCCCTTGACTAATTTGTACGAGCACTTCGAGCTGGATGTTGCGGCTCGTCTCACCTGCGGTTCGACGCGCAGGATGCGAACGAATCCCGTCAGCCACCCCAGACTTGTTCCAGTTCCCCTTGACTAATTTGTACG
>CAZCXU010000019.1:6428-6516 GCA_964502885.1 uncultured Gammaproteobacteria bacterium
CTGGATGTTGCGGCTCGTCTCACCTGCGGTTCGACGCGCAGGATGCGAACGAATCTCCCCCTTCGCTTTCAGCTGCGGAGGGACAAGC
>CAZCXU010000020.1:0-6164 GCA_964502885.1 uncultured Gammaproteobacteria bacterium
CAGCCACCTGCCGGTGCGCCGCTACGTGCATCCCGACACCTTCAAGATGTTCGAGGCCAAGGCCTACGAGATGGGCTTCACCCACGCGGCTGTGGGTGCCATGGTCAGATCAAGCTATCACGCTGATCAGCAAGCCCACGCGGCCTTGAACCGTGTGAGTAACCCGTAAAAAGTGGGAAAGTTCCGTAAATGATGGGAAATTCCCGCAAATAATGGGAAAAAGCTGTCCTTAACGGCACTTTCTTGTTTGATCGAGGACCTCGGACTACAAAGGGCCATTTAGCCCAATATACTGACTAAGTATTCAATACTTGTCGGGGTAGTTTTGATTGAATCGTCGACCAGCCGTGGAACAACCGCTGCGCCGGGAGCTCCTGAGGAGCCCCTCTACATTGCGGCATTTCCGGATGACGATGCCTACTGGCGGGTGGACTGGTTTGGTGAAATTGCCTACCCAGACCGGTACACCCGACGCAAACACCCCTCGATTCTGATTTACCTCTCCAAGGTCACTGAATCCAACTTCAGCGCCGACCCCGAGGTGTTGCTCCAACCACACAGTACCGCTCCAGCCAAGGGCCAAACACGGATTTGGGTCAGCGTAGGCACCCTGATGGTTCTGCGAATTGGAGACATCTGGCACCGCCAAAAGCTGTATTTGAGTCCCGAATACACCCGCGAGACCTTCAAAAAGCTCTGGGTCGGCCGCAACACCACCGACTTCATCAAAGCTGGCCTGAACCCCGACAAAGCCGGGTTCCTGATCCCCATCCCAGAGCACCCCTGGCACATGAATGCCACGCACAGCTATTGCCTGATGGCCAATCTGCCTGACGGACGCCGATTGATCGTCCCTTGCGTCGAGCTGATCCGTTTTTACTTTGGATCCAGCAGTTCGCTGCTTCGGCAAATCTTCTCGACGCAACTCAGACGTGAAAACCTGTACAGCGAAGACCGCTACGACCACAAATCGGGGCTTCTGTCTTTCAAGCTGGGCTACGGCATGTCTGGTCGATCTGCCTCGGACATAGGTCGGCTCCGCCTCGATCCAGTCGCCTGGCGAGCCGCCGCCATGGTCAGCGTTTCCATGCTCAAAGCCAAAAGCACTGGGGAGCCCGCGTTCATTCAAAGTTTCTTCCCTTTTGAGGGCAACACATATCTGGACGTGAGCGGCAAGTGGCTCTCTTTTCAAGGGGAACCCAACCAGACCTTTCTTGTCTACGGCATCAACAGCTGCACCCATTCCTTTCCATTCAAGTCACTGAAATACGTTACGGCCGACACCAGAGTTAAACCCCAGTTCACCCTGCATCAACAGCCAAACGACAAATCAGAAATCACAGGCTCATCCCGCGACAAAAAAGACCAGCCCCTCATTGAAAAAGATCCTTCGAGCATGCTTCTGGGGAAAACGAAACAAGTGCACCAGCGAGAAAGGTTTCCTGACCTGCGCGGAAAGCCTGTCTGGAAAGAACGCGTGCTGTCGCTCAAGGAATGGCTCGCCAAAAGAGCCCGCGCATCCAAAGGCGGCGCAGTAGAAGCCGGGGCGATTGGTGAAGGTGGTTCTAGCAGCCGTGTACGCCCAACAGAGCTGGAAGCCCTCTGCCAGAAGAACAAACTCCCCAAACAGCCACCACCAGAGTTTGTCAGACGCCCTCTTGAAGAACTACTGACACTGGGTCCGATGGACATTCAGCTGTTGACTGCGAGTGACGAAGACAGCTGGACCATTCCCATCAGATTGATGGTTTCAGAGGATGGAGTCATCGCCGATCAACTCTTCATCAGCAACGACCAGAAAATTCAACGCCTTCGGCGTGTTTGTGCCATGAAAATACGCGATGGGCAGACCCAGTATGCTGTAGCGATCCTCGAAAGCTCCCCTGAATTCACGCGGATATACCCGGTAGAAAAGAATTCATTCGGCGTAGAGGAATTACTTTCTCAGGCTGAATTTGAGTTTTTACGGTCTCAAGAATAAAAAAATACGCTCAATTTTTACAGAAATATTACTTAAAGCGTTGGACTCGACGAGCGATCTGCTCAATTAACTTGGCATCTTTTGCCTCTTCATCCCGGATACGACGCATTTGGAGATACGAACCAAAGCAGACAATGGAAGCTGACGACTGAACGCGGGCCAGCATGATGCCCTGCTTACTCGATTCATGCTCGCCATCGAAGGCTAGCTCCAGCTGATCATCGGATGTGCGGGTCATAGAAGGATCCGAAGTAAGTTTGATAGGATGAAGACCATCCTAATTTACTATTGTAGGCCCTTTATGGCAATGCCTTCAAGGGACGAGACAGCCTCCATAGTGACTGCAGTAACTGGGCGCGCAGTCTTCTTACGCAACATACCTGTGGTGCCATCTTTCCGGTCTTTGCCTTCAAAGAACTTCAGGAAGCGCGAAGGCGCCACACCGTCGAACGGAACGATGCGAACCTTTAAGGTGTTTGTCTCCTGCTCAGTTATCGCATCTTCATGGAGCTTGGTTGCCAAACTCTTGCGGTAGGGTTCCAAGAAATACACCTCTCGCACGCCCGCCGCAACGATATGTCGAGCGCATGAATGACACGGGTAGGTGGTCACAAACAACTTACTCCCACGAACCTTTGCGCCGTGCTGTGCGCCGGCATTTAAGAGCGCATGCATTTCGGCATGAACCGCTCGCGAGAACTCAATCAAACTACGAAGCTGAGAGTCATGCCGTATGAGTTTCACTGCTTCTTCAGCTTTTCCCTCTTCCACAATCCCTTTATCGATCATTTTTTCGATGACTGTACGGGCGATCAAGTCTTTTTCTTCATCATTGAAGCACTTGCCGCCGTCTTTGTTGTAGCAACGATGATCGTCATCGGACGATGCTCGTAAGTCTTGAATCTCATAGAGACCTCCAAACGCTCGAGGAACATCATTCCATCCCGTTGCAATCAATTCTCCGCTTGCACTTGTCAACGCTGCACCTACTTGCCGGGAAAGACAAGCTGAGTTCATCGCCGCAGAAGATGCTGCATACATCGCGCGTTCTGCAACCGTTGGCGTAATGATCCTAGTGCCCAACATTAAGTCAAGGAATCGTCGAACGCGAGAGGTCACCTGCGAGTCCGTTCCCGCATCAACCCTCAAGAAAAAATCTGAATGCGGAAATGTATTTTGGACTTGCTGGCCGTTATCTTTTTCCTCACCAGAATCACGATTAATCAGCGTATGGATCTGATCTGGTTTTGAAATCTTCTTCTGAAGCCGAGCAATTCTCTGTTCAATTGGCGCATAGACGCCGACTACATGCAGCATGTCACCGTATACAAAGCGGAGAAGCTCAAGCTCTTCTTCATTCTTAATTGAATCGATGATGTGGCAGGTCCATTCGATAGGCGTGGGAATGACTGTGCCGCTCGGTTCTTCATCAAATAAACTTGCCTGATCAGCTTCGGCTTGTTCATCGCTTTTTTTCTGCCGAATCAGTGAAATTCGGCGAATTGCACGCTGAACCAGGATGGCGCGTCCATGCTGTTCACGAAGGTCATTCCCGGCCTTGATAAGTGCAGCGATGTCTGCCCCTACAGGTAGATTAGTCATTTCACGAATTTCATCACTAAGCTTAATGATGTCTACGTGTCTATAGTTGTAATCTTGACCACGAAGCAAATCTTGAAATATTTTGGCGACATCATGGAGCGGAGTTCCTAACGGACCGCACAATGCGATCACGATTTCGGGGGTGTGGGTACCTTTGATTCGATCTTTTACAGTTTTATCATCTTGATGGTCGGCAGTGCCCGCAGAGGGGACCGCTTTCAATGCCGGTAATGCACTCATATTTCCAACCCTAACTTTTCCTTATTTATAGATGACTTTTATGTTACTTGAATTAATCGTTTAAACAACAATTTAATGCGCTAACCCCAGTGAACTATTTCTCAACCCCGATACGCAAAATGTGACAGCCAAACTGACAAAGTAATCCACTCACAACCTGTCCCTCCAGTTCATGAACGTTGACACCACTCGCTCATAACTTGCAGGCGCGTTCCTGAAATCCTTGAGCATGTGGTTGTAGCGAATGGCGCGGGCGCGCCATGCGGCATCTAGGCTGCCTTGCAAATCCAGCATCAGGTAGCCAATCAGTTGCATCAAGTGGTGCCGGAGTCTCAGCTCGCAGGACTCTATGGATATTCGCCCCTCTGGGAACACCCACTCAGGTGCACCCAGCTGTTGACACAAATGCGCATGCAAGCGCAGATGGACGATATCGGACATCAACAGCCGGGCCAAGTGGTGCATCACGTTCCAGTCGTCCAGGTCAACCCCTTCAGGGCCACCTTTTGCCAGATCCATCAACCAGTCTTTGAGTTCAGGTAAATAGACCTGTACCGGATGTACTGGCGCCTCCCGCAAATCCATGCCGCACGCATGGCACATGCTCATCTCCAGCGCATCGTCCATCCCACCACGCCCCATCTCAGCGCGATGAAAACTCAAGGGTGATTCGCACTGCGGACATCGGTCTTGAAGCATCACCTCATGCTCAGGGCAGACTGTCATGAATGCCAGTCGCCACGATCGGCGGTAATAGGGCACTTCATCCGCCCTGAGGCACAGGGGGCAAAACTGCTGCCCGTATGCTGAACGCGTGCGGTGATACATGCCAATGGTCAGAATCCACGGCAAAGCGCCTGACAGTTTGAAGCCCTGAAACAACACCCCCTCATACGCTCGCAAACATGTGGCCTCTGCCGCCGACATGGGGGTGCCTGTTCGGTGACTGAGTTCTTCAATCAGCCATGAAGGCCCGAGTCGGTCTACATCCCGGTTCCAGACTTGGCGGCGATTACCAAACAACAGGTTGCTGAAGGTTTGCACCTTGAGGCCATGACCATGGGCCAGTCGAATCAGCCAGCAAGACAAGAGCTCATCAGGAAGAGGCTTGTAACGGATCGGCCACAGCAGCCTGCTCAGACCTACAAGCCCCGACATTCATCACAGCTTTCTTCGGAACAATTTGCGCTTGGAGGGCGGCACCCACTTCATGGTGTCCAGCAACTCCCGCGTGATGCACTCGCTGCCATTGCGAATAGCCACGACCGATGCTTCCTTGAGTAGGTCAAAGATATCCCCAAGATTGCTCTCGCTTTTGGCGTAGATGATGTTGGCCATGTCAGGGCTACCCAGATTTGAGGGCTTTCGCAAGGGCGTGCGACGCTCTATCGTCCTGAGCAGCTTTAAAAACTCCTTGTTGTTGGACCACATCGGCAACTCATACGGGATGAAGCGACTTGAAAACTGCTCATCCGAATAGATTGCCGCCCGTGCTTCTTCAATACCCAGCACCACCAAACTGACCTTGGTCTCATTGCTCAAGCTTTTGATGGCGTTACGAAATTCACGTTGACGATTCAGACTGCCCGCAATCAGGTGGTGGATTTCATCGACGATCAGCATCCTCACGCCCAGCTCGCGAAACAACCTCTTCACCTGCGAATACTTTTCATGTGAAGACGCCGTCGGTTTGTAGGGCGCCATCAGCTTGTCCAGAATCCGACTGTAAAAATCCGACAAGTCTGGCTTTGGAGGTGCATCGATCATCACCACCGGAGCCACTGTCGTGTCATTGTCCGGGCTCAGATCCGGGGGGTGCATGGACACAAAGTGCTCGGCAATCGATGTTTTGCCACTGAAGGCAGGGCCGACCACCAGCATGCATGGCGGCCTTGTCACTTCGGGCGACTGCAATATGTCTTCCAGCCTGTCCAGAACCTCCTTGACGTGTTCGATACCAATCCAAGTACCCGCCCGGATGGAGTGAATCCGCTCTTCATCCGTCAGCAATAGCTTCTGCTTCGCCTTTTCGTCCAGGTGCTTGAGCGGATCTTCAATATTCTTCGTCATAGAAGTCGTCCTCGTTCGTGTCCTCTCTCAAAGGCAATGGCGGCAGTTCCGTCTGCGTCTTGGCATGCAAGGCTACAGCTGGTAAATCCTCTTTTTTCTGTTCCCGAACCCTACTGTTCTGTTTGCGTTTTTGCTGTGCTCGTCGTGCTTTTTTGGTTTTTTCGGCCGACTCCTCCTCGATGGCCCGCTGCTGGTTGATCAGCTCGAAGACGGCACGCTGTTGATTCATCGACCAAACTGAGCCAAGTTTCACATCAAATATTGAGCCACT
>CAZCXU010000021.1:0-5165 GCA_964502885.1 uncultured Gammaproteobacteria bacterium
AAGCAAACAAGATTGGGAAAAAGGAATTAAGCAGTTAGATAAATGATGAGAATTTCTTAATGACTTAATTTCGACCATTTGTTAAATTGTATGAGATTAATAACAATTGGATAACATCATGAAAAAGTTTTTATTAGTGGTTGGGGTTTCGTTTTTATTATCTGCAAGTGTATTTGCACGTGAAACTAATTCAATGCGTTCGTCATTCGAATTAGTGACAGTTGGTGATAGTGAAGAAAGTTTGCTTAGAAAAATGGGCAAGCCAAAACCTAGATTTTTTGTATATCAAGATGGACGCTTTTCTTGCGCTGCTACCGAATATAAATACGACATTGATATGCAGACATATACAGTTTGGGTTTGTAAAGGCGAGATTTTCAAAATTGATGTAGTGAATAAGTGAGAATAAAAATATGGCTGGTCAAGTTGTTGAATGTGTGGCGTGTGGGCATGTTGGAGAGCCGCAGATCAAAGGAAATCTATGGATTACGATAATCTTGCTTTTTGTATTTTTCCCTGCTGCAATCGCTTATGAAATTTGGCGAAGATCAAGCGACAAGGTTTGTGATGGCTGTGGGAATTCAAATATACAAGCGTATCGACCCAACCAGTCATCAAGCCAAAATCAACAACGACCATTTAATAATCGTGTGAACCGCAGGCAGAAGAAAGACAGTAAAATGGGATTGCTGTTAGTGGCCTTTTTTTTGCTTATGATTATAGCAGTCGTGTTTATCAAGCCAGATAGTGGTAGTTCTGTGTCAATGCCAGTCGTAGAGCAGAAAAAGGAGACTTACACCGCCCCGACCACAGCAAGCAGTTATCAGAGCAGTCAAACATCGTCTGATTCATCATCTACATCTGTGAGTTTTGATGAATGTAAGAGTAAGGCACTTTCTGTTCAACTGGCTGTAGCTGGAACTCAATACAAATCTGCGGTTTTGGTAGACTCTGATATTGCTTATATGGCAAGAATTTGTACAAATGATGGTAGTGTATTGGTTACATGTAGCGCACCTGATCAGAAAATGATAACGACTCGTTCGTATGATTGCCCATTATAGTTAATTCAAAAACATAAATCTTAAAGCACCCTAGGGTGCTTTTTTATTTGCAATTTTCTGAAAATCATCAATTACTTCGATTAATGCCTTTTGAACATCATCCCAAGGTATTCCTTTAGCTGTCAGAACCTTGGTTGTTGCTATAAGCATATGAACCATACAGGCGTTATAACCAGCATTAAAGTCATTTTGGTTTCGTGAAAATGTTTGTTCGAGGCGGTAAACAGCTTCAGCATTTTTTGATCTACCGCTTTCTTTACAAGCGCTTTCTAATTTTTCTTTTAGCTCTGGTGGTAATCGCAAAGGAAATTGTTGATCAGTTCTAGCCATGAAAATTACAGAATAGTTAATTTTAAAAAATAATAGCATCACGGTGTTGTAATTAATACAAACACGGTGTTAGTATAAACACGGTGCTACTATATAAGGAGTAAAAATGGCACGTTCTGATACACAGGTAGCGGTACGCATCCCGCCTGATATGCATAAGCGTTTAAAAGAAGATGCGGAAAAAAAAGAGCGTTCAATGAATTATTTAATCAATAAGGCTGTTGAATTTTATTTAAACCAAAACGAAGCGAAAGCATGAAATCAATAGACAACAAAAAAGCCCGAACTTTGGACGGAAAGGGCTTAATTGATGTCATTACTATGAGAAGTAACTATGTCTAATTTAACACAAAACTTTGCAAACCAAAACAACCAACCTTTAGCCATTGGTGATTATTCAATTCGCCGAGATGAAAATGGGCGTTATTGCTTAAACGATTTACACAAAGCAAGTGGGAATGATCAAAAGCATTTTCCTGCTTTTTTCCTTCGTAACCAACAAACAAAGGATTTGATCAATCTAATTGAGTCAGAAAATTATGATATGCAAATTTGCATATCAAAAAAACAAGCGGTAAATACCGTGAAAGGTAAAGGTAAGGAGCAGGGCACATACGTCGTAAAAGAATTGGTCTACTCTTACGCCATGTGGATTTCTGCAAAATTTCATCTACAGGTGATTCGCGCTTACGACTCAATGGTTGCTAGACTGTTTACTGAAAACTCAAAGCAAACCCTGATCGAGGATAAAACCACTAAGGAAGATCGAGTACCACTCAAAGATGCAGTGAATATGTTGGTTGCGAAATCTAAATCACTTACCTATTCTGATGCGTATAAGTTGGTTCACCAAAAGTTTGGCATCCAGCATGTAGATGAACTAACTATGGATTTGGTTCCTGTTGCAGTTGAATATGTACATAAGCTAATGGGTGAATATCTACCAAAAGTTGAATACATTGATCCTGAGCTAAAGGCTTTTGAATTGCTCGCTGCTGATACTACAAACCGAATTCATGACTGGATATGGAGTCTGCAAGATGAGATCAAGCGCCTAAAAGGGAATATTCCAGATTTTCCAATATTTGATAGAGAAGCTATTACAAGAGCTGTAGTTAGTCGCATGACCTCAATGAGTCGTATGCTATTAACAATAGATAGTCTAACTAATAAACCTCATATTCAATTTATTCCAAATGATTCATGGATTTTGAACGATGAGAATATTGCAAAGATAGTTGGTGATCGTGAAGGACCTAACAAAGAGGTTCTTCCTGATATAATCCAAGCTGCTGCAAGCCGATTGAGAAAATAACCAAGAAACCCGCCAAGTGCGGGTTTTTTATTGCCTAAATTAGCCAAGCCGACCTAACAAGTCGGCTTTTTTACGCCTACAGGAAAAGAGAATGACTTCAAATAGCTTAGATTTTTTTTTGAACTTACGAGCCAATGCAGAAGGTTTTAACAAAGGTGTTGATGGTGCAAAGTCTGCAGTAAATGCGCTTGTAGGTGCAATGGCTGCGCTTGGTGTTGGTTTAGGCGTAAAGGAACTTGCAGAAGCAGCAGACAGCTATGCAATGCTATCAGCCAAGATTCAGCAATCAACTAAAGATAGCGGAAACTTTGAGCAAGCGATGTCGGGCGTGCATCAAATCGCACTGCAAACAAACTCAACGCTAGATAACACTGGGGCACTGTTCACTCGTTTAAATACTGTTGCTAAAGACATGGGTCAGTCACAGCAATTTGCACTTGATATGACCAGTACCGTCACTAAAGCGATTCAGTTAGGCGGCAGCAGCACGCAAGAAGCAGAAGCAGCAGTACAGCAATTCATTCAAGCGATGCAAGGTGGTGTTCTTCGTGGTGAAGAATTTAACTCCATTATGGAGGGTGGTTACGGTTTAGCAGAAGCACTTGCAAAAGGCTTGGGTAAAACCACTGGCGAACTCCGTGCTATGGCTGAAAATGGCGAGCTTTCAGCAGAACGTGTACTTGCAGCACTGGAAAAACAGAAAGCAGGTGTTGACGCTCAATATGCTGAAATGCCAACTACTATCAGCAATGCACTGCAAAAAATTGCAACGTCTTGGCAGATTCTTATTGGCGAGATGGATCAGGCGAATGGTGCAAGTGCAACGGTAGCTCAAGCACTTTCAACAATTGCTGACAATTTAGACGTATTGAAAGTACTTTTTGATGATGTTGGAGATGGTTTCGGATGGTTTCAAGATAAATTATCTGAAATTGACCCATCCACAATAGATGCGATACGTTCAGCACTAAGCCAAGCATACGATACTTTGAAAGTATTAATAGCAAATGTAGCTGAATTTGGCACAACCGTTTGGAGTGCTTTTACTACTGCTTTGGATGCAGTATCTCCATTATTTGCTGCTCTTCTTAGCGGCGGTGAAAACGTTGGCGGTTTGACCACACTAATGAATATGCTGCGTATGGCTATGGCGGCTGTAAGTGATGTAGCTTTTGGGTTGAATATTAGCTTTAAGGCAATTTTAGCATCTATACAGTTTTTGGCGGGTGGGGTTTATGCATTAAGTTCGGCAATATTGGGTTTTCTTGGGTTTGATACTCTCGCACAGCAAGCAATGAATGCTTCTGATCGTATGTTCGCCCAGGCTGAAAAAAACGGAAAAGATATTGTTCGATTGTCTCAAGAGCATAAGTGGGCGGTAGTTGAGACTTATAACGAAATTGGTAAAACTGCTGAACAAAAAAATGCAGATCGTATTGCCAATAACGAAAAAACTTTATCTGATCTAAAAGCGCAAGAATCTCAACATGTTTCTGACTATAAAGCCATTAGTGATGAGCGTATCAAGCTACAACAGCAATTGGTTGATGCTCGAAAATCAGGTGATCAATCAGCGATTGATGCGGCAGTTGCAGGGCTTGCTGAACTTGATAAGAAAGAAAAAGCTTATCAGGCTGAAAGCAAGAAAATCAGTGATGAAAAAATCAAGGCAGCACAAGATTGGGCAACAGCACAAATCGAAGCAGCGACCAAAGGTGGCGTGGCATTAAGTGATAATGCTAAGAAAACTATCGAAGCAGGTGTGGCAGCTCAAGGTCTAGCAGTTGAGTTTGATAAGACTGGTAAGGCGATTGTTAAAGCGATTGAGCAAGAGGCAGGCGGTGCGGTTGTTAGTTTAGAGACACGACTGGGTCAAGGTCGTAAAGCTGCTGCGGCTTTAGGTCTTGATCTTGATGTGGCGTTGAATCGTGTATCAGAGGGTTTTGCAGCGAAGCAGACCAACCTTGAGGGCTTCACCAAAAGCCTTGAGTTGATGGGGGTCAAAGGTTCACAGGCTGCGGATGTCACTTATGAAGCGTGGCAAAAATGGCTTGAAACTGCAAAATCACAAGCTGAGATTGACTTAGCTAAAAAGAAATTTGACGAATTTCAAGAAAAAGGCGTTTTCTCAACAAAACAAGTTGAGATGGGTATGCTTGCGATTCGACAGCAGACCCAAAAATTGCCCGATGATTTGGATGAAACTGGCAAGGCGTTCGAACGGCTTGGCATCAAAACCAAAGAGCAATTAAAGCTTGCTGCTGACGTGGCTATTGCTGACTTCAATCGTATTCAAGCAAGTGGTCAAGCGACAACAGAGGGTTTAAAACAGGCTTATGAGCGTGTATTGCAAGCGGCTGTAGCATCGGGCGATCAATCCGCAATCGCAGCAACGAAAGCTAAAGCGGCATCATTGGGCTTGCAGGTTCAAATTGATGAAACAGGCAAAGCATCTG
>CAZCXU010000022.1:0-5092 GCA_964502885.1 uncultured Gammaproteobacteria bacterium
CTGAAGCGGTATTTTTGTAGACTACCCCACCCGCGGAATATTGACGCTGCATTAACTAGATAATACACGACATAGATCCACGAGCAGAGTGAAGATTTCCAAAGATTTTTCTACAGTCCGGGATAATTCCAATCTTTTGGCAATTTTTCAGAGAAATTCAGAACTGCGCTGGCCAGGTTTTTGAGATGACTTAATAACGACGCGGAGTCGGTGATAATACGATCCAACATAATGAGCAGTTTGCTTTCTATAAATATATCCGGAGATATATAATTTTGCCATGAGTGCACCAAAAGTTAATCAGGAGTATGAGGTGAAATTCTTAGAGATTGATCCGGTAAATATCGAGGAGGAATTGATAAGAATAGGAGCAGAAAAGAAATTTGACCGGATTTATAGACGCAGAGTGTTTGATTATCCTGATATGAGACTGAATGAAATGGGGGCTTGGCTACGACTGAGAGATGAGGGAGATAAAATCACTTTTACTTACAAGCAGAGAATGGGGATGCTGGAAAACAGGGGGAATGATCTGGGAATGAAAGAGATTGAAGTGGAAGTCAGCGATTTTGATAAGACGGCTGAGCTGGTGCTGGCTCTGGGATTTGTAGAAAAGTTTTATGAAGAAAACCGGCGAATCCGGTATGTGCTGGGTGAGATTGAGTTTGATATTGATTTCTGGCCGCTTCTAAAGCCATATCTGGAAATTGAGGCCAAAAGCCAAGAAGAGGTGGAAAAGGGGATCAAATTACTGGGACTGGATCAAGCAGAGGCAAAAGTTTTTAGTACTTTTCAGGTATACAAGTTGGCGGGAATAAATGAGCTGGATTACCAAGTTTTGACACTGGAGAAACAGATTAAAAAATCCACCACCAACTTGTAGTCATCCCTGAACTAACGAATCCACAACTTGCTGTGGGGAAAGAATCTTTATCTTAGAGATTATTTCTCTCCATAATGGGTCCGGGTCAATTAATGTTGAAGTGGCAAAACGCATAAAAGAAATAACCCCTCTTGCATAGGCAAATCCTATTTCCATGGCCGTCGAAGAGCCAATATACCCTTCGGGATTCTCAATGTAGTGAAATCTGGCAATGGCAAGACTCCCCAAAAATGAGTCTTCAATTTGCCGAACATCCATATACTTTTCCGATGGCAATTGACGAAAGAGTCTATCCCTGGGAGTTATTATGCTGGGTGGAATGTACAACCATCCTGTTTGGGGTGCTAATACTTTCACACCTAATTCCCGAAACTCTTCAATTGTTAAATCAATTTCTGGCTTAAATTTACTGAAGCTTCCTGAAACTACGCAAGTAAGCCCTGTTTCCTTAATCATGCAGAGTGTTATTTTAGACTAATCACATCCAGAAGGGCTTAATGATTTGCGGGGCCGACGAGGCTCGAACTCGCGACCTCCACTGTGACAGAGTGGCGCTCTAACCAGACTGAGCTACGACCCCACGCATGGTAAATTATCGCATATCTGGGTGCTGCAAGTAAATTGGGTTATTGATATTTGATTTGAGTAGGTTTATTATTCGGCTAACTTTCTGCCCGGAAAGCACACCGTGGAAGCTATTTTACGAAAATTTAAAATTACTGAAGACCAGGTCAGTAACCTACTCACTGTAATCATTTTTGTGTTGGTGGGCGTTTTGGTGTTCAATTACTTTAAATCAGTTACCAATGGCAAAATTTCCGACAGAGAGCAGACTTCGGCAGCAGCTACAGAGAAAACCATCGAAGAACAAAAGAAAATGACCGTGAAAGAAGTCAGTGAAAATGGATTACCAGCTAGTTACTTTGTGAAAAAAGGTGAAAGCTTGTGGACTATAGCTCAGGAAGCCTACGGGTCAGGATATGAATGGACCAAGATCTACGAAGAGAACAAAAGCAAGCTAAATAACCCTGGACAGTTGGAAGTGGGTATGGAACTGACTCTTCCCAAAATCGAAGAGAAAACAGTCGAACACAAAGTTGTGAAAGGTGAGAGCTTGTGGTCGATAGCCCAAACTTCTTGCGGCAATGGATTTGCCTGGGAGACTATTGCAACCCAAAACAAACTGGAAAATCCCAGAGTCATTGAACCCGGATTGAAGCTGACGTTTAGGTGTAGATAGTATTCTCCCATTCCTAACGCTTCGAAGAAGATGATTATTTAGTATAATTCTGCTGTTCGAGATTTTTTTTAGAATATTTGCGTGATATGGCGAAGCTACTCTTCGAGCGAACGCTCGAAGTCTTCACCATATCCCGCTCGCTACGCTCGCCGAAGTATCACACGCGTGATATGGGAGCCTCTTTCCTCAAGTTGAAACTTGAGGGATCTCCCATATCCCTTGATTCCTTCGGAATCTGCGGGATTAGTTAATCGGCTTAATGCCACCTTCCCAAGGTGGAGAGACGGGTTCGACTCCCGTATCCCGCTCAGTTATTGCCCGATCCGGATACTAGTTCGGGGCAAAGGTAGATTTGCGGGTGGAGGACGGCTACGTCCTTCGACAAGCTCAGGACTTGCGGCGAGCCACGACTCCCGTATCCCGCTCAGCTATTACCCGCTCCGGATACTAGTTCGGGGCAAAGGTAGATTTGTGGGTGGAGGACGGCTACGCGCCACGACTTACCCCCTCCATCAGACCAGCCCAATTTTTGTGGTGGCTGAATACGAGCAGAAATAATGTTGGGTATAAAACGCCCAGTGAAGTACGCACTATTATCAAAAGTACTCCTATCGCCCGCTTTTATTTATTATAAAATTTTTCACAGGCATCCAAAGCGTAATAGGCACCACTGATGGGCTTTCCTAATACGTCTTCTAGGTAATAATTGCAAACTTCGATAAATTTTTCATCTGAATAGAGCGGCCGACCGTCGATAGTCGGATTTATATTATTTCTCAATGATCTCAAAACACCGAGCGTGCGTTCGAAGTCTTCTGCCGGATTGAAACCTAGCTTAGTATATAAGCTTTTTATCCTATCTAGAACTAATTCTGGGTTGTAAGGCATGTCTGCACGAGTCCAAAGCGGGATATGTGTCATTTGCTCAGCGTTGCTAACTTCTCTAATGCAAATTAGATTGTGCAGGTTGAATAAAACACTATTTTTATTTTGCGGATCGAACTTGTCAAATTTGCTGAGAGCCATATCTGCGCGCATGGACCAGTCCTTTACTAACACTGCTGCTGTGGCTAACTGAAAATCCACTGATAGCTCCTGCTCCCCGGCACGAGCTACAGCGACCCGATCCATGGAAATACATTTGTCTGAGAGATCGGTATGTTTTTTACGCAGTGCACTGAGATTTTTCAGAGATTGCAGTTCCTCTGCGTTGCCGCTTGCTTGAGCACGCAATTCCAAAAAGGCTAAAAACTTGGGATTCATAAATTGATCCATGAATAATAATTTCTCTCTTTGCGGATGACCAGAATATGTATTTATTGCTTTTTCTGTGACTAACTGATCTATGTCGGGATTGTTGTACCCCACTTCTGGCGATACGCCCAGTTCTATATACGCATTCCATACTTGGCCTACATTGGTTTTAAGCCACGAGGACAATGGCTTCTTGACTCCAATTTCAGAAAAGGCTTCTTTACTGTTTTCACCCCAGAAGACGGATGTAGTTTCCGGAAAATGTTCCAGGTGAGAATCAATTGCTTCAACAACACGCTTTCGTTCTGCGTCATATTCAACACGCGATTTCCAAAGTGAGGAGTATGCCTCCCATACCGGATGGCCTTTTGCCAACAACCCATCAAACATTTTGGGATCGACCCGTTTGAACGCCTCAACAACCTGGAGGGATTCCATATCGAATATTCCAAGCGTAATGTTTCCATCAACTCTTATTACCTCAAAGGGTGACATCAATTTTAAAAATTCGTTTTTCACAAAGGCAGATTCTCCTGTAGCGTGGCCATACGCTCCTGAAATCATCTGAATTTGAGAAACTTTGAGATCAGTAAGATAGTCAGGTCTGGCGAAAGGAGAGTTGCAGATTCTGTCAAAAAATAGATGGTAATCGAGATCTAGAATTTCGCAATAGCCTTTTGCAGTGGTCAAGAAATTGTCAAAAAACTCATTGTATGGTTGGTTTTCTTTTTTCTTATTGACGTAAAATGCTGAAACAACAGGCTCAATAGAAGATATCAACGAATCCCATTGTTTCTCGGTAAATATTTTGTCGCCCTCTCCAAATTGCTTTTCCCATAGTGAGTGTTTGTCTTCGGTGGAAAGTGTAAATGGTGCCTGGGAAGTTACCTCCACCCTTTCGCGAGATGCCACTACGCTGTTCCTCCCCTCGTCTGTCACAACCAATGGAGAGGCCGCAACTACGGCACTCCCAACCGTGAAGTGGAAAAGCGTTTTAAGGAATTTACGCTTCGAAGTATTAACGTTCTTTTTTTCGGAATCGGGTCCTGGTTCAGCAGACTGGTTAACTTTCACACCGTCTGGTGAGAGGATGTCTTCGGACATGGTGTATCTTAATTGAAATAATTAAATCTTGATTGTTTTAATATTACCAAAACTACGTAAAATAACCTTTCAAGGTATTAAGTTGTAAAATGATCACTGGAGTTGCGAGATTGTATAGGTTCGAGCGAGGTATGGATACCAGCTCAGCTATTACCCGGCGTTACTAGTACGGGGCAAAGGTAGATTTGTGGGTGGAGGACGGCTACGTCCTTCGACAAGCTCAGGACTTGCGGCCACCCCACTCCGCGCCAAGTCTTCGTGGGGCGTGGCGACTCTCCCCCTTCGTCAAGCTCAGCTTGACTACTCTTAGGTAGGACCAGCTATCGGGGAACTAGAGTGGAAAGAGAATAAAAATACTTATTGGTTGTTTAGCTTTGAGGTTAAATCGGTGATTTGCTTGATAAGATTTGGATCATCATCTACCCAGGATTGTTCTTCTTTGGTCAACCACTGATTTGCAGTCATGCGATTTACTATTTTGGTGAGCCGATCCACACGACGCTTCATAAGAGCAGTTACTTCGTCAATTGCTTGTTTATTTTCATCGTAATAAAAACCGTAGTTTTTTGCCTGCTCCCAACTCGGAAGAACTTTCTTTTGTTGTTCCAGCG
>CAZCXU010000023.1:0-620 GCA_964502885.1 uncultured Gammaproteobacteria bacterium
ACGATCCCCGCGACAACACAGGTCGCGGTTCGCACCAGCATCAGGCCTGACCCGGTGCGCCACCGGGTAGGGTCAGGAGGGGCAGCGATGTGCATAGACGCATTCACCTTTCAACGTCGTAGCTCGCATAGAAAGGCGCATGTTGACGCTAACGACCGTGGTTAATTTGGCCAAAGATCGACCAGATTTAAGACCCTACGGCGAACAAAGAGTAAAATATTGTATCAAATAGATATCACCACTCCGGTGACAATCCATAGCAATGAGCAGGTCAGCAGTCCCAATCTCCTTGACGAGTTGTGAGCTTCAAGAGCTGGAAAGGCTCGCTCGCGCTGATGAAATGAACTGGTACCTAACGAAGCGAGCGCAAATCGTCCTGCTCGCGGCACAAGGCCAGTCGAACAGACAGATTGCCCGACAACTGGGATGCAACCTGCACACGGCGAGTAAGTGGCGTTTGCGATTTGTTGCACAAGTCCTTGCCGGACTTCGCAATGAACCTCGGGCGGGAGCACCGCGAAAAATTGGCGATCCTGTTATTGCCAGTCTAATCCAAATGATCCTCGACGGTCGCGCAGACAAATCTGCTCGGTCATCAGGACGCGCTTTGGCCAGAAAGC
>CAZCXU010000023.1:651-4933 GCA_964502885.1 uncultured Gammaproteobacteria bacterium
TCCTCGCCGGCAGGCCGGGTTCAAGGCGTGTGATTGGTCGGCTAATGATCTCAATGCGCTACTGAGACTCGGCATTTCGTGCAGATTGCGGCTAAAGATTGTGCGCTGCTGAACTCCGATGTAAACAATGCGCTCCTAGACACGCACGGTCATCGAGTGATCCACGTAAGCAAAATTGCATTCGTCGCGAGCCTGGCCTGCTTCGTCGCAGGTTGTGCGATTATTCCTGCGCCCGTCACATCAACAAGTGGAAGCCTGTCGCCGGAGCAGCCAGTGCGACTGATCGAAGACGGTGCGACGACGGCGTTGGCGCGTGATGCAACTGCTGCCGTCCGCCAATTGCTGACGGTTCAGGGCTACCGCATTGATCCAAAGTCCAACTTGGGTGTTGAAGTAGGCATCGCGCGCCGCGATACCGACGTCGCGTTCAGCACCCCGCGTGGACCCGCAGGCTCGGAGGCCACCGAAGGACGAAGCAGGTCCCGGCCGCTGTCGATCTGTGACAATCGCATTACGAGGCTAACCATTTCGATTGTCGAGCTCGACGTGGCCAAGGTGGTTTATCGCGGCGTTGCCGAAGATGTCGGATGCGGCGAGCCGAGCTCAAACGATCTGCACATCCTTGCCGCCGCAGCGATGAAGTCGTTACGCCGGATCGGTTGACTCAGGACTGGCCACCACCGGGAAAGCGAGCAGGAATGTCGTGCCCTTGGTTTCTGGTTCCAACGCTATCGAACCTCCCATCAGGTCGACCGCACGTTTGGCGAACGCCAGGCCAAGACCAGCACTTAGCTCTCTGGATGGATCGTTGGGCCCAAACCGGGCGAACAGCATCGCTAACCGCTCGGGCGGAATGCCAGGACCCTGATCGGCGATCGCGCATTCTAGGTAGTCGCCGGTATCGACTTTCGTCCGCTCTTTCAGCTGGATCGAGCAGCGGACTACCCCCGATTTGGGGCTGTACTTGATCGCATTGTCGAGCAGATTGGCGATTGCCCGCATCAACAGTGATGGATCTCCCACTATTAACGGCGGTTCATCAAGTCCTTCAACAGTTACACGCACCTGCTGGCTTCTCGCGGCATCATAAACCCGATCGACAGCTTCGTCAGCAATCGCCCGCAGGTCAATCAACGACTTCTCCGGCGTAAGCGCAGCAAGTCTGGCAAGCTGCACGAAATCGTCTGCGAGTTTGAGCGATGTTCTGGTGTGATCGGCAATCCGTTCGAGCGGAATGTCTTTAGCGGGATTTTTGCGTGCAGTCTCCAAGACGCCAAGAATTCGCGCGAGCGGCGCGCGCATGTCATGCGAAAGAAATTCGAGAAACTCGTTGCGTTCACGTTCGCTGGCGCGGCGATCGCTTATATCGGCCATTCTCAAGACCGTGCTTTGGCTCGCTGTGGGTGATCCCAGACCAACTTCACGAACAAGCATGGTTCGGCCATCGACCAGATCGAACTCGTCCGTTGCTCCGTCACTGCTTATCGCGATCTCTTCCAGGCAGCTCTCAACGCTACGGCCTTCAACTTCCGCGCCGAAGATGCCTTTAGCGCGGCTGTTTGCCATGACGACTTTGCCTTCGTTGTTCACGACACACATTGCATCGGGCGCGCTCTCGATGACTTCCTGCACGAAGCGTCGGCGCTCGCCGAGTTCTCCGATTAGATCGCGCAGTCTCGCGCTGGCATTGGCAATCGTATCGAGACCGAACCGACCGCTGTGATCCGTCCTCGCTGTATCGAGATCGTCGCCTAGCCAGACCACCTGTCTCTGAACAAACCGATCGAGCGCGCTAAGCCTGCGCCAACTCCACATTGGATAGACGAGCATCAGTCCAAGAAGCAAAGGAGCCGAGGTCAGCCAAATTTGCAACCCAGCCAGAACCGCGACCGATGTGGCCACACCGAGGAGCGCTGCCATCGCCGACAGCAACAAGGCGCGATCTGGCGGAAGCCACCAGTACGCGGCCATCAACAATAACACTATTGCAGCCGCGAACAGAGAGGCGGTCAACGGGGCGGCATCGCGCAGCCATACCCCTTGCAGCATCGCGCTCAGCATATTTGCCTGGACTTCTACCCCTGGCATCACACTCCCGGCAGGACCCGGCACCGAGAGAATATCGCCATTCCCTTGGGCAGTCGCGCCGACCAACACAATCCGGTCCTTGAGCAGGCCTCGCGGCACTTCGCCCCGAACTATGCTAACTGCGGACACTGCTGAGAAGGACCCTGCTGGATTGAACGGGATAGTCATTTCCTGACGCTCGAGCGGGACCTCGACACCGGCATTTTCGGCTAGGACTTTCATCAAGTGCGGAAAGGCTTGCGGACCGCTCTCGATACTGAGATCGGCGTGCCGGACTTGGCCGTCAGCATCGAACACCACGTTGACGTGGCCGGCTTGCGGGGAAACGTCGCGCAAGCTTTGCAGCGGCAATTGCACGTCGAGGGGGCCGCCATTTATGTCGGCGGCGGTGACATAGGTCGGTAGGACTACCCGTTTTGAGCGCGCAAGCGCGGCAGCCAACTCTGCGTCCTGGTCGGCCGTAGACGGTTCAACGAACAGCACGTCGTACCCAACCTGAGCAACTCCGCCTTCGGTGAGCTGATCAATCAGACGCGCATGGATCGATCTTGGCCACGGCCAACGCCCAAGCTCGGCCAGACTTTCTTCATCGATTTGAACCAGCAGAATCCGGGGGTCGGGTTCCGGTGCTAGCCAGATCGCCGTGCGGTCGAATAGCCATGCACCGACTTCCTGCCCCGCGCGCGAATGCGCCGCATAGACAGTGGCCGACAAGCCCAGCAACAACACGACGATCCATTCAAAGACCAGTCTGTTAAGCCATGGTGCTCGTTCACTTGTCGATGACGAGCTGCTCAAGTGGTGTCCAGACTTCAATATAGCGCCCTTGTCCGCTGCGCACCTGGCCGATGCGCCACGAATAGGTTCCTCGGGCAAGTCCGCTCACCGAGAGCTCTTTCACCGATAAGCTAGGTTCGTCAATCAATGGAACCTGTGACCCGCTGCCATCGAACAGTTGGAAGCGGACCAGTGTCCCGTCACCCAAGTCCCATTGGAATTTTGTGGAGCCATTGGCTCCATTCGTCGGACTTGATCGCAACGACTGCAGCTTCCGCGAAAACTGCTGTTTTTGGGGCAACCCTTCGAGCCCACTTGGCGCGATTGCCATGGCCCGAACCCAATAAGTCCCATCGGGCAGGGCGCCCAGATCGACCAGCGGGGTTGAAGAGCGCGCGCCTTTCACGATTTCGACGAAAGCAGCATCCTTGGCAACTTCGACATGGTAGCCGACGGCACCTTCTGACGGGATCATTTCGAACCCGACCGAGTTTTGCGATTGCACTTCTCCGGGCCGGGCAAAAGTTGGCGGCGGTAGGAGTTCTTCTTTGTTCACCCGTCCGCTTGAACTGGCGGCTGCGCCAAACCCACCGGGCAGAGCGGTGGTAGCTGTGCGGCCATCGAGGTTGACTACGACATTGCCTTCGACAACTTCGGTCAGCGAGGCATCAGGGCCGTCATAGCCAATCCTGAAAACCGTGCCGCGTACTGCTGAGATCGCGACCGGCGTCCGCATTCTGAACCGGCTGCGATTATCGCGCAGCGGCACGACCGTGGTCTCGGTCCGTCCCCGCTCGATCGCGAAATCGGTATCGGTCCCGCGCGTCAAGAGGTAAGTTCGCAGCCTGACCACCCGAACCCGCGCGTTCGAGGGCAGGGCCATTCGCGAGCCGCCTTCCAGTTGCAACGTCAGATAGCCGTCCACCCCGGTTTCCACGATATCGCCTTCAGCAACCTTGCCGCGCAATTCCAGCGGGATTGAGCGTCCCGCCCGTATCACGCTCGCGGCTCCGCGCACCGAGATGACCGTTGCCGACAGCCGGGAAAACTTGAGCAAGTTTGTTGGGATACGGATTTTGGAACCGACTCTCAGCCGATTGGCATTGGTCAGTCCGTTGGCGCGTTCGACTTGCTGGTAAGCCGTTGGTGAGACGAAATATTTTTGCCCGAGCCCGATCAGCGTATCACCGTCGCGGATCGTGTAGATGATTTCGTCTTTGTCGCGTGACAGCTCCTGCGCCGAAAGCGGGGTGATCGACACCGAGGGTGCGATCAACAGCAAGAAGGCAAGGCTGAGTCTTAGGGTCATTCGTTCGCGTAGGTATCCAACCTGTAACCGTATCCAAAGATCGTTTGTAGACGATGGCCGTTTTCGGGGCGCAAATCCAGCTTGGTGCGCACTTTGGAGACGTGCATG
>CAZCXU010000024.1:0-4246 GCA_964502885.1 uncultured Gammaproteobacteria bacterium
ACGCGCAGGATGCGAACGAATCTCCCCCTTCGCTTTCAGCTGCGGAGGGACAAGCCGTCAGCCACCCCGACGTCAAGACAAATTACGTTTGTCGTCCCTCGATAAACTCGGGACTAGCCAATTCATTGTCTCTCCTTTTCCCCAAACTGCGTTTGGGGGCCCCAAAATACTGTGTTATGGATCTTGCGGTTAGCTTTTACAAAATTTGGTGATTTGTGGTGTAAGAGTTGTGTCGTCTCTCTCTGGTTTTGGTGGCCGACGATATAATAGTCAGTTATATGAATGAGCGAGAGAGACAGCGATTGGTCAAACTGGTCTATAAGTACAAGCCCGGGTTAGATGCAAATCCTGGTGGACAATGTCTGGAGAAAGCTTTGGAGTTGTACAATCGCAATGGTGGGGGCCAGATATATTGGATTGGACTACTGACTAAGTTGGGATTAGATTTTGGAATTTTTCATGCATATTTTGTCCTACCACGAAGCTTTGGGGCGGCATTATCTTCAAACCATGCTGATAATGGATTCCCTCAATACCCACCATTTACTGTGAGTGACGTTAGGGAACTTGGGGATCCACAAAACATTAAGGTTGTAATGGATATTGTGGCTGGAGGAAGAAGATAGGTTGGCGATTAGAAAGTCATCATGACTTTGCCACTTTTGCCGCTCTCCATCGTCTCAAAAGCTTTTTTGTAATCCTGAATCGGATAAGTGTGCGTCACTATCTGTGACAGGTCAACTTTTTGGTTGTTCAGAAGATCGTCTACGATCTCCCAGGTTTCCCAGAGCTTTCGTCCTACTACGCCATGAACGGTTATGCCTTTGAATATTATGTGTGTGGAAATATCAAATTCGAACGGAGCGGAAAAGACACCAAAA
Source organism: uncultured Gammaproteobacteria bacterium (assembly GCA_964502885.1). Lineage (GTDB taxonomy): Bacteria > Patescibacteriota > Microgenomatia > CAZETR01 > Amesbacteraceae > XYB1-FULL-44-23. The sequence continues at coordinate 882 of CAZCXU010000024.1, forward strand.
GCTATAGCATGGCCTCCGGCCTGTAAACTGGATAATCCATCAAGAAATGCGCTTTTGCTGCCGGACATTTCAAGTAATACTTCCACCCCGGAGCCTTCGGTTTTTTGTTTAACTGCGTCTACAAGGTTTTCTTTCTGGGGATTTATAACTAAGTCTGAACCCAGTTTTTTGGCGAATTCGTTTCGATATTCACTAATATCACTGGTGATGACCATTTTTGCTCCCTGTTGTTTTGCTATCAGGATTGTCATCAGTCCAACCGGGCCACAGCCGGTGATCAGAACAGTTTTACCTTTTAAACTTACTGCGCAGGCTGCAGCAACTGCATTGCCAAAGTTTTCCTTTAAAACGGCAATTTTAATTGGCATATCTTTTGGATTTTTTCGGGCGTTTTGCCATGGAAGAGCTATGTATTCTGCGTAACTACCGTTTGTGTCGACGCCGATAATCTTCGTCTCAGGAGCTACATGGCCTAAACCTTTTTTGAAAAATTCACCATCGTAATTGACGATGTGGCTTTCTGCGCTGACAAAGTCTCCTATCGAAAGCTGTGTGACGTTTTTTCCCAATTCAACTATATCCCCACACAGTTCGTGTCCCTGAATAAGGGGTACCTGCCTAACACGTTTGTTTGCCCACTCGTCCCATTTGTAGATATGCAAATCGGTCCCACATATGGAAGAGGCCTTGATTTTAATCAGGACTTCATCGGGGCCAATACCTGGTTTATCTGTCTCAGTATATTCTAATCCCGGACCTCGTTGTTTTTTGATTAGTGCAATCATGTCGTAACTTTTTGATTATATACCCGTCATGTTTGTGTTTGAAGTTTAAAAAGTTTTTCCTGTCCTGCCAGTCGTATAAGTGCTGTTATAATTTCCGACAAATGTAAAAAAATGAACTGGGCGGTAAATCTGAAGTTGCACATGAGGTGAATGGAAATTTGGCCAAAATAGCGGAGATTATCAAGTATTTTGGATTGAGCTGGGTGCTAGTTGGTGGGGTACCGGTTGAAGCGCTTCTGCATGAGGGTAACGTCTCGATGGTTAGACAAAACGGCACTATTCGGGATATCGACGGAATTGCGATGGGACCAGATAAACAGATGATTGATATGTGTCAGGCGGAAATCGGAAAGATGTTTCGGGGAAAAAGGAATTTTCCTCCGGTAGGGATAGAATCGGCAAGTTTTGGACCAGATAGACCTAAAGACCGTCCGTGGACTTTGCTGTCGGGATTGCGGGTATATGAAGGCAGAATGTATCTTAATTATGGTGTAGTGGAAGAGGAGATTCCGACTATTACGATGCGAGAGGTGCCGATAACGGTAAATGGAATAAAGATGCCAACTCTTCCTACTGAAACATTGCTGTGGCGATATAGAGTGCGAAGCGGGGTGATTAAGCCCAAAGATGTACCCAAGCTGCAAAAGTTGCAGGAATATAACAATACTCATCCGGACGAGTTGTCAGACCCTGTGGATTACGAGCCTTATGCACGTTTTTTGGAACGGATAGAATCCAAATATCCCGGAAGGTTGGCGGTGGATAGAGCATTTTGGAATCTGGATGCAAAGCTTAATGGACTTTTTTCCGGATCTCTGATGCTGTATGGTTTGATAGGTTTATTTAGAAAGAATTAAATTTTTTGTTTGTATGTCCAAAAGTAAGCTTGCGAGAAAAGAAGTAATATCCCACTTTCGCAAAGTATCCCCAAAGCTGGCCGAAATTATTCAAGACATAGATATGAATCAGTGGTTTAAAGTCGAGGGAAATTCTGAGCAGGATCTGTTTGCCAGTCTTTGTAGAACAATTGCGGGGCAACAATTGGGCATTGGGGCGGCAACGGCTATTTTTGGACGTTTTAAGGTGCTTTTAAATGACGTGTTGACTCCGGAGTCGGTGCTTTCCAAGACTGATTCCGACTTCAGAGCAGTGGGGTTTTCCTGGGCGAAAGCCCGAAGCGTGTTGGATTTGGCGAGTAAGGTGCAAATGCAGGAGGTGCGTCTGAGTAAGCTGGCCCAACTGGATGATGAGACTGTGGTTTCCGAACTGATTAAAGTGAAAGGAATTGGTCGGTGGACGGCGGAAATGTTTATGATGTTTCGGCTGGGGCGAGAAAATGTGTTTTCGTATGGTGATTTGGGACTAAAGAATGGGCTGAAAAAGTTTTTGGGGAAATCAGATCTCGATGAATCTGAAATTCAAAAAGTTGTAGAGACGTGGTCTCCATATAAGTCGTATGGGTCGATTGCGATGTGGCATTTGCTGGACAATGGGAATATGGCGTAGGATCATCGCTTTTGCCAGGGCCAGCGAAAAGGGGGTTGGGAAAGTTTGTGGTTTGCGTTTTTTTCTTGTCTGTGGCGATGTTGAGTACCAACTATTTTGGTGGGAGGTTTGGGAGCTTTTCCCTGACCTCCTCCACTACACTCGAGCCAGCCGATCTCTGTAAACCTTTCTTTCATCTGTCTGAATTGAATCAAAAACTTGTTCTTGAAGGCAATAGGGATAGTAGTGTTAGAATTTAGTTTCTGGGATAACGCTAGAGATACTTGTCGATGTTTTGCAGGTGTTCGTCATAAGTTACGCTACAGTACATGGTTCCATCTTTGGCGTGGAGATAGAAAAGGCAGTCAGTTTCGGTTGGGTTGAGGGCGGCTTCGATGGCATCTAGGCCTGGGTTGCAGATGGGGGTGGGCGGGAGACCTTTGTTTGAATATGTATTGTATGGGGAGTCGATGTATTTGTCTTCGGATGAAACAGAGGACCACCATTTGTCCCCTACTTTGCCTTTGGCATATTGGAGAGTGGCATCTATTTGCAATCGCATGCCGATATTCAGACGGTTCCAGATAATTCCGGAGATCAGTGGCATGTCTTTGGGGTCTGCGGTCTCGCGCTCGATAAGAGATGCTACTTTGAGTCCGGTTGTCCAAAGAATATTTTTGGCTGTAAATTTATTCACGTAAGGAGCAAACTTTTCGTTGAAGCGACGTCTTAATCGATTTGCTACCTCAAAATTTTTTTCGGAGACAGGAATAAGATATGTGTCCGGGAAATAAGTCCCCTCCAAATATTCGACTTCTGTTCTGGTGTAGATTTTGTTCCAATCACGCACTTCTTCTGTAGTCCAACCTAAGTCTCTGGCCATAATCTCGGCAATTTGCTCTTTGCGAATTCCCTCCGGGATAGTAATCCATTTCATATCGGGTGGTTCTGTGTAAATTTCACGAGCGGTTGCCCAGGCATCCTGGTTTTTGAGTAGGTTGTAGCCTCCGGGTTTAATTTCAGAGTATTTTTTTAACTTTTTGATGATACTTAAAGCTTTGGCGCTTTTTATGAACCCCTGCTCCTGCAATTTTT
>CAZCXU010000025.1:0-4144 GCA_964502885.1 uncultured Gammaproteobacteria bacterium
CATCATCAGACAGACCAAACACATTGCGAAAAGCCTTATCAAATCCACCGCTTGCAATGAATTGGTCGATGCAGTTTTCAAGCTTCTCATGTACTGCAATATAATTTGACAGTACGTGGTAATACATATCAGCGTTTGAATCACTCACTTCCAAAATAATTCCAGTACCATTATTTACACGCTGTTTTAATGTTGCTTCCAGTTTTTGCACAAAGTCACTATGCAAGTGATGTGACTCACTCGCAATGTGATATAAAGCGCCTGTTTTACCTGCATCTAACACCAAATTGAACGGCTTATCCTTGTGCAGCTCACCAATGATAAAGTTCGCCACTGCAATATTTGTTTGTTGAATTTCAGTCATCACACACCACCAAATATTTGACGCAATGCTGCGACTACTTGTTTGATTTCTTCTTCGGTGCGCCACTTTCCAATACTGCTATTTATTCCAGTGCCTTCCTGAGTGCAGCTATACGCTGATGATATGTAGTCAGCAATAAACCAATATTCTTCACCAACTTTAGGTTCAAAAGGTGCAGGAACTTCAATCCCATTTAGTGTGATGGTGCGTGGTTTTAGGCGGAACTCGAAGCGCGGCTTATTCTCTAAAAAGTAACTTAATTTATACTCATTAAGTGCCTTAATTGGTGTCCATCTCTTTTGAATACTTGGATCACTCTCACACCAGTACTCAACATCCTCACCATTCGCCAGTGCAATTAACGCTTCCTTACCACTGATTAGATTAGTCATTGGTTGGCTCCTGTGCTGCATAAAGCGCCCAACTTGAGCGCCACCTGTTGCCACATTTCGCGCACTTCATTTGGTTTTTCTTCAGTGTGTGTTGCTAAGTCAACTGCATTAATCGCTACAGCAAGGTCAAGTAAGTCTTTCTGACTGACTAAAACAAACCCCTCTGAAACCGCTTGGGCTTTGGCTGCTTGCTCAATAGCATTCGCAAAATCATAAACATAAGAATTTAAATCCATGTTGCCGCTTGCTTGCTCTTTCAACTTAAAGCCATTTGCTAAAGCCAATTCTTTAACTTTTTGAATATCCATCACGCATTCGCTCCAGTTAATTCTTCAATTTTTTCAGCAATGGCGTTTGCATCAACAACAGGTAAGACACCATCACCATCATCAGCAGAGAATGAATTTACAGCTACCCATGATTGCAATTCATTGCCAACATCAATCACTTTAGGAACCGCTTTGGCTTTGGCTGCTTGCTCAAATCCATAAAACGCACCATTTACCCATGCCGCCACACCTGTCGGCAATCCATCTTGCTTTTCAATATAACAACCAAGAGCTTCGTCATATTCAATGTATTCAAGCTTATCTTTAATATATTCAAGCTGCTCTAATTGCTTTCTAATTTGAATATCCATCACGCCACCTTCAAATGTTCTTCAAATTCTTTGCCACCGTTTAGATACTGCTTTAAGAAAAGCACGTATTTTCGCTTCATCAGCTTGTTCATTCGACCTGTGTAGTCCATTTCTAAGCGTTCTTTTGCATTGAAATACTGGACTGATGTTTGTGTTCGCTTACCTTTAAATCCATCCCTAATCAGCCAATTTTCAAAGCACATGAGAATGTTTTTGTTCATGCTGGCACCTCAAATTTGTAGCCTTTCTTATCTAAGATTTCGCAAAGCAAGTCTTGGCAAATCTCAGCGCGTCTAATTATTTGGTTTTCACGAGTAGCGTCACGCTCCTTGTAAAGCATCGTTACTCGTCTTTCGGGTTGAATATGACCAACTACATGCCAATCAATATTCTCGTATTTCTTGATTAGATACTCAGGTGTATCTACAAGGGTGTAAGCGATAGCAGATCGATTAAGATCACGAAGCAACATGTATGTATCTAATTGCCACTCATATAACTTCTTATCACCAGACTTGATCTCAATTGGGAATGTCTTTTTTGAATAAGCTGATTTGATGTCAATAATGATGTCTTCCTCTTGCTCATCTATATCCCATTCACCTGTAAACAATTCGGTTGTAAGCCGTGTCTTATTCTTTACATAAAAGTTGCCAGTCACCTGATTAAGCAGGGCAATGCTCTGATCTTCAACCGCCTTGCCTTTTTCAATTTCAGGAGTATTAAGCTCAGGTTTCCAATCTAAAAGTATTTGGCTTGCCATCTCATAAATATGAGAAAGTGCGCCCTCTGGTATGGTGTCTTTGTCAGGGTAAGCCATAAGCTTACCCACACCCGATGCTCTAAACGGGATCATGTTCTAAGACCTCCGTTTTAGCTTTGATGTAATTTAATTGCTCATCTGAAATAATGTAGTAATCAATAATCTGTTGTAGATCGACCTGCTTGCTATTGATCTTCTTGATTGCTGCTTCTGCTTGTTTGTCTGTAAGGATAGGGCGGTTGTCAGTTTGAGTTTGAACAACATCTCTAGGTGGTAATCCCATAGTGCCAGTTGAATCAAGTAATTCATCTTCTGTATAAACACCTAAAATCACATCAGGAAAATGAAGTCGAGCAAGTTTTTTAGTGGCTAAATAAGCAATTTGCTGTTTTGGATCGTTCACCCAGTTTGGTGAATTACGAACGGCACCCACCTGGGCAAAAGACACATCATGCACCCGTGGTTCAGATTCCCCCTTAATGGTTACCCACACACGAACACCAATGTCATGAGCCTTACATTCTTTGCCATTCACTTTTGACCAATCACCATACCATTCAAAATTAGGGCGACCAGTGATAGGAGCGCGCGCAATAATCACCGCATTTACAAGTTGAGCTTCATAACCAAGATTTCCATTAACTAAATGTGTTTTTTGAGCTACAGCAAAAGGGTTCATGCCCCATTGCATTGCTTGCATGGTCACTGCTAAACAGTCGCCTGAATTGCCTTGCAAGTGCTTTGGCACTGTGATTACGGCTTTACACATAAAGTCAGCGAAAGCCACCATGTTTTGCATTGCTTGAGGATCAAGAATTAATGCAGATGTTTGGGCGTTTGCTGGTAATGCTGGTTGAGTTTCTATTGGTGCATTCATTTTTTTAATCCTCAGTATTTGATTGAAACGTTAGGAATTTGGTTGCGAGCAATCGCAGTGATGACCGCTTTTGCTTGATATTCATCAAGTCCAATTTCGCAAAGCTTGTTTAGGATTTCTTGATTGATAGAGCGCATATGCTCAACGTTAGCCAAACGCGCTTCTTCTGCTTTACGTTCAGCCTCAGCTTTAGCAACCTGTTCAGCTTCAATACGCTTACGTTCATTTTCAGCAGCTTGTTGTGCACGTAATTCAGCAGCTTCTTTTTCAGCTTGTAGGCGTGCTTCACGTTCAGCAGCTTCACGTTGTTGACGTTCTGCTAATTCAGCTTGTTCTTTTTGCTCACGTTCAAAACGCAGCTTTTCTGCCAGTGCTTTTGCTTCCGCTTCAATACGTGCTTTATCAGCAGCTTCTTTAGCAATGCGCTCATCACGCTCACGTTGTTCACGCTCTTGTTGTTCTTTGCGTAGACGTTCTAATTCAGCCTGTTCAGCTTCATATTTTTCACGAGCAACAAGGGCAGTACGCAACTTTTCAAGAGTCTCAAACTTTGCAAGCTTTGCTTCTTGTTCGAATTCTTCAAGCGATGAATCGATTACGATTTCTTCAACATTTGCAAGCATCTGCTTAATGTATTCACTGCCTCTGTTTTCGTACTGTTCTGATGCGGACATGACGATAATTGATGCGATGAATTGATTGTGTTTAGCTACACGATCTTCTTCTGCCTTTTCCCACGCATCACGTGGCGCAAGAATCTCATCACGCAATTGATCAAATTTTTTAACAATCGCAATGCGGTCATCATCAATTAATTTGATTTGAGCCTTCTGTTCAGCAACCAATTCTTTACCGCATTTCTCGATCAACGTTTTTGATTTACTTACTTTCATAGCAAGTGAACCAATCGCATCACGACCTTTTTTTGTTGTTACATCTGGAACGTGTGAACGAACTTCTTGAGCAATATGTTCAAACAATTCATCTGTGCCACCACGCTTAGCAAAAGCAGCCACAATCACGTTTTGATCTATAACTTGTAATTCATTAACTTGAGCATTCATCTTCTATTCTCCGAGCAAATATCTGCACAATTTCCTTACTTTTT
>CAZCXU010000026.1:0-290 GCA_964502885.1 uncultured Gammaproteobacteria bacterium
TCGTCATATCAGCCATTCAGTAATTATTACTGACAATTCCTATGACCCAACAATTATTCGTAGACATTTAGAAACCATATTGAAAATTCCCGAAACACCTTGGATCATGATGAAGGGTAGTTTTGCCTTCGAGTTATGTGAAGTTGCTAACGGGCAGGCTGATATTGTTTTCTCGTACTTCCCGAAACCGTGGGACAATGCTGCTGGATTTCTGATAGTAAATGAAGCTGGTGGTGAGTGTGTAGATTTAGAAGGAAATGAAATTAATTTTTTCTCTGAAAATGTCGTGG
>CAZCXU010000026.1:300-1131 GCA_964502885.1 uncultured Gammaproteobacteria bacterium
AATCGTAAACAGTTAATCTTCTTCTCACTAATCTGTCCTTTTTCCCATAAGTCTAGTAAAATGCGTATACTTTTGCCTCTATAGCTCAATGGCAGAGCAGCGGTATCGTAAACCGTAGATGTCAGTTCGATTCTGACTAGAGGCTCAAGACTTCAGGATGTTCCTCAAAGAACCGACCGACCGAGGCATACATTCCGACTGCACTTACTAATCCAATTTGCTCTCTAAGATGCCTGGTAGCAAAATCCGTTAATAGTCCTTTTCCTCGAACTGTAGTTATTTGAGTATTCTGGTCAGTATCTAAATACAATGACACGGCATTATTCCATCCAAATGAGACTGGTTCGCATCTATTGAGATGAACTCCAATTGTTAATGGCTTTAATTGTCGTTTGAGTAATATATTCTGTATTCTTTCGTTCACCCGAGTATTCATTCGGACAGCTACGATAGCTGCAAAAAAATCTTCACCTTCCTGTATATCAAGATCCTTCAATTGTAATCTATGTTCATTTATATATGTCTTCAGATGTAGCTGTTGTGATTGCAACATTTCCAGACAAGCCAGCACACTCATATATGCGCCGGCTAGAGCAAGTTGTTGATCAGGGGTAATAGTAGATGATTGGGTTAACAGATGTTTTTTATGTCTAATATCCAAGCCATTAGTAACTTGAAAAGTAAACAGGGTCGAAGGTTGAGTTAAATATGGTTCAGTTACCTTTATTTGAACATAAGGCAATTTTTGCGACCGTTCATGAAGATCAGCATTCTGTATGATAGCGGTGTAACGTTGTCGCCATTCTTCTGTTCGCTGTCCATACTGACCTT
>CAZCXU010000026.1:1142-3827 GCA_964502885.1 uncultured Gammaproteobacteria bacterium
CGCTAACCGAGATGGTGTGCCTGTAAAATTGTAGGGAATAAATTACCCTAGGTCTGATGTATCATTAGAAAGCAATGTTAAGATATAGGTCACTATGGTGCCGAACAGATACCATAGTGCTAATGCTAACAAAGCGGCACTATCAACATAGGCTCCTCCTCCCTGTGGGGTAGAAAAGATGCCTTGAAACGGTTGTACAAACGGTGTCGTCAAATTGTAAATGATTAAAGCTATGCCGCGTAAATTTGCACCAAATAGTAAGAACAAGAAACGTAATCCTATTCCCATACCGATCAGATGAATCCCAAACCATAGAAGTTGATTTGTTTTTGCTAAAACGAAATCTTTTTGGTCGATAACATCATCAGCATATGTATGTTCACTGCGAGATGCAGAACCACCTAAACTTTTATTTATATGGAAAGTTTGAACTGCCTGGCCGGTTACTAAGGTCTTCATAGTTAATCCTTTCATGAAACAGATTGTTTCAATTCTTCAAAACGGTCTTGAATTTCTATTGCTGTATCGGCTGTTTTTTCTTTAATAGTCCCTACCGCCTCTTTGGTTTTTCCTTGTATTTGCTCTAACTGACCCTCCAGTTTATCCTTCTGAGCGTCAATTTTTAGTTGGTGTGATCTCCCTAATTTCATATGTGTATCTCCTTTCTAGATAAGAGCATATCAAGGTAGTATCTAAAGCAAATAAAATAATGGTAAGAAACAGGTAAATAGACTATTGGGGAGGCATATGGGGATTTGGAGCAGAGGCAACGGGAGCAGAGGGTTGTGATGGGGGCTTAATTCCATCTTTCTGTATTTCCTTATATAAACTTTCAACTTTGTAGGCAAGATAGAAATAATGCATAAATAACGCCCACCACAACAAAATCACCACAATATTTCCCCCATCAAATAACGAAACCAGCTTTTCAAAAGTCCAGAAAATCATCGCAGCAATCATTGCCCAGCGAAATTTGAGGTAAATTAATATCGCAAAAATCAAAATAGCAAAGACGTCTATCAATCCAAAGTATTCCTTAGTATAAATTACCATGATTCCCGTAATCAGGGCACTCAATAACAAAAGTATCACTGAGATGCCATAGGCAGATTGATGAAATTTTAAGGTATCATATTCATTAATCTGTTTTAGGAGTTCTTCACCATTAATCTTCCACCAAAAGAGGAAAAATGGAGGTCTTTTTTTAAGAGATTGTTTCGGAGGAACGACTGGTGAATGCTCATCCATAGTTCTATGGTACTCCTTTCTAAAGATTCAGCAATTCCTCAGTTTGAGGTTCTTTCTAACTTTTACTCTCATACAATACAATGATAGTGGTATGACATTATGAGAAAAGTAATTACTATTTGCTTGTTGTTATTGTTTATATCTAGCAATGCAGTATTTATAGGGTTGTATGTATCTTTTAATTTTCTAGACCCTGAGAATGCCATCAATCAAACGTACAGGAGGCAGGTTCTCCACTATCCATTTCTTCGAAAAATATTACGTTTGGAGCAAGTGGGTGACGCGCGCTATGATTATATGTATTTTCGAGATCTTCCTCTCACAATTCATCTGTTTTATCAGGAAGATGTATCTCTCTCCGAGGAAACCACCCAAAAGATTTTGAATAAGATGCAATTAGTAACTCATAAGTACGTTCCCGGAACGTTTTCTGGTCCACTAACTCTCCATACTATTCCCACTAAAGTAAATGATGAAGATTTAAAAAAAATTAGAGATACCTACGCTCAACAAGATTCGCTATGGAGAACTTCAGCTCCTCTGAATATCTTCGTTCTGAATTACTACACCCCTCATCCTTCATATGCAGGACTGGTAGAAGATGCTCATTCTATTTTTTTGTTTAAGCAAGCGATCGAGAACGTAGCTGCTACTCCTGAGTTAATACCGGCGATCGAAAGTTCTACTATTCTACATGAATTTGGTCATTTAGGTGGAGCTGAACATATAAATATTCAGGGGTGTATTATGATCGATAAAGTTGAGAATCTCGATTTCTATAATAAAATTCCAACTATTCCTGACACATATTGTGATGACGATCTTATAGAGATACAACATGCCTTGCAGTAATATTTTTAACATATCCTTAATCTAAGGCCTTTATTCTAGTCATAGTTACCCACTAGAATATGGTAAAAATTAAAGACCTTCCCCGCGTCGATCGTCCACGAGAAAAACTTCTCAAATACGGTCCAATAAAATTAACTACTACTGAATTGTCTTGGAGCTATCGTCTCATGTTCTGAAGAAATTACGAAATTCAACTATTGCCAATATTACCTCTCATGATTTGATGAAGATCAAAGGTTTAGGTCCTACCAAAGCCACCGAAGTTATTGCTGCCATGGAATTGGGAAAACGCCTGTTGCGAGAAAAAGAGCATCTCAAAGCAATCTCTCCCCAAGCTGTTTATGAATCCCTTCGAGAGATTAGTCAGAATAAAAAAGAACATTTCATCGCCTTATATCTCGATACTAGACAACAGGAGATTGCCAGAGAGGTTATATCCATAGGCATTCTCAACGCTAGTTTGGTCCACCCTAGGGAGGTATTTGAACCAGCCGTAAAGTATTTAGCCAATTCGGTGATTGTGGTTCATAATCATCCTTCCGGCGATCCTACCCCCTCTCATGAGGACGTACTGGTAACCAAACA
>CAZCXU010000026.1:3863-4071 GCA_964502885.1 uncultured Gammaproteobacteria bacterium
CCCTCACCGATCATCTGATAATTCCCAAAAACGGCTATTTGAGTTTTCGGGAACATGGTTTAGTGTGATTATGGATGAGCTTGTATAATTCTCTCAATATGGTATTCTAATCGGACGGATCGACAACTTCGAGTACGTTTTCAACTATTTGTTGCTTCTCATTGTATTTCCATCTGGAATTATTTTTATGGAAAAGATTCATGAGTTA
>CAZCXU010000027.1:0-396 GCA_964502885.1 uncultured Gammaproteobacteria bacterium
TTGTGAAATATTTCCATTTGCGATTTTATACATTTTTTACGAATTTAAAACAACAAAAAAGATAAATTAATTATAAACTTATAATATGAAATTAACCATCTCAGTAAAAGCAGCCGATAGCACACTATGGGAAGGAGAAGCCGATAGTGTTTCTTCGACCAATTCTCAAGGGCCCTTTGATATTTTACCATTCCATTCTAATTTTATATCGGTTGTTGAAAATCACCCCATAACTATAAGGATAGGAAAGGAAAAAAAAGAATATAATTTTCCTTTTAGTGTTATCTATGCCCACTCTAATAAGGTTCAAATATTTACCAATCTTTGATTCATCTCCGCTGATTTCTCCATTAATATAGTAGGGCTTTTCGAAATTTTATTTCTCTCTTTGTAAAT
>CAZCXU010000027.1:406-745 GCA_964502885.1 uncultured Gammaproteobacteria bacterium
TATTTCTTAGCTAAAATGCTGTTAATACGCTCTGTTGGTGTTTTTTCCAAAAACCTATATTACAAATGTAGTTCTCGTTGATTCCATAAATTGAATCTCTCTACAAAGCCAAGGGTGAGCTTGAATAGCTTTTACAAAGCAAATCCAGAAATAAATATTTTAAAGTTAATTTTTTATGTTTTCTTGAAAATGATTAACAGCTTGTCAAAACAAGCTATTAACAGCATCCAAAATTTACAAGTAAATAGCAATTATTAGAGTCTTTTTGAAAAATGGTATTTGGATTGTTCTAGCAATGTTTATTCGTGCTTGACTGAGCTCAAAAAATCCTTTTAACTG
>CAZCXU010000027.1:770-3876 GCA_964502885.1 uncultured Gammaproteobacteria bacterium
ATATATTTCCTAACGGATTACTGCAGAAATCCGTTGGTATGTTAGAAACTATTTAGAAATCATCACGTGAATACGTACATTTCCGATTTTTCCAGTTTTCTGAGAACAAAAGGACTGAGCAAAAGTTCCGTCCGAAATTATGCTGCCAATATAGAGCGGCTTTTTGCGTATACCAACCAAACCACGGGAAAAGAATTTACTCCTGAAGCCTTCGATGATCAGTTGATCGAAAATTTCTTATCTTATCTCAAGACGAGTGGTGTCCCTGAAAGCTCATTGCGACAATACAAAGCTGCGATAAAGCAGTTCGGTCCTTTTGTAAAACCAAATTTTGTTTTTCCTGGAGAATCTGCAGCTCCAGTGAAGCCTGCTTTTATTCCTCAACATCCTCCTGAACCTCTGGTTCAATCTAATTCATTACCTCCAGCTGTGGAATTGTTCCCAGCATCTTCGCTTACCAATGCTATACCAGTCCCTAAATGGCAAGAGGCTGTGAAAGAAGAAAAAAAATCCTTCTTACGATCTCATTTCCTTGGACTAACGGTGCTATTGTTAATTATTGGCGCAGCTTCCTTGCTACTTTCATACTTTTTCATTTTGGGAGGTAAACCCGAAGAGCAACTAACCGATCAGACTTCTCAACAGCAATATGACTTTGATCAAACTGAGAGTAGTGAATCAGGATCAATGAGACATCAATCCAACGTTTTAGCTGCTCAAGCACAAGAAGGTCAATTAGAATTCAATATCAATGTCGCAATTGGCGGAGGACTTGATGTCAAAGGCTCCTTAAATGTTGGCCAGGATGCTTCAGTTTCAGGATCATTAGGAGCAGATACTGGTACATTTGTTCACAAATTAGAAGTAGGTACCGGGGCCCCATTTGCAGTTGATGATACAGGGAAGATTACTCAAGCAACGGGAATTACTTCGAGTGGCATCATTGTAGTTAGTGGTATTACTAGTGGCACTGGAAGATCTCTCTGTTTAACTTCAGGGAATCAAGTTGTTACCTGTATTATTATTTCCGGGCCAAGTCCTTTACCTACACCTACACCTCTTCCAGCTGATGCCTTAGATAGATTATTACATCCACTACCTACTTCTACCCCAGTACCTACTGCAACACCACAACCTACACCTACACCATTTGTGGTAGATCTGGGACCAACAGGAGCTACTGGTCCTACAGGTACTACTGGAGCTACTGGAGAATTAGGACCTACAGGTGGAACAGGAGCAACTGGATCAACAGGGTCAACTGGTTACGATGGTCCAACAGGGTCAACTGGTGCGACTGGAATTATTGGACCAACTGGTTCTACTGGTTCTACGGGATTTAATGGACCAACTGGTGGAACGGGATCAACGGGTGCGTCTGGATCAACGGGAGCGACTGGATTTAATGGACCAACCGGATCTTCTGGAGCAACAGGTTCTTCTGGTTCAACTGGATCTACGGGAGCTTCTGGTGTGGCAGGTCCAACCGGTACCACAGGTGGTACTGGTTCTACCGGATCAACTGGAACAACTGGATCAACCGGAGCAACTGGTGAAAAAGGCCCAACTGGAACGACAGGATCAACAGGTTCAACTGGAGCTAACGGCCCAACCGGAAGTACTGGATCAACCGGAGAGAATGGCCCAACCGGCAGTACTGGATCATCTGGAGCAACTGGCTCAACTGGTTCTACCGGTTCAACGGGAGGTACAGGAGCCAATGGACCAACGGGATCTACTGGAGCTACTGGAAGTACAGGAGCCAACGGGCCAACAGGAAGTACAGGGTCAACCGGAGCAACTGGTGGTAACGGGCCAACAGGAAGTACAGGGTCAACCGGAGCAACTGGTGGAAATGGTCCAACCGGAAGTACTGGAGCAACTGGTGCGACAGGTGCTAACGGACCTACAGGTTCAACCGGCTCATCAGGAGCAACTGGAAGTACAGGAAGTACTGGATCATCAGGGGCTACTGGTGTTCAAGGCCCAACGGGCTCAACAGGATCAACCGGCTCTACAGGAAGTACTGGAGCAAATGGCCCAACAGGATCAACCGGCTCTACAGGAAGTACTGGAGCAAATGGCCCAACAGGTTCAACGGGAAGTACAGGATCAACAGGAGGTAATGGACCAACTGGAACAACGGGAACTACTGGAGTAACAGGATCAGCTGGTCCTACTGGGTCAACTGGATCCACTGGGACTACGGGATCAACAGGGGCAACTGGAGCAACGGGTGTTCAAGGTCCAACTGGTAGCACGGGATCAACGGGAAGTACTGGTGGAACAGGTGCAAATGGGCCTACCGGCAGTACTGGCGCGACAGGTGCAACAGGTACGAATGGTCCAACAGGATCAACGGGAAGCACTGGATCAACCGGTGGAGTTGGACCAACCGGTGCGACTGGATCATCTGGAGCAAGTGGTGTTGGTGGACCAACAGGTGCAACCGGGTCAACAGGTTCAACTGGCAGCACTGGTGGTACTGGTGCTAATGGACCAACAGGATCAACAGGATCAACAGGTGGAACTGGAGCAAATGGTCCAACTGGTAGTACCGGGGCAACCGGTTCAACAGGTGCTAACGGACCAACCGGTTCAACGGGAAGCACCGGAACAACGGGAGCCAACGGACCAACTGGCTCAACGGGTAGTACAGGAAGTACTGGGAGTACCGGAACAACTGGGGTAAATGGTCCAACCGGAAGTACCGGTGCAACCGGAGGTACTGGTGCTAATGGACCCACGGGTTCAACTGGCAATACCGGAGGTACTGGTGCTAATGGTCCTACAGGATCAACGGGAAGTACTGGAACAACGGGTGCTAACGGGCCTACCGGAAGTACAGGATCTTCAGGTTCTACCGGTTCAACCGGAGCAACTGGTGCAACCGGTGATAGAGGACCAACGGGAAGCACTGGCTCTACCGGAGCGAATGGTCCAACCGGAAGTACCGGTGCAACTGGATCAACAGGTGCTAACGGACCAACTGGTTCAACGGGAAGCACTGGAACAACGGGAGCGAATGGACCTACTGGAAGCACCGGATCATCAGGTTCTACCGGTTCAACCGGAGCAACTGGTGCAACCGGTGATAGAGGACCAA
>CAZCXU010000028.1:0-3775 GCA_964502885.1 uncultured Gammaproteobacteria bacterium
TTCCCAAGCAATTACATCACTTACTACTGCGTGATTATCTGTTACTGTTTGAACCATTTCCGCTTCCCCTTATTTGCGTTGTTTTGCTTGGTCTACGAGAGAACCAGCACCAAAGGTTTGTTTTTCATTTCCATCAGATTTCGCTTGATGGGCGAATAAATTGCTTGAGCCATTATTTGCAGGACTGTTTTTCCCTGAAAACTGGCGCAATTGTTTAACTGTGAATGAAAAACTTGCATCATCCATTGCTGCATATGCCGTTTTATCTTCAGCACTGAATTGTGTTTTCAATTCTTTTTCTAGTGCTGAAATATCTTCATTGCGCTTATCAGCCTTAAACTGCTTTAGTTCACCTAAAGCATTGTCACGCTCGGTTTTAAGCTGCTGGTTATCAGCTTTCAATTGTTCTAGTTCGGTCACGTCTGTGTCCTCTTGTGGATTGTTTGGATTGTGACTTGCTGCCACTGCCATTGTGTTTTCATCTGCACCTAAGGCACAAAACGAAACTTCTCTGATACGACCGCCACGGAACACGGTGATTGGTCCATGTAATAACTTGCCGTTTACTGTGACTGTGTTGCCTGCTTGAATTTCATCAATGCTTGATGGCTCAATACGCACTGACATTTGCCACGGAAAGCCGTCATCTGAATCACTTGCTACCTGTGCGCCAAACTCATTACTAAGTAAGATTCCGCTAACAGTTAGACCTGATTCATAGCTGATTGCATGGCTCTCAATTGCGCCTGCACGCTGATAAGACGAATGTTCAAGTAGTGCGGGAATACGCCCTTTGATCTGCATCGAATCAAGATCAAAAATGACTTGCTTCCAGTACCAATGGTCGGTAATCACTTCACCGCTGTACGCAACACCTGAGAATGTCCGCTTTTTCTTGCCATCTTCTTGAGCGTCTACATTTAGCTGCCCAAGTTGAAAGCAATATTGATTTTGCTTTTCTTCGGTTTTTGGCATATTTCACCCATAAAAAAACGACCTTAAAGGTCGCTGTATTTGTTGAAAGGTTTAGTAAAGACTAAATGCGGTCTGATTCGCTATGAAATAGCGTGTAGCTTGCTCTTTAGTTCGTTTCAGTACGAGTTGCTCATCTGTGTTGCTAACGACCTCTAAATTCAAATTAGGAGCCAATAGTGAGCCATTTATGCCGCTAATCTTACTCAAGTCTAGTGCTACACCTTTTGCATCAAGAATGATGATCTGTTTTCCAACCTTTTGCGCTTGCTTGAACAATGTTGGCGTTTGAATACCAATTACACTTCCCTCGGTTAGATTCAAGTCATCAATGCCGCGAATTGAATTGCCCGTGAGCTTGTTTGCCGTATTCTTTGCCAATGTGAACAGCCGATTAAAAGCACCTATAACTTTATCCCAAATGCTTTTGCCTGCCGTTCCATCCTGATCTTTTTGAAGTTCAGCCTGCTTCAGAATTGTTGTCAAAGCATTTTCTTTTTCATCAGCTAAATCTAAAGTGATACGCAAGTCACTCGGTCTGATATTCGGGTCTAATCGAACTGCTTTATCGACCATCTCATCAATAATTACTTGCTTCTCATCTGTTAAATCTGAAAGGCTTGTCTTGATAATCTGGTCGGCTTCAGTATCAACTACTGTTTTTTTGCGCAGATCAATAACTTCTGTTTTAGCTTCGGGCGTAATCGTTTTACTTGCTTCTTTCGATTTAAGTATCTCGTTCGGCTGCTTATCATAGTTAGACGGCTGAAAAGCCCAACCAGCGTCAGGCTCAATATCTGGCAAATCCTCATTGGATGTTATTCCTTTCCGGATCGCTTGCTTTTCAGTGATTGCATTAATCGTGCAGCGGCATCTATACCCATTTGGCGGATACCATTTCTGCCAAAATGGGTCGTCAATGTGGCGAATAACCCCATCTAGTGCTAAATGGCTTGGACGGGTTCTTTTATCATTGATTGCAAAATATTCGAGATAAGGGCGTTTATCTTTATTCTGTTGCTGATGTAACCACCTGCCATGAGCGTAAGCATTCTGAATATTGGTGCGAAACACGTTGTCTAAATGCGCTTCTGACAACTCAATACCGTTTTCCTCAACCAGTTTTTGAAAGTCTCTAAAAGTACCACCACTCTCCAAAACCTTATAAGCCGAATCCAACACAGATTGAATCTGATCAAGACCTGCCAAATGGCTCACAGTAGAAGCATATTGGCGTGAATTTAAATCAAGTGCATAGTAGTCGGCAGGCAGTAAAACACCTCTTGATCGAGCAAATGCAATAGCTTGTAAGAGCGTCATATTGTCCATTTAACGCCCCTCTTTTGAATGCATATATCCCAAAATATCAGCAGCGAACAAAGCCCGATCTAGCACTTCATTAAACTGTGATTTGTCAGCAGTCTTAGCGATGGCAAATAGACTCGTTTGCAGTTCTTCAATGCTTTCAATATTAAGAATCAAATCTTTCAGGTCATTATGTGACAACAACTTGAAGTTTTGATCTGCCAGTTCATCAAGCTCTTGTTGTTCTTGTGATAAACCATTAACACTTGCAGCAAAACTGAAAGGCTTGCTTGGAATTGCTTTAAATTGCGGTTGTGGCGTTTGACTTGGTAAAGGCTCTGCCAAATCACCCTCTTGCAATCCATACTCACGGATAAAATATTGATTGGTGAATACCGCACCTGCATCTTTAAGCTTTACGTCACGCTCAGCCTGATCTTTATTAAGCTGTTTAGACTTCTCACCCAAGATAATTTCATGCTCACCCCAACCATTTAAGGCACAAAGCGCATTAACAATAGCTTGAAACGTAGGTGTAACTAATCGAATGTCTGCATTCAGTTTATCTTTACGCACATTTTCATGCACTTCACCCAATGCACGTGAACCAGTACCATCAGTTCCACTTGTAAGGGTTTGCCCTAAAATTACCTTTTGAATCTGGCGGATAATCGTATTGTTGAATGTCTCGAATGATGCGCCTGCATTACCTGAAGATGCTGCCAGAATCTCAACTTCATCTTCTGCATCAATCGAAATAACACTCTGAGCATGTGCATTGAGTAACGCTTGATTCATGTCATCTGGTTCAGAGTTTTTGCACTTACCTTTTAGAATTGGCGTGCCAAAACGCTCCAAAAACTTTGCCCAGAACTTGAAGCCATTCTTACGAAAGAAATCCAACCAATACACAACGGTGAGTAACGCTTTGCCATATGGCTGCTTATAACTTGCTTTTCGCTGCGTCAAAAAGAATTTAAATATCTGGTCAACTTCCGACTCTCTACCAGATTCATCTTGACGATAGATCAAGCGTCCATCATTTCTAGGTTCAAACCATTCCAACGGCTTTTCACCGATCCAGTTCAAACCTATTTGCCCATCATCGGTCTGATCATAGACCGCTTCTAAAACCGAATAGCCGAATAGCAAAGCGTTAATTGAACCTGTTGCAATCTCAGCAAACCATTTCTTAATCTCTTGCATTAATAAAATGGCTTCAGGTGTATCACTTGGCTCAATGCGAAATGGAGTTGCAAGCAATGCATCAATACGTGTTTCGACCGCTTGCCCAATCTCATCATCATCAAGAAGAATAGCTAAACGATGGCGTTGAATCCCTGCTTTGCGTAAAGTCTCATCTAAATCAAGTTGTTTGCTTAACTTATAAAATTGACTGACCGCTTCTTGAGAATATAAAGACCCATTAGACAAAGCCTTTTTAGAAGCTTTGTCTTCTTTTTTAGACTTTGCCATGTTGATACCTTAGTTAAAATGT
>CAZCXU010000029.1:0-1205 GCA_964502885.1 uncultured Gammaproteobacteria bacterium
TTCGGCATCTTCATCGAAAATGCCCATAGTGTAGTTTAGAAACTCATCATGGAAATTTTGATTAAACGTGCCATCTTCATTTTTTAATTTTTTCCCATTATAAAAAGTGCCACCGTCTGATTTGCCGAGAAAATCCTGCATACGTCCTGCCACAAGTGGATTTTGTAAGTTTTCCAATGGGTTAATTGTCCAATAACGTTGGACTCTTTCATCAATTGCGACAACGCATCAGTTACAGCTTTGATGTTGTTAGCATCTGCACCCGTAGTTTTTAAAATGCCGCTAATGTCATTAATTGAATGCCCTTTCAAGTTAGCGTAGGCTTTTTCTACGAGTTTTGATTCAGCAGGCGACAACACTTTATTTGCGTATTCTAATGCGTCTTCCGAAGTGTAAAACGATGGTTGATAGTCTAGCGACGCGTGCGAAAAATCTTCGCCTGTTAGCACGTCGGGCAATTTACCTGCATTGGGTAAATTAGCAGTGCGCCCGTATTGTAGCGAATTGACAATGTCTTGATGGCGATGCACAGCTTTTCCTCCCGAGCGTGCTACTTCGCCCAAGTGAAAAAACTGCCCCGCGCCTTTTTCTTCGACGCGGCTTTTGTATTTTTCCCAATCTTCGTATTGCCGCTTCAAGGTATTGTATGTAGCAAACGAATTGTTTTGATTGCGTTGGCTTTCGAGCTTTTGGAAAACAGGCATCTGACTAGCTTGCTCTAACCCATACGTGTTAATGAGCATGGTTTGTTGGCGTGTAATCATGTCTTGATTAGCTTGCCATTGCTCAACACTACCTATAAGCCCTTCGGGACCTTTATCGGGTTCTGTTGAAGTTTTTTTAGGCTCACTTGGCTTTTTAGGCGTTGCTGCTTTTTTACCAACTGCCAACGCGCGTACAACATTAGACAAATCTAATGGTCGATGTTGAATAGGTGTTGGGGTAATTCCGCCAGGTGTTCCTGGTGTAATTAATCTTGGAAATTGTGCCATGTTGTTAAATTTTAAAGCCCTGCATACCACAAAGATACAGCAGGGCTTTGATTTTTAGAAACTTTTTTTAAAAACCTTGCAGAGCTAGTATTCATCAAGGTTTCAAAACGTTCCCTTCATTCATTCTTTTTGTACTGGTATAAACTTTTTTTTTTTAAAATCAAAAAAACAGCAAAACACAGCCTGCATTTTCCACAGCCTTACTAGAAATGT
>CAZCXU010000029.1:1215-3182 GCA_964502885.1 uncultured Gammaproteobacteria bacterium
TCAAGCCTTTTTCTGTATTCATCACTTGTCATAATTTTGTTGTCTGCAATGTATTTGTTGCGATACTGCGTTGCTGCATCTGACTGGTTGAAATTTTCTTCTAGCAGCTTTTTGTACTTTGCAGTTCTGCCCATGCGAGTTTCCAAATCCATGCCTTCGGTTGCCATTTTTTGGTAATTGGCTTCTGCTTCTGTAATTGCCTGTTGTGCAGTAGCGCGCTCTGTTTCATCAGTAATAGTAGGCAACGCAGCTTTGCTTTGTTCAATAGCTTTACTGAGCCCCGAAGCTGTACTTTTCAATTGTTCGTACCGTGTTTGATACTGCGGCATTTGCGCCAACTCTGCGGCTGCGGCATCGATGTTTTCGTAGCCTTTCAAATCTTCGTGCGCACTAACAATGTCTTTGTGGACAGCTCTTTGATGTTCAGCAATGGCTTTATTTTTACCAGCAAGATAGTCTTCGCTGTTTTCAAATTCTAACGTTAATGCGTATTCAGCCGTTAGAATGTTCAAGTCATCTTGTTTTTGCGTAGTCAATTCATCGATAGCGCGTTGTTCGTCGTATATGCCTTTTGTTTCGTTGTATTGCGCTTCGTACATATAGTCTGTTTTCAATGACTCCAAATTCTTAGTGATTGCTTCATTCTTTGCTCGTTGCGCTTGTGCTTGGATTTCGTAATTCATTTGCTGCTCTTGCAAATTCTGCTGGTCTTGAATTTGCTGCTCTTGATTAGCTAATTGCACATTTGCCTGCATTTCTTGATTGCCAAGTTCTTGCATTTGTGCGCCCACTTGCCGTTGAGCTTCTGTCAAGTTAGCACCGACGGCTGCCGCTCCTCGTACAATGTCTGCTGATTGCGATGCATTTTCTCGCATTTCACGAAATGACCGTGCTGCGCCTTCTTCTTGCTGTGTTAGCACAGTTTGCAAAGGAGCGCGGTCTAAACTCAATCGTGTAAAATGTGTTAATGGAACTTGCACATTAGGCGGTGGAGCTTGTAACGCATTGTTGAAAAATGCCCCATAATCAATTCCTTTAATGAAATTGAAGTAGTCGTTGGCTGCAATTTTTCCATTGCTAGGCGTAGCTGTTTCTGTGCCATTAGTAGGCGTTTCCGTAGTATTGTTTGATGGCGTTTCAGTGGCAGCATTTAAATCTCCTTGTATGTCCATGATAGTATCTACGTCAGCATCAGTTGGAGGCTGTGGTTGGAACATAGACGGGTATGGAATGGTATTGTTTAAAAAGCCTGTTGGATTGTTAGCATCAAACTGAGGCGGCAACGAATCATTGGCAGCATTCAACGCGCCTTGCACGTCCATAACTGCATTTTCATCAAACACTTGCCCAGCAGTGATTGGATTGCTTTTCCACAAACGCGGATACGGCACAGTATTGCCAAGAAAGCCTGTTGGGTTGTTAGCATCAAACTGTTTAGGACTTGGTACATTAGCAGCATTAAAATTGCCCATTACAGACATAGCAGCATCAATGTCTTGCTCTTGTGGTTCAATAATAGCAGGATGAGCTTGCTGCCACAAATTGGCAGTGTACGGATTGCCGCCTAGTTGCACAGGAGTTCCTGTTTTTTGAGAAACGCCTGGCAACGTAGGGTCGCCTGTAAAGGTGTATAATTTAGGAACTCCTGGTTGTGCCATGATTTACTTTTTTAGAGCTTTGAAAATTCCTGCCAAGCCAAGTGTTAAGTGATGCACACTTGAAATTAGTAATTCGGCAGCGTCGGCATCAATTGCAAAATGCGCGACAAAAACATTAACAAGTTGCTGGATTTCATAATCCGTCAAATCTTGCCATTCTTCAATTACATCTTTGTAACGATTAGCAATTTTAATCATTTGTGGGGCAAGCAGTAACACGCGGGCTTTTTCCACCAACGTAACTTTGCCATCCGCATTGATTTCTTGCAACGTTTGAGAAAACTCAACCGCTAATTCAACCATTAGCAT
>CAZCXU010000030.1:0-1360 GCA_964502885.1 uncultured Gammaproteobacteria bacterium
TTTAAAAATGCAGGGCATTCCTAAACTTATTTGTATCAGCTTGTTGTTAAGCGTTTGCGTAACGCCAAGTTTTGCTCAAACTTCTGTTGAGAATAGTTCATCAACAACTTTAAACCAGACAGTATCTGATGAGTCAACTGAACAATCAGCTCAGGTTAACGAGCAATATACTGCTCCAGTTACAGATATCGCTACACTTGTAACCCAAGCTCAGCAGCAACAAGATAGCTTGGCTATATTGCAACAACAAGAACAATTTCCGAATCAGATTGAAGAATTTAAGCCAATTACGCTTGATAATCTTGAAGACTTACCTGTTATGCCTGTTGATCAGAATATGGCAAATGAAATTTATAGGGTAGCGGAAGAAGCGAAGAATGAAGCACAGAACTTTCAAAATGGGACTCAGAAACTCCCTGAAGTTACTGTAAGCGATGCAACTCAATCTGAATTAAATCAAATTAATCAGGCACCTGTAAATATTGATCAGCTTATGCAAGAGATTAAGTCTGATAGTAAGATTGTAGTTGAAGCCAATGAGACTGGAAAAACACTGCCTGAATTGACACCAGAGGCCGAAGAACCACCTGAGCAAGCTGGTTTCTTTAAACGTATTTTAAATAAAGTACGTCCGCCGCGTGCAATTCCGATGGAACAAGTACCGCGTATTAGCGCAGAGGTAGAAGGTGCTTCAGATGTGTTAGCTAAAAATATTAAAGGTAAGTTGTCAACTTTTACTCAAGAATCTTTTGAAGACTTTAATGCTGCTTTACCTCAGCTTAGAACATTAAGTAATCAGGCTGCTCAAGCTGTTGGTTACTATAATGCTGAGTTCCGATTTGAAAAATTAAGTCCGAGTCGTGTTCGTGTTCGAGTGACACCAAATGAACCAGTACGAATTAATGAGCAAAATATTGAGTTTACAGGTCCAGGCGAAAAGCAGCCGCAATTTCAGGTTATTCGCTTAGTTCCTGATCAAGATGTTGGTGATATCTTTAATCACGGTTTATATGAAACCACTAAAACCCGTATTGTCGATGCAGCATCTGATAACGGTTATTTTGATGCTTATTGGCGATTGCATGATGTAAAAGTAAGTCAGCCAGAAAATAAGGCCGATATCAATTTACGCTACGAGACTGGTGAGCGCTATAAATTAGACAAGGTCGAGTTTCGTATGAGTGATCCTTCGAAACCTTTGCCATTAAACCAAAATATCTTAGAAAGTATGGCGCCTTGGAAAGAAGGTGATGACTATGCCTTCTGGCGTGTAAACGTGCTCGCAAATAACCTAACCAACTCACGTTATTTCAATTCCACCTTGGTTGATAGTATTAAACCAGCCCCAATTGAAAAGCCC
>CAZCXU010000030.1:1370-2784 GCA_964502885.1 uncultured Gammaproteobacteria bacterium
TTTACAAGCTTTGGTGGATGAGCAAAATATTGATGTTGATGAGTCTAATTTACTTTCACCAGAACAAAGACAACTTGCAAAAGCTCGTCAATTAGCGACATCCAATAAAGAAGTTACGCAAAACGTAGTCGATGAAAAACAGTTTGCCGGAACACAAAATGCAAAACAGGCAGAGCCTCAAACTGCGATGTTGCAAAGCGCCGCAGCTCAGCATGATGAACAGGATCATTTACAAGCTCAAGCACGTGAAACAAAAAGAATTCCAGTTATTGTGACTTTAAATGCTGACAAGCTAAATAGTTTGGAAACTGGTATTGGTTATGGAACCGATACGGGGGCGCGTTTACGTAGTCAATATCGCCGTTCTATCGTAAATAAATATGGCCATTCTTTTGATGCCAACTTAGAAGTTTCTGAAATTCGTCAATCGATTGATGGTCGATATAGTATTCCCTATAAACATCCGTTAAATGACTATTTCAATATTGTGGGCGGTTATGAGCGTGAAACACGGGATGATATTGGTCCAGATGTAAGCCTGTTAACCGAATCTGCTGTTGTGGGTGGGGAGCGCGTAATCAAACGTCCATTAGGAAATTGGCAGCATACTATTGGTGTTCGTTATCGTTTAGATCGTTTGACCCAAAAAGGTAATGTTGATATTTCTGAATTACCAGATGCGTTTAAAACAGCTGCATCTGAGCAAGAAGCATTATTGTTTAGTTATGAAACATCTAAAACCTCAAGTAATACACGGTTAAACCCAACTAAAGCTTTTAAACAAACTTATAAATTAGAATTAGGCAGCGAGAGTTTACTCTCAGATGCCAATATGGCAATTGCGAGTGCAGGCTGGAGATTTATTTATTCTCTAGGTAAAAATGATGATCACCAATTTGTTGGAAGATCTGACCTTAGTTATATTTTTACAGATGACTTTGACAAAGTTCCATACAATCTTAGATTCTTTACGGGTGGTGACCAAACGATTCGTGGATTTGACTATAAAAGTCTTTCTCCAGAAGTAGATGGATATAAAATTGGGGGCCAAGCTTTAGCTGTAGGCTCTTTAGAATATAACTATCAGTTCAAAGACGGATGGCGAGCAGCTGTTTTCTCTGACTTTGGTAATGCTTACGATAAAGACTTTAATAATCCAGCAGCTTATAGTGTTGGGGTCGGAATTCGCTGGAAGTCTCCAATTGGGCCAATCCGTTTAGATGTCGCTTCGGGTATTTCAGATGAGAACCATCCGATTCGTTTACATTTCTTTATAGGCCCACAACTTTAAAAATAAAATTTTATTAGGTTTATTTTATGGCGGAAGTAGAACAGCAGCCCACTTCGGCACCAAGCTCTCCTAAGAAGAAGCATCGCATTTTGCGTAGCTTCTTGCTGACGATATTAATCATAT
>CAZCXU010000031.1:0-1047 GCA_964502885.1 uncultured Gammaproteobacteria bacterium
ATTCCTGCCACTATTTCGGGTGGTATTGCTGAACGTTCAAAAATGCGTTCACAAGCAATTGCCACACTCGCTTTAGTTGCGCTGGTATATCCATTTTTCGAAGGTATGGTCTGGAATGGCAACTACGGTCTGCAAAAATGGTTAGAAGCAACCTTTGGCGCAGCTTTTCACGACTTTGCGGGTTCAGTCGTAGTTCATGCCATGGGTGGTTGGATTGCACTTGCTGCTGTGATTCTATTGGGTGCGCGTTCTGGTCGTTATAAGAAAGATGGTCGTGTAAGTGCTCATCCCCCTTCTTCTATTCCATTTTTGGCGCTTGGTTCATGGATTTTAATTGTTGGCTGGTTTGGCTTTAATGTGATGAGTGCGCAGCGTGTTGATGCTATTTCTGGGTTAGTTGCGATTAACTCGCTCATGGCAATGGTTGGCGGTACAATTACAGCCAATGCGATTGGGAAAAATGACCCAGGCTTCTTACACAACGGTCCTCTTGCTGGTTTAGTGGCAATCTGTGCAGGCTCTGATATTGTTCATCCAATCAGTGCACTTGTGATTGGTGGTGCAGCTGGGGCTATGTTTGTGTATCTATTCACCTATACTCAAAACAAACTTAAAGTTGATGATGTACTTGGTGTGTGGCCACTACACGGCGTATGCGGAGCATTTGGTGGTATTGCAGTAGGTTTATTTGGTCAACAATGGCTGGGTGGTTTAGGAGGTGTCTCATTCATCTCACAGCTCATCGGAACAGCACTCGCAATAGCCATTGCGCTTGCTGGCGGCTCTATTCATAAAATTTCGGCAAACTCTGAAGAGGGTATGTTTTAATACTTTCTAAAGTGCTCAGGGCGACGATACTTCTCGTCGCTTTTTTTATTTTTTAAAGAAAATTGAACTTCTTTCTTCAGTATAGTTTAAGAGCAATTTAAGTTTTATTTTATGTAATGCCTTTACTCACAATCTAATTGATGTTGCATGGCATGAATCAACAAAAACAATTTTTCCAAATTAATATCATCTTTCTTTTTCTCAGTTTTTTGCTGCTTT
>CAZCXU010000031.1:1057-2751 GCA_964502885.1 uncultured Gammaproteobacteria bacterium
GATCGATTCAAAGGGTCATTTTTTCAATCGAGACAATTGGTATCTGGAAAGACTTAATCATGAGATTGTAAAACAGATTATTACTGGCATTTATGTCATCTTTTTGGGTCTATGGCTTGCATCATTTAAAGTTGAGAAATTAAAGCTTTATCGCTGGCAATATGGTTATATGTTTTTTGTGAGCATGGTTGGCAGCGCACTGGTTGGCTTATTAAAATCACAATCAGCTCATGCCTGCCCTTGGAATATGGTTCATCCGACTGCTTTAAGTTATGTTTGGGACTTTACTGCGAAACATGGGCATTGCTTTCCGGGTGGACATGCAAGCGCTGGCTTTATTTTAATGACAGGTTATTTTGTTTATCGTCTTGAACAACCGAAACGTGCCTATTTTTATCTTATTTCAGGCATTTTATTAGGCTTTATGATGGGATGGGCACAAATGATGCGTGGAGCACATTTCTTGAGTCATAATTTATGGACTGGTTGGGTCATTTGGGCCGTAAATATCTTATTTTATACCGTTTGTATTCATCGCTTTGAGTTTGAAAAACGAATCAAACAAGAACTTGTCTAACTCAAGTCCTTGTTTCGTGAACATGTAAAATCTTTGGAAGTTTAACCAAGACCGAAAGTCCACCAAGCTCTAAACTTCGGTCTAGTGTCAGAGTCCCACCTAAACGTTGAGTTGCTCGGTCAACAATGGATAGACCTAAACCACTCCCCACTTCAAGATGATGATGTACACGATAAAAACGCTTTAGAACTTTATCATAATGTTCTGGGTCGATCCCCGCGCCGCTATCTTCAATTTGTATACACGCATCGCCATCTGTAGCAGTGAAAACAGAAATATTAATCATCCCTTCATGAGGCGTGTATTTGATTGCGTTATCAATTAAGTTAAAAATAATTGAATGAACTGTTGGTTCGACACTATGCATTTCAATTGGTTCATTACGAACAAACCCTAAATCGATTTCTTTTTGCATAGCCAGATTAACAAGCTGTTCAACACAATTTAAAGCGACATCATTAAGCTGAAAAGCTCTCGTCGGTTCAATCACACTTAAAGATACATCCTGCTTAGCCAGCGCTAAAAGCTGTGTCACCAAGTGCTGAATACGCGCTAATCCTTTACTCAAATTTTGCAGCGATTCCTGCTCAGGAAATTGACTAATTAAAATTTTAGTTTGTAAATTTAAAGCAGTCACAGGGGTTCGAAGTTCATGGGCTGCATCTGCAATGAACTGTTTCTGCTCATTTTGTGCCTTAGAAATGCGCTCAAAAAGTCGATTCATTTCATCAATTGTGGGTAACAATTCTTGAGGATAATCTACAACTTCAATAGGTGTCAGTTCTTCTGAATCACGATGAGTCAGTTCATTTTTAAAGTCATCGATGGGCTTCAGCCCACGACGAATAATTGCAGCTAAAGCAAAAATCGCAAATGGTAAGATAATCAAATATGGAATGAACATGCTACCTGCAAGTTCCCAAGCAAAAGCCTCACGAACCTTTTCTTGCTGGCTAATCTGAATCTGGTAATCCTTTAACGGTAAAACATAGGTACGGATTAAGCCGTTACTGGTTTTATGTGAGTAAAAGCCAGCTTGTGCAACAGGTGGAACCAATAAATGGAGATGGTGTGATAAATGGGCTTGATCTTTATAAGCCCAAATATCTACAAATAG
>CAZCXU010000032.1:0-1881 GCA_964502885.1 uncultured Gammaproteobacteria bacterium
TTTTGTAATCGGGGCGCGTGATATTAATCTTGCAGAGAAAGTCGGGTTAAAAGCAATTAAAATAATGCTGAATAGTTATCGTCAGCACTTATTAGAAATTACAGAACTTTCACCACTCCAAGTTTGGTATGAAAAAGTTGATGCCAGTACATTATTAGAAAATACTGAGTGTCGAAAACTAAGAAAGAAACGCGAGAAGCATCTTGATTCAGCACAGAAAAGAACTGCGTACTCTGTTTTGCCGAAGCTTACCCAGCAAGATCAAGATACAGGATTTCGTCATTTTGTGGATGATGCGCCGTTATTATGGCATCCAGATCTAGATGAGCCATTTGGTAAAGATGTTGATGTATTTTTTCAAAAATACCGTGATTCTTTGAAATATGATCGCCAAGTGCTTTTTGATCGTTATCAACGTACAGATGTAGCTTTGAAAGTGGTGGGTGTCGGAAGTGTTGGTACACGATCAGCAATTGCATTATTTCAGGATGCAGATCGGGAACCGTTAATTTTACAAATGAAAGAAGCGAATCCATCAATTCTTAGCCCGTTATTTGTAGACAAGGTAAATCACGAAGGTGAGCGTGTAGTGCATGGTCAGCAGCTCATGCAGGCCGCAAGTGATATATTTCTTGGGTTCTCTTCAATATCAAATCAGCATTTTCATGTACGCCAGTTACGTGATATGAAAATTTCGGTTGATCTTAGTGACATGGATGATGAGTATTTCTATGAGTATGCTGAAAGTTGCGGTTTAGCCCTGGCTCATGCCCACGCTAAATCTGGAAATGCAGATGTACTTATGGGATATCTGGGCGAAGGTAATACGATAGTAGAAGTATTACAAACGTATGCAGAAGAATATGCAGAACGTAATCTAAATGACTATGACCAATTTATGAATGAAGTTGCAGATGGTAAGATTCAGCTCGCTGGAGATGATGCACTTTAATAATAAGTATGCTGCTACAGATGACAGGAAATAATTCGAAAGGTTAGAGAAAAAATGTTTAGTAAAATTATGTCTGGTTTGGGTCTTCAAGGTGTGACGGTAGAAACTGTTTTACAGAACCCAAGCTTGCAAGCAGGCAGCACATTGCATGGAGAAATTAGCTTTAAAGGTGGATCATCTGATAAAGAGATTAATGGTCTTTATTTGCAATTGGTGACGATGGCAGAAGTCGAATCTGGTGATCATGAGTTTAACCAACCTTTAGTTTTACAAGAGTGGTTAGTGAACTCTCGATTCCTCTTGCCGGCACATCAAGCACATTCTTTCCCTTTTAGTATTCAACTACCATTTGAGACACCAATTACTGAGGTTGCTTGTCGAAGAAATGGTGCACGTGTTTGGATTCAAACCCATATGGATGTTGATTGGGGATTAGATGCAACTGATCGTGATTATCTAAAGGTTCTGCCAACTCCAGCCATGCAAATGTTTCTACAGGCTATGCAGCGATGTGGCTTTGTTTTATCGACAGTAGATGTAGAAAAAGGGCAGCTGACTGCGCGAAATTTTAGATCAACGATTGGTTGTTACCAAGAGCTTGAATTTGTCTCTTCACATATGTTTAGCGGATTTAATGAGGTTGAAGTTTCTTTCGTTGCTGAACCTAATCAAACTCACGTTATGCTTGAAGTAGACCGCCATTTTCGATCAGATCAGCTATTAACGATGACGATTCCACATCATATGCTTGATGAAAACCAAATGGTGCAACAAATTCGAAGCCTCTTAAAGCTTGGTTGAATTATGCGCATCAAATCAGAGTTTTTTATAAACTTGAAAAGATTCTTATATTTAAATCGCTTTTTCTGCATTGAGAGTAAGGGCGATTTAAATCGGCCGTAATGATGTGTGGAGGATATGATGGATGA
>CAZCXU010000032.1:1891-2371 GCA_964502885.1 uncultured Gammaproteobacteria bacterium
GGTGCAACAAATTCGAAGCCTCTTAAAGCTTGGATAAATTAAATTCGAGTAGATGCTTAGATGGGAGTCTTTTATGCATCTTGCATCATTTTAATTAACTCCTGCATGGCTCTAGATTGAGTGCGTGCAGGATGCCAAACCATACCTAATTGACGATTCATCTCAACATTCAAATCAAGCTGCTGCATATCCTGATTCAACAGAGTTTTTGGTAAAACTGACCAACCCAAACCAATTGACACCAACATGCGAATAGACTCAAGAGGGTTATTGCTCATGGTAATTTTGGGTTTAAGTCCTTGTTTTTCAAACTCAGCTAAAGTGATTTGAGCAGTATAAGTTTGTGCAGCGGGTAATAAGCTTGGATATTCAATTAAATCTTGTAAGGTAAGATTCTTCTTTTGTGCCAGCGGATGAAAAGGGGCGGCAACAAAAACTAAAGGATCATTCCAAATTGTAATATAGTTAAGACGCTCATCT
>CAZCXU010000033.1:0-2277 GCA_964502885.1 uncultured Gammaproteobacteria bacterium
ACTTGAGCAAAACTCAGCGAAAAGTTTGCTTTTAGCATTGGATAGATGGCTGGTAGCACCGCCTGAATTAAATCATTCAGTAAATGTGCGACTGCCACGGCGCCTACAATTTTAATAATCATTCCTTGAGGCTGATCATTTGCAACGGTATTGGCAATACCATCTTTCAATTGTATTGAAGACGTCATACCTGAAAAACTCCAATATTTTTAAATGAGATGCTTATTGTAAATTGTCGCTTATAAAGTTATCTTCCAATAATCATCGTATAAGTGACAATTTTTAGGATAGTTTATGTCCGATTCTCTTATTCAGTCTGATTTATCTGAACTGGTGATTGGACTATCTTCCGAGCATTCTTACCGAGAAATCACTCCTACCCATACACATACACGTGCGCAGTTTTTATATGCGTCCACTGGCAACATTCAGGTGTTTACACCTAATCATGTGTGGATTGTGCCACCCATGTGTGCATTATGGATTCCAGCACATGTAGAGCACAGCGTGATTTCACTGAGTCACGTTAAGTTAAATACGGCATTGGTTGAAGTAAATGCAGCAGCTTTAATGGGACAACATTGTTTTATTATTCGGGTAAGCAATCTGTTGCATGAGCTTTTGATTCGTTTAAATGAAATTGAACGAGAGGACACTCCAAATACAGCGACCTCTCAAGAGCTTTCCCGTTCTTTACAAATTTTGATTTTTGAAGAAATCCATCGCGCTAATTTGTTGTCTATTCAGATTCCGTGGCCTAAAGACAAAAGACTCTTAAAAATTTGCCAAGAGTTATTACATATTCCTGACCATTCAAAAGATTTAACAGATTGGGCTGATGATATTGGTGCCAGTTCCAGAACCCTAATGCGTATGTTCCAAAAAGAAACTGGACTGTCATATCGGGCATGGTTACAACAAATGCATATTGCACTTGCCTTGAGTAAAATCGCGAATGGTGAATCTATTGCTCAAATTTCAGAATCACTGGGGTATACAAACCCCAGCGCGTTCAGTGCAATGTTTAAGCGACATCTAGGAAAAACACCTCAGCAGTTTAGAAGTGCCGCGATGTCGCTATAAGTCTTTTTTTTTGCAGGTAGGTCATGCTTTTCGAGCAAATCATCGAAATCATGATAGACATGCAGTTCTCGATCTTTACCAGTTCTGGCATGATCTAAGCGCTGTTCAGGGTCGACTAAAACAAGAGTATGGCCATCATCAATCAGACGATCTACGCCTTCTAAAAACATACGTTTACCCACATCGTGGATAAGTGAGATCTGGGTTAAATCAATCACGATTGTGCTTTGGTCAGTTGTCTCGTCTTGTAAAATACGCAATAACATTTCAGCCTCGGTAAATTTCAATACGCCCCGAAGCACATACACACTTAACGATGCATCTTTTCCTGTACGGTAATGACTTTGTACAATGGTCTGGGCAGAAGGTGTACCTTCCATGAGATGTAATCCCATGTCACGAGATAATCGTTCTAAAATATCGATACCTCGAACACTATGACCATGCTCATCTAGTCGAGGTGAAAAAGCAGCAATACTGACCTGCCCCGGTAGCACACCCAAGATACCGCCTGCTACACCACTTTTAGCAGGAATACCTACAGTTGAAAGCCAGTCACCCGCTGCATCGTACATACCACAGCTCATCATGACACTGAGGACTTGTCTAACTACAGATCGATTTAATAGGCGCTTTCCAGTTCTAGGATCGACCCCGCCATTAGCAAGTACACTGCCCATACGTACCAAGTCTTTAACTGTAACCATAATCGCACATTGACGAATGTAACCATTCACAATATCGACAGGATCAGTTTCCAAAATCCCCACCGTACGCAACATATAACCGATCGAAAGATTACGATAGGCTGTTTTGACTTCCGAATCATAAACAGACTCATCAAAACTTAATTCACGACCAGCAAGCTCGCTCATAAAACGGCGTAGAATTTCTGCGCTATGTAAACCATGCTTGACCTGAATCAAGGAATGTACAGTAATTGCGCCAGAGTTGATCATCGGGTTTTTCGGACGTCCGTCTTTACCTAATGAAATTTCATTAAAGGCTTCACCAGAAGGCTCTACCCCTACTTTCGCAAGTACTGCATCAATGCCAAGCTGTTGTAAAACATAGGCATATACAAAAGGTTTAGAAATTGATTGTATGGTGAATTCAACATCATCATCGCCGACCGAATAAATTTCACCATCTACCGTAGACATTGCTAAAGCTAATCGATTTGGGTTTGCATTT
>CAZCXU010000034.1:0-2114 GCA_964502885.1 uncultured Gammaproteobacteria bacterium
TGATAAAAGTATATCGTATTAACCGAACACTACCTGTATTGCTCCGTGTAACACATCTTTCATGCCGCTGGTTGACGTAGGATTAAAGAATTGTCCCCATAATATGGCTTCCGTCTGCGTTGCTTTGTGAAACGGCCGTTCATGATTACGTGCATTGGATGAAATGATGGTCGCCCCTAACCAGTCATACCACCGGACCGGTGGATTGCCGTTTTTTTCGGCAGTTTTATTAAAGTCAGTATGTGCCGTATGCCATCCCCACAATACACCCACATCAACACCTATCTTTCCGAAGCTTTTGACCCCTTCAACAACATTGCCGCCCAGGATACCTGCGGGAATACCGATCGCCGCACCGACAAGCCCGAACTTCACCGCATGAACAATTTCATTGCCCGCGGTGAGAATCACTCCGGTGACGACTTTATCCATCCCCCGGTTAATGAGTTCTTTGCCTCGCGGCATTACTGAAGTAGCACCTCGTTCTACCATAGTTAGAGCGTATTATACACCTATAGGCCAAATCCCACAAAAAATCCCTAGGGTCACTAGGGATAATTTGCCGTTTTATCGTTGAGTCCCCCGGCCTCGACCTATCTTCCAGGTTCCTTGCGAAACGAGTATTGTTGGCGCTAATGTGTTTCACTTCCCTGTTCGGAATGGGAAAGGGTGGTACCACATCGCGTAAGAGACCGAAAGGCTCAACGATAAAATCTTTTCTTATTATAAAGGTAATTGCAACATAAGGGAGAATGACCGACTTTTCGTGTCATTTTCGCCAAGAGAAACAAGGTGTTTTTGCCTCTCGGCAAAAAACGTCCTTTGTTCCCCACAACATCGACCGATTAGTACTGGTAAGCTAAACACCTTGCGGTGCGTACACTCCCAGCCTATTAACGTTGTCATCTTCAACGGGTCTGATAACGATTCTTCATCTTGGGATGGGCTTGGCGCTTGAGATGCTTTCAGCGCTTATCCCGACCGAATATAGCTACCCTGCGTTGCCGTCACAAATGATCGACAACAGGCACACCAGGGATTCGTCCCTCCAGGTCCTCTCGTACTGTGGAGAGCCTCCCTCAAGAATCTAACGCCCACACTGGATAGAGACCGACAATTGTGTTACCTCATGGTCGCCCATGAGTTCAGACTATCTCTTACGCATCTTCATTCCCCTATTGGGGAAAGTTGGAAGGGGGCGTAGCCCTCTTCCAAAGCGTTCTGACATATAGTCGTTGAGGGTTTCGCTCTTTTTCGAAACTCTGCCGTTTTACGGCGGAATTAAGAAAAAGCGCGATCTTCCCTGCTGATTGTCTGCACCGGATGGATTTTCACCCTTACGGGTACCACCGGATACTCAGAGTTTCCAGCAAATAGTCAGATTTCACCCGCGACAAAGCACACCTTGCCACGGATTGTTTTCGTTTTTTATAACAGTTTTTAGTATTCTCAATGGGGTTTTACAAAACATCGGAAAACTGACAGCTCTTTGTGATGGAGTCTATCTCATCACGGTCTACTGTCTTACGACGTTCTGAACCCAGCTCGCGTACCCTTTTAACCGGCGAACAGCCGGACCCTTGGGAGCTTCTCCACCCCCAGGATAGGATGAGCCGACATCGAGGTGCCAAACCGCCTCGTCGCTGTGGACGCTCGGAAGCGATCAGCCTGTTATCCCCGGAGTAGCTTTTATCCGTTAAGCCCGCTCCCTCCCACGAGGGATGCGAGGATCACTATCACCTACTTTCGTATCTGCTCGACCTGTACGTCTCGCAGTTAAGCTGGCTTGCCGCGATTGCACGACACGTCCTGGTTTCCATTCAGGATTAGCCAACCTTTGTACGCCTCCGTTACATTTTTGGAGGCAACCTCCCCAGTTAAACTGCCCATCTGACAGTGTTCTGTTCCAGGATTTTTATGCTGGAATAAGTAAGAATTCGCAATGCCGAAGAGAGGTATTCCACTGTTGCCCGAAGGCTCCCTCCTATGCTCGACAGTCAACATCGCGTCCTCAGTGTCAAATTACAGTAAAGCTTCACGGGGTCTTTTTGTCCAAGTATGGGTAGGCCGCATCTTCACAGCCATTTCAATTTCGCCGAGTTATAGTTCAAGAC
>CAZCXU010000035.1:0-676 GCA_964502885.1 uncultured Gammaproteobacteria bacterium
AAAAACCCTAGCACACACGATGTGTGCTAGGGTCAATAAACTTGTACACAATGTCAGGTTTACCAGGAGAACAATGAGTATAAGTAACCTCATGTGCGTCAAGAAATGACAAATCCCATATATTGCCATCAGGATCCGTAAAAGGACGCCACTTAGCAACTTCATCAATGTTCACGAAAAAAACCTCGATACCCGGATGGCAGAATCCGCATATTCTACCAGAGAAGAAACAAGCAGACGGAGCGCGGAAAAGAAGAAAAACTGGCCTTTTACAGAAGGCTTCGCCCCTCCTGACGAGCATCACAATACAGACGCTCAAATCAAGAGTGGCGAAACCCGACACAGCTTAAAGATCCCCACCGTTTCCGATGAGTCGCTCCCTCGTGCGCTCCTGTGTTCCCGCCTTGACGTTTGCAGCCAGCCTTGCCGCTCTTTCTACCTTGGGGGCGCTAACTCTCAGCTTCCCTATGCTGGCACTGCTCGTTTTAGGCGGTTCGCTCCAAGCTGGACTGTATGCACGAACTCCCCGTTCAGTCCGACCGTTGCGCCTGCTGGGTAACTATTCTCACGATTCCAACCCCAGCGGACACGGCAAAACGCCGCTAATGGCAACAGCCAATACGGTAACGAGTAATCAGGGGAAGGTAGGTCTTGCAGATTGCGCTAAGCGCAAGTA
>CAZCXU010000035.1:727-2054 GCA_964502885.1 uncultured Gammaproteobacteria bacterium
TGGTTTTTTCGTTTCATGGATAATGCACCGGTGTAGCAACGCCGTCAAATTAATTAAAGCCGATGCACATATGTTAACGGATTAAAGTTAGGCTTAAACGGTTTCCCTGCAAAGCCATAAGCAACCCAAAGTAGAACCTGACTAGAGATCATTATTCCAGCGAAAATAATTAAGCACTCAAACGCCCCATCTCGCTGCCATACATTCCATCCATGATGGAAAAGGATGATGCCAAAGAGTAGCACCGCTTTAACTGCAAAAAATAACAATCCCAGAAAAACGATGCGTTCAAAGCCTATGCGAAAATTTTGTATAGTCATATCATCCACCAAATAAGCGTTTCCAAAAGCCATTATTCCGCTTAGCTTCCAGCTCTGCTTTCACTTTTTTCAGTTCCTGAGCCGCTGCATCACGCTCATTTTGCAACCCGGTCACCTGTTCCCGCAGCCGGTCGGCCTCCTGCTTATCCTCAAGCAATAATTGTTGCTTCTCGATCAGCTTCCTCAGCTCGACCAGCTCCCGCTGCATTGCCAAGATTGTATCGTCATCACGTTTAGTTTGTGACCGTGTAACGGCGTTTATTTTTTCCTCTGGCAAGGATACAGATCCGTAATGCCTGATTAACTCGGACACATCGACGTATCGTTTACCTTGCTGACGGGTAACACTCACAAAACCCTTATCAATATGGGAGTAAAGCGTTTTTCTTGTGATACCTACAGCCTCAGCAGCCTGTGTAAGATTGAGTAGATTTTGGCTCTGTTTACTCACTGTATACCCGTCATAAAATAGATGTGTTTACTCTGCATAGTATACAGAAAAATAGCCAACCTGTAGATGCGAAAGTTTCTCATCTGTGATAAAATAGGAACTGACCAATAAAACACACAAAACAGGAGAAATATTGACCTCAACACCCATGCTGCCAACATTTGCAGCACCTACAGATGAGGAACGCGACACCCTCTCCGCGATCCTGAATGACAACGGCCTCCGCGCCACTACTCCAAGAATTAACGTTCTTCACTTTCTGAATATCGCAGATGTACCAGTGACAGCAGAAGCAGTCAGCCGCTGCGTTGACCTGCCGCTATCGACTGCGTACAGAACGCTCACGGCGCTGGAAGTCACCCACCTCGCAGGGGTCACTTTCGGACGCGGGGACGTCACTCGCTGGTTCAGGTTTACACCGGATACACCGCAACATTGCCCGGCCTGCGGGCAGAGTTTTTACGGCGAATACGCCTGACCGCCTGATACACAAACACCGAAAAGATGACCGAACCTAACGGTCACACCAAATGACGCTCACCACAGAGCGCCAGCG
>CAZCXU010000036.1:0-476 GCA_964502885.1 uncultured Gammaproteobacteria bacterium
CGATTACATCTTTCCCATCGATTATGATTTTTCCAGAGTCAGATACTTGTCCTCCGCATGCAGCAAAAAATGGATTTTTTTCGGTGACTAACCAAACCATATTATTTTTAAATTCCAACCAAACAATTTTAGACTGAGTCTTTGTTGTTTGATATCCTATGAATTCGCTTTGAATTTCTTTTGGAATTTCTAACGCAAAGCCTTTGTTTTTTTGGTCTTTTCCGGAAGCCTCTTTTTGTTTAAGCATTTCTGCTTCAAATCCTTCAATGTCGATTTCCAAACCATTTTCTTTGGCCAAAACCCATGATACTTCTAGCGGAAAGCCGTAAGTATCGTAAAGTTTAAATACAGTTTCACCAGCAATCACATTGCCTTTTAGCTGAGCCAATTCACCTTCAAGTAATTTCAAGCCTTGTTCAAGTGTTTTCGCAAATTGCTCTTCTTCTTTTAGCAGTTGTGCTTCAATGCGTGCCTGC
>CAZCXU010000036.1:486-2010 GCA_964502885.1 uncultured Gammaproteobacteria bacterium
TTGTGGTCCAGACAAGAAGTTTGTGCCACTAGATTTAGCTTCTGCTAAAAACTGCTCAAAGAAGCGATGTCCACGTTGTAGGTTTGATGCGAATCTATTTGTTTCCAAAGTTAGGATTTCTTGAATTATATCTATTTTTTCAAGGATATCAGGGTAAGCTGTTTCTAAACTTTGTCCGACAATTTTGGCCAATTTGGGAAAGACTGAAAAATCTTCAGTTAATTTTTTTAAAAACAAAAGTCCGCGTCGTATAATTTTTCTTAAAACATAGCCGCGACCATCGTTTGAAGGTTTTCCACCATCAGCGATAATCATTGTGCTTGAGCGGATGTGGTCAGCTACAACGTTAAAGGCTGCCTGTGTTTTGTAGTCGCATTGCTTGTAGACTAGATTTGTGATTTTTTCTAGTTCATGAAAAATTGGGGTGAATAAATCAGTATCAAAAACTGTTTCACCATCAGACATGACCATACAAAGCCTTTCTAGGCCCATTCCAGTATCAACACCTGTTTGATCTAGAAGTTTTCTGGATCCATCTTCTTGTTGCGAATATTGCATGAAAACTAAATTCCAAACCTCTAGAAATCTTGTTGCTTTCGCACCATAAATTTCTTTGTCATCCCACTGGCTGCCTCGGTCAAAGAAAATTTCAGTGCAAGGCCCGCAAGGTCCGGTATCTCCCATTTGCCAAAAATTATCTTCGTCTCCCATTTTTGTAATTTTTTCCAATGGAAGACCGATTTGTTCATTCCAAATTTTTAGACTTTCATCGTCAGACTCGTGAACTGTTACCGAAAGCTTACTTTCATCAATGCCTATTTCTTTGGTTAAAAAGTTCCAAGCAAAGCGAATTGCCTCTTCTTTAAAATAATCACCAAAAGAAAAATTTCCCAACATCTCGAAAAAAGTTAGATGTCTGTCAGTGAAACCAACTTGATCCAGGTCATTATGTTTTCCGCCAGCTCGTACACATTTTTGAGAAGTGGTTGCTTTGTTATACGATCTTTTTTCGTAACCCAAAAACAAATCTTTGAATTGGTTCATCCCTGCATTTGCGAACAAGATTGTTGGATCTTGCGCTGGAATTAACGACGAACTTTGTTCAACTTTGTGTTTATTATTTTCAAAATATTTTAAAAACTTATTTCTTAACAGAGTGCTATTCATCGGTTTTTTGCCTTGTCGTAAAAACTTGAAATCATTCTACTAAATTTTCCAAAAAGAAGCACTTATTCGATTTGTAGTTTTAAGTTGTGACTAACTCTAGAATTTATTTTTTGTTTTTTAAATCTTCTATTATTTCTTTGGAAAGTCCCGAGGCTTGAGCGATATTCTCAATGCTAATTCCAAGACCTAAAAGATTTTTTGCTATTTCAATTTTTGTTTCCAATTTTCCCTTCTCCATGCCTTTTTCCATGCCCTTTTCCATGCCCTTTTCCATGCCCTCTTTCAACCCTTTTTCTAGAGCGTTTTCTTCGATGGTTTTGACGATGCTGTTGTGATCACGGATTCTTTTTTGAATTT
>CAZCXU010000037.1:0-1947 GCA_964502885.1 uncultured Gammaproteobacteria bacterium
TAGAATTGGCGCATGGGGTGCGTCAGGATCGGGTTCAATTCCCGGCTCCCCGACTCCGCTAAAGCTTCGTCGGGCAGGCCCGACTTTTGAACAGCTTGGGTGCGTCAGGATATGGGAGCCTCTTTCCACGGCTATTTCACTGGGGACCAATTTTTTATGTTGCTCATGAGTTGTTTGCACTCTTCACGAAGCACGCCGCCAACCACTTCGATCTTGCCTCCACCAATCGGAGTCATTTTTTTAGCATGCTCCTCGGCGTGATAATCAGCTAATTCGTATGGGTTACCTTCGACATCTTCTTTGTAAGCACCAAAAACTATCTTTGAGAGACCAGTCCAGCCAGCGCAACCCAAACACATCGAACATGATTCAAGCGTTGAATAGAGGGTACAGCCAGACAAATCTAACGAATTTAGTTTTAGACAGGCCGCTTTCATGCATTCAGTTTCACCATGGGCAGAAGGGTCTTTCTTGGGCCAGACCAGACTCCATCCGGTGGCAATTACTTGAGTACCTTTGACCATAACTGCACCAATTGGAGCACCGCCAGCTTGAACAGATTTCTTTGCCTCTTCTATTGCCAATCGCATGTATTGTTCATCATTCATAGTTTTGATTTCAGATCGTTTATAAGTTTCTCTTCAATTTCTATCTCGCCGCTATCAAGAATTGCTTGTCTCCTACTCTCAGAGTCATACCCAGGAATGTGAATTTCCTGTCCATCTTTTGGTCTCCCCGACTTTACTTTTTTTATTAGTTCGGAAGCGTTCTTCTTGAAAACATCCACCCCCACCAGCAAGTCGGGACTTATGGCAATAAAAACTGTTCCCCAGTCTCCATCGTCGTGAACATAAGAAGCTCCCACCAATGGCCCCGCAAGTAGTTCAACAACCATTGCCAGACCGGATCCTTTATATGATCTGTCGAAAGGCAGAATCGCTCCTTTCATTGCTTCCTCAGGGTCGGTCGTAAGATTGCCTTCCTTATCGATGGCTACATTATCAGGAAGTTTGTGTCCTAGTGCTTTTGCCCTAACAAGTCCATACCAAGTTATCGCTGATGCTGCCATATCAAAAACGATCGGATACTCTAACGTAGGAAAACCATAAGCGGTTGGGTTTGTTCCATACGCAGGATCGATTCCTCCAAAATGCAAAACTCCCCGGGGAGAGCTGGCGGCTACTATTCCGATAAGATTGTTGTTAGCAATTTTTCGAGCATAATAACCAATCGCCCCAAGTGATGAGTAAGTATTGTTCATCCCGACGATGGCAAAGTTATTTTTCTTTGCAATTTCAATTACCTTGTTTGTAGCCATCTGCCCTACCAGTGGGCCTGCCGCTCCACCTCCATCTATAAGAGCTGACAGATTAGTTTCTTTTGTGATTTTGGGAGAGTATTTTGGTTTTATATCCTGAGCGGGTTCTGTGCCGAGAAGCTTGAGGATGCCTTGAGTATTTTTTCCGGTCAGTTCTGCATGAAGAAAAACTTCAACCATCATGTCAGCTTCATCTGATGAGTAGTACTTACTTGTCAGGGCTGACTTCATTAACTTGGTCAGTTCTGCAATTTTAATCTTCATGTTCGCATTTTACTTCTTTTCTCTGGATATGTCCGGTTTTTATTGTAAAAGCAGGGATTCCTCGACTACGCCGCGCCCGGGATGACAAGATGAAGTTGAGGATTAGGGGGAAATGATCAGGGGATCGTTTAGAGAGTCGTCGGTAGGCAAAGTGGTGTCCAGTGATTCCAATTCCTGAAACTCAGCTGAGATGCTGGTGTCAGGATCGGGAGTAGGATTAGGTGTGGCAGTGGGAGTGACAATGGAATCTGAGGTTTTCTGAATCATTGATGATTCAGCAGGTGGGATTGGTGATGGTTGGCTTTTGTCCAACAACTGTCTTGCAAAGAAAAAAATGCCGACGCCAATCAGAATAATAAGCAGAA
>CAZCXU010000038.1:0-1865 GCA_964502885.1 uncultured Gammaproteobacteria bacterium
AAGCTCACAGCAAACACAGCTCGTTCCGCATGGTACTCTTAACGGCGCTCGGCGCACTGCTTATGTTTGTGGTAACGAGATTTACCATATAAAAAACCATCATTTTTAGTGATGGCTCCTACGATCAGTTACGGTTCTTGGTGTGCCAAAAATGGCTCTTCCAAGTCTGCCCCCACAAAAATACTGTCATATGGCAACTTGTTTTCTGTGGTAGGAAAACCGTAATGCAGCCTGCGTAGATCAACCGCTACGGTTTCACCTGCAAAACCAGCAGCGGTTACTGTGTAACTAACCACTGATCCGCCGGGGGCAATCACCTTATTAGTGTCATACAACACTTCCTGGTAAATATTATCGTCTTTTAACAGGAATTTTTGCGGCAGAATTTGCGTTGACCACTGAAGGCGAGCAACAGAAAAATCAATTTTCACAGCTGCTGCCGAACCGAAAACGCCGAAATCAGCTTGTGCGATATGCGTGTTACCACAAACCGGGTTGACCTGAAAAGATCCTTCGAAGACCTTTTGCGCACCATCACTTTCAAAAATCACCCGCTTCGCCAGCACCACCTCATTCACGAACGGCAGAATCAGACAGCTGCTGGGCGGCGCCTCGATATGCGCCGTCGGCCCATTTCTATCCATACCATCCAACTGCTCCTGGGGCGAGCAACCAACCAAACCAATCCACACTACTACTGCTGAAAGAATCTTCGTATTGCCCATGTAAACCCTCCTTCTAGGGTAAAAAGATAGTATCACTATCCCTCCGATTGTCAATATATAAAAGCAAACAAGACCGCCAATATTACAATAAACTACCCAACACAAAGAAAACCAAGCCTACCTCAGACGGATAAAAAAACAAAAACCGTGGCTACCATCCACGATCTTTGTTTAATTTACGTGATCTATACTAGAGGTATTTCGCCGTCGCCCCTTTCTTAGACTTAATAAGTTCAGCTGGCGTGCCTTCGGCCACCACTTGCCCACCACCTTCACCACCTTCGGGGCCCATATCAATAATCCAGTCTGATGAACGAATAACTTCGGTATTATGCTCGATCAGGATAACACTATTGCCTTTATCGACAAGCTGGTTGAGCACCTGGAGCAAGCGTTTGATATCTTCAAAATGCAAACCAGTTGTTGGCTCATCAAGAATATAGAGCGTCTTACCAGTTGAATGACGCGAAAGTTCTTGAGCGAGCTTGATGCGCTGCGCCTCACCGCCGGAGAGTGTGGTAGCTGGCTGACCAAGAGTAATATAGCCAAGACCAACTTCGCGTAAAACATTTAGTTTTTCGGCAATACTCTCGATATCACCAAAGAATCGATGAGCTTCTTCAACCGTCATTTTAAGGACATCGGCGATATTTTTGTTGCGATAATGCACTTCGAGCGCTTCACGATTGTAGCGAAGACCACCGCACTCGTTACATTCTACGTACACATCAGCCAAGAATTGCATTGGAATACGAATGTAGCCGTCACCAGAACACGCCTCACAACGGCCACCACCTTTAACGTTGAAACTAAACTTACCCGCGTCATACCCGCGCATCCGAGCTTCGGGTAGCGTGGCAAACAAATCACGAATCAGGTTGAAAATAGTAGTGTACGTAGCGGGATTAGAGCGTGGCGTACGACCGATCGGCGATTGATCAATTGAGATGACTTTATCGATATTCGACAGCCCTTTGATCGCCGTATGTTCACCTGGCTCGTCTTTAGCGCGATAAAAATGCTTAGTGAGCGCCTTGCTCAAAATATCAATAATGAGCGACGACTTACCCGAACCAGAAACACCCGTGACACACACCAACTTACCGAGCGGAATAGAGACGTCGATATTTTTGAGGTTGT
>CAZCXU010000039.1:0-1851 GCA_964502885.1 uncultured Gammaproteobacteria bacterium
TGCACCGGTCGAGCGGCCCCCAGCAAGAGCGGCCCCAATGTAAGGCCTTCACCCGCCGCCGTTTTCAGCAAGCTGAAGGCAATATTGGCGGCATCCAGCGTAGGCATGACCAACAGGTTAGCCGCCCCCTGGAAGCGTGAATTCGGGAATATCTGATTGCGGATATCCGAGGACAGCGCGGCGTCACCATGCATTTCCCCTTCCACTTCAAGACCCGGGGCACTTTCCTGCAACAATTCGAGGGTACGACGCATCTTGATGGATGTCGGGGTATCTTCGGAACCAAAACTGGAGTGCGAGAGTAACGCGACCTTGGGCGTCAATCCAAAGCGATGAACGACATCCGATGCCAGCATCGTCATCTCGGCCAGTTGTTCAGCGGTCGGATCGTAATTGACATAGGTATCGCCCACGAACACGGTGCGCTTGGGCAGCAACAACATGTTTAT
Source organism: uncultured Gammaproteobacteria bacterium (assembly GCA_964502885.1). Taxonomy (GTDB): domain Bacteria; phylum Patescibacteriota; class Microgenomatia; order CAZETR01; family Amesbacteraceae; genus XYB1-FULL-44-23. Next base: position 450 of record CAZCXU010000039.1, read on the forward strand.
GGCGTAAAAATGCTTGACCCCTTCCTTGCGGCCAATCACATTTTCGATATAGCGCAGATGCCTTGAATGGCTGCCATAGGTGCCGCACACCATGCCATCCGCGTAACCTTTCTTGACCATCAATGCGCCGATCAGCGTCGTGCGACGGCGTGCCTCACGCTTGGCGTATTCAATACTCACACCCTTGCGTTGCATGAGGTCATGATATTCCGTCCAGAAATCGCGAAAACGAGGATCGCAATCCGGATTCACCAGCGTGAAGTCCTCCCCCACTTTCAGTCGCAACCCGCTCTTGGTGATGCGCGCTTCAACTACATCGGGGCGACCAATCAGGATCGGCTTGGCCAAACCCTCATCCACCACGGTACGCACAGCGCGCAGTACGCGCTCATCCTCACCTTCACAGAACACGATGCGCTGCGGATTCTGCCTGGCGGCCTCAAATACCGGACGCATCTGCAAACCCGAGGAATAAACAAATTCGGAAAGCTTGTTACGATAGGCACACAAATCCTGCAACGGTCGTTTGGCCACGCCAGAATCCATCGCCGCCTTTGCTACTGCGGGAGCTACCTTCATGACCAGACGCTGATCGAAAGGCATGGGGATCAGGTAATCCGGACCAAATTTGAAATCCACCTTGTTATAGGCTTCCGGAGAGACATCCGGCTGTTCGGCATGGGCCAGCTCGGCAATAGCGCGCACTGCGGCAATCTTCATTTCCTCGTTGATCGTCGTCGCCCCGACATCCAGCGCACCCCGGAACATGTAGGGAAAACACAAGGCATTATTGACCTGATTCGGATAATCCGACCGTCCTGTACCGATGATGACATCGGGACGCGTCGCCTTGGCAACCTCAGGCAGAATTTCCGGTATCGGATTCGCCATGGCCAGCACAATCGGATTGGCGGCCATGGCCTTGAGCATTTCGGGTTTCAATGCCCCGGCTGCCGAAAGCCCCAGGAATACATCGGCATCCGGGGTGATATCGCCCAAGGTACGCGCCGTGGTTTCCTGCGCATAACGCGCTTTGGAGGGGTCGAGTTTCTCATCGCGCCCGACATAAACCACACCCTTGCTATCGGCGATCATGACATTCTTGGGATTGACGCCCAAACTCACCAGCAGATCGAGACAGGCAATGGCGGCTGCACCCGCTCCGGAACAAACCAGTTTGATCTGTCCAATATCCTTATTCACCAAACGCAAGCCATTGATGACGGCGGCTGCGGCGATGATGGCCGTACCATGCTGGTCATCATGAAAAACGGGAATTTTCAGGCGTTCGCGCAGCTTTTGGATATCGTAGCTGTCGGCGGCGAGTTCGGCACAATCCCTTTTGTTGCCGTTGCGATCGGTAATATAGATATGGCCGTTTTCTTCTTCGCTGACTACTTCC
>CAZCXU010000040.1:0-1662 GCA_964502885.1 uncultured Gammaproteobacteria bacterium
CTGGGGCAATATCCTTAAAACCATCTTCCTGAATGTTTTTATAAGGAAATTCGCCTTGCCAGAAGTTGGCTACAATATGGCCTTCATGGGTAGGACCAATGTCGGAGTTTTGCTGAAAACCTTTGGCTGCATATTCCCACTCAAGCTCAGTCGGTAAGTCATGACCCAGCCAGTTTGCATAAGCATAAGCATCATTCCATGTCACCATGCGAACAGGCTCATGAGGTGCTGGTTGTTTAGGGTTGTTTGGGCCCCATGGATGTTTCCAATTGGCGCCTTTTTCAAATTTCCACCACTGTAATTCTTCAACTGGATGATCTGGCTGTACAAACATAGCTGCGCCGCCTTGCTTCTCTGCATCGGTGACATAACCCGTTTGTTTAACAAACTCTTGAAATTGGGCATTGGTGACTTCAGTTGCATCAATTAAAAAAGCGGGAACGGAAGTTGTCTGTAAATTTAATGGGCGTTCATCTTCATAACCTTGTGTGGTGCCTAGAACAATTTTTCCTTGCGGAAGCTTGGCCATGCCTGCTTCTTTATTGTTAGGCCATCCCGAAGGAAGGCCTGAATAAGAATTACATTTAGCTTTGCTGCCTAAGTTGGGCAAGGTGGTCTGTTCTAGTTGAGGTGTAGTTTTTTGGCATGCACAAAGTAACAGGAAAGATGAAAGCATTATGATCTGTTTCATCTGGTTTTCTCTACTTTTTGTTGTATTTCTTTTGGTGTCATTTTTATATTTGTTTTTATATTGTAGAGTTCCCAACCGTGGCTTTTAAATTTAGAAGGTGAGTTTTCAATAAGTTTCCATTGGTCAGTTTTGGCGTAGCGGCTGCCATGCAATTCTTTAAAGTCATAATAATTAACAGGACGAATACGGGCAGTATTATCTTTAAACGCAGGAATTAGGCTAAAGCCCGACGGTTTAATTTTGGTGCTTGAAGTTGGATAAACCTGATTATTTTGAATCCCCGCTAGCTCCATCATAGTTGGGAATATATCTCTGACTGTCGCAAAGTTATTGTTAATTCCACGTTGTTTAGAAATTTGCACAGGTGATTTAACAATAAATGGAACTCGAACTCCACCTTCTGAAGCGGCTGATTTCCAATAAGTAAATGGCGTACTACTTACTTCAGCCCATCGTGGTCCCATGTAAACATATGAGCTAGCATTGCCTATATTTTCATAGCGATTGTCGGCATCACCCATTGGGAAATTGTGATCACCACCTTCAGCGCCGTTATCTGACATAAACACAATTAAAGTGTTGTCATATAAATGATGCTTTTTAAGATATTGAATGACATCACCCACGCGGTCGTCTAACTGGGTAACCATGCCCGCATAAACTTCCATTTTACGTGCTTCGTATTTGCGCTCTTGTGGGGTGAGTTCATTCCAGCTTTTGGTGCCTAAAGCTTGGTTGCCACGCTCGACTGGGTATTCTGCATTTGCAGGAATTAATCCTAATTGCTTTAGTCTCTCAAAGCGTTGTTTACGAATTGCATCGTAGCCTTGATCGTATTTACCTTTATATAAGTATCTATAATGAGCTGGTGCCTGTATTGGCCAGTGGGGAGCAGTATAGGCGAGGTAGGCAAAAAATGGTTTTTGCGCTTTATTTTTGTCTAAGTACTCAAACGCTTTTTGTGTAAAAAA
>CAZCXU010000041.1:0-1307 GCA_964502885.1 uncultured Gammaproteobacteria bacterium
AACAGGTGCGCATATTCAGTAATACTTTCAGCCGGTGTTGCCGGGTTCAACACCACCCCGCATTGCTTGCCTGCATCCTTGATCTGATTCAGCAGGCGGAAAATTTTGTTATTCGCCGTCTCGGGATGAAAGCTAATGATATCGGCGCCGGCCTCGAGACACATGGGAATAATATCTTCCGGATGGTTCACCATCAGATGGACATCGATGGGAACGGTAGTGATTTTTTTCAGGTTCTCAATAAAAAAGGGAGACAGTGTGATATTGCGGACGTAATTACCATCCATTATATCAACGTGATAAAAATCCGCTTTTTTATTCATTGCCGTGATCTGTTCTTTGAACTGCGTTAAATCCATGCACATCAGTGAGGGTGAAAATTTCGCGCTCATAAACCATCTCCGATAATAAATAGTTAGTTAAACATTGCGATAATATGCCCCAGAACGATGCCGACAACGCCAAAGTCTGCATCGCCAAAGGTTGTAGAACCCAGGCCCATATCTCCCATCATTGGCAAAAGGATGGCCGGCAGGAACGAAATGAGCAGGCCGTGGGCAAATGCCCCCACCACTGCCCCGCGACGTCCGCCAGTGATGTTGCCGTAAACGCCAGCCGTTGCCCCGCAGAAGAAATGTGGCACCAGCCCCGTGACGATGACGCTCAAGCCGAACAGCGGGCAGAGGAACATGCTGACCAGGCCTGCAACAAAGCTTGCGAGAAACCCGACGATGACGGCATTTGGAGCAAAGGGAAACACCGTCGGGCAGTCGAGCGCCGGCTTCGCATCTTTCACTAATTTGTCTGCAATACCTTTAAACGCTGGCACAATTTCGGCAATCACCATCCGCACACCGGCGAGGATGATATAAACCCCCGCAGCAAAAGTGAGGGACTGAATAATGGCGAAGATAATAAAATTCTGACCGGCACTCAGTGTCTCCTCGACAAAGGTTTTGCCCGCGACGACCACCAGCACCAGGAACAGAATCATCATGGTGAGAGAGATGGCCACCGACGAGTCGCGAAGAAAATTGAGTGACTTAGGCACTTTAATTTCTTCAATCGAGGGGCTACCTTTCCCGACGACTTTGCCCACCAGCGCGGAAAGCAGATAACCAATAGAGCCAAAATGGCCGAGAGCCAGATCGTCGGTATTGGTAATTTTACGGGTAAACGGCTGCAAGATCGCCGGAGAGATCACCATCATCGCGCCGAGAATCACCGCCCCGATGGCCACCACCCAACCCCCCGACAATCCCCCGACTGACAAGATCACCGCCAGCATCGCTGCCATATAGAGCGTG
>CAZCXU010000041.1:1317-1654 GCA_964502885.1 uncultured Gammaproteobacteria bacterium
TGGCCCGTTAAAAAGATGTACTTTAATGGCGTCAGACGCGCCAGGGCGATATTGATCAACATGCCCAACACCATGATTGTGGCGGTTTCCGTGCCATAATTCTTCTGCGCCAGCGCGGCCATCGCGTCGGTGTTAGGGACCACCCCCTGAATATGAAATGAATGTTCAAACAGCTGGCTAAAAATGGTTAATGTATAGGCAATGATACCGGCGCCTGCCGTTAAAATAACAAAGCCCATGATGGTTTTCAGTGTTCCTGAAATAACATCTGAAATTCCTTTTTTTTGCATGATTTGCTGTAATAGCTTTGGTGTGCGCGGCCTGGCCTGCATCCGCA
>CAZCXU010000042.1:0-1618 GCA_964502885.1 uncultured Gammaproteobacteria bacterium
GCTTCGGCGGTTGCCGGTCGCCGTAACAGCATTGCCTCGATTGATTCCGGGGTGATCAGCACCACACCGGCGGGCGCCTTGATGATCTTGTTCTTGGGTCCTTGGGGGGCGTCACCGTGCCAACGAACCAGCGGTAACTCTAGTTTATCGCACAGCTCTTCAAGCCGACGGAATTGATCGTTGATCAACGCCTTGAGCGGAGCAACGTAAAGAATCGAGATGCCAGACTGCTCTCGCTCTGCTGAGGAGCCAAGGAGCGGCAAGAAAGCAGCTTCGGTCTTGCCGGCCGCAGTCGTGGCTGAAATCAGGACGTCTTGATCGCTGCCACAGATTGCAGCAATCGCCTGCTCTTGCACATCTCGCAGTCGAGACCAGCCCTGCTGTCTGACCCAGCGTTGGATCTGCGGATGAAGCAGATCGAACCCGGAACCGCCTTCAGAGCTCGAAAGTGGCAAGCTCATCATCACCGTCTATTGCAGTAGCGACGTCTTCGCCAGGATCGTCATCCACCGAAACACTCCCGATCAACGTTCGCCAATCGAGAGCGGGATTCTGCTCCAGGATTGCAAGGAGCTGGACGAAGGCCTTGATGGTGTTGCGCGGCGTCCGAAAATAGGCTTCGCCAATGCGCTGGCTGCAATGTGCCATGAAGGCGTCAAGTGCTTCATCGGGCACGAGATGGTTCGCCGGGTCACCTAGCGCGAAGATCGCGCGGATGTTGCCCAGTAGGATCAAGAATTCCTCAGGTGAAAGGTTCTGCAGGCGAACGACCGGGCCGCTCAGATCGACCAAGCCGGGGGCGGCAAACTGGTTTTCTGCAAGCCGGGACTGCAAGGCCTCATAGCTGTAGAGCCCGCGGCGGCTGTCCATGAGGAATTCAGGCGTGCCGCCAAAAACGAAGCCAAGCCCTTCGGAATTGCCCTGGAGCATATCGTTGACCATGCGCAGGATCTGCTCAAAATTTTGGTTTCGTGCTTGGGAGCTCTGCAATTTATAGATGTTGACCATCTCGTCGAACACGACCAGCAATCCGCTATAGCCAGCGAGACGAGTGAAGCGAGCAAGAAGCTTCAGGCTGTCAAAGACATCGGCGTCGTCAATTATCGAACGGACCCCTAGAGCTTGGCGCGCTTCGGTTTTCGTCGGAAATTCGGCGCGCAGCCAACGCAGGGCCGAAGCCTTCAAAGCCTCGTTGCCATCCTCACTGCCCTGCCAGTAGCACTTGAGAACATGCGCAAAATCATGGCCGCCCACCAGCTCCTGGATCGAAGCGAGGCGATCATCGATGACCTGTTCAACCGGCCGATTGTCGGCGTGAGCGACCTTCACGCATTCACTGATGAAGCGTTCGACAACGCTTGGTAGTGCACCGCCATCGGGTTTGGTCCGTGTCGCCATGTTGCGGATTGCTTCAGCGTAAAGCCCGCGCGCCTGACCGCCGGTCGCATGAATGCGACGATCGGGAGCCAGGTCGGCGTGAATGGTAACGCACCGACGCTCCAACGCGATTAGCCGCACGAGACTCAGGAAGAAGGTTTTACCGGCACCGTATTCGCCGATGACGAACCTGCATGATGAACCGCCGTCGGCAATCCGGTCTATGTCCTTGATCAGAGCT
>CAZCXU010000043.1:0-1615 GCA_964502885.1 uncultured Gammaproteobacteria bacterium
ATCCTGAACTAAAGCTTGAATCTTTTTTTCTTCTCCCTCTAAAGAAATAATAGAGGATTGCCTAGCTTCTCTATAAACTTTCATAAAATCTATAGCATTAACAAAAATAGGAGTAGCTTTCTCTTTTGTTCCATAGTATACAGCCTTAAGCATATCTTCTTTTCTTTCTCCTTTTTCTCTTTTTGTAAAATTTAACGATAACATATATTTATATTTAATAATTAATACTATAAAAACAAAATTACTTCTTAGTTTCTTTCATTATTACATGTTTACGAAGTTTTTTATCAAATTTTTTAAGTTCAATCTTTCTCGTGACTAGCTTTTTGTTTTTTTTTGTATAATAAGTTGTGCCTGTAGCTTTGTTTACAAGTTTAATTAATTTATCTTGAGCCATAATTTTATTAATAAATGATTAATGAAATATACTATATTTTTTACTTTTTTGCAAATAATTAAAGTAAAACTATAATAATAATTAAAAATCAAACCTACTCTCTAAATACTTATCTAAATCTATAATCTTCACTCTTTCCTGCTCCATAGTATCTCTATCACGGACTGTCACTGACTCATCACTCACACTATCGTAGTCAAAAGTTATACAATATGGAGTCCCTATCTCATCTTGTCTTCTATATCTTTTTCCAATACTTCCAGAAATATCAAATTCTGCAAAATACTTTTTTGATAAATCTTTCCAGATCTTGCGAGCCGGCTCTAATAATTCTTCTTTTTTAAATAGTGGAAATACTGCTACTTTTACCGGAGAAAGCCTTTTATCTAATTTCAATACTACTCTCTCTTCTGTATTACTATTTTTATCTTGCAATTTTTCTTTTGTATATGCATTATCTATAAAAGCAAGCATCATGCGAGCAACTCCAACTGAAGTTTCTACAATGTGAGGAATAAATCTTTCACGAGTAATTTCATCAAAATATGTTAAATCCTTCCCAGAAAATTTTTGATGTTGTGATAAATCCCAATCTCCTCTAGCATGAATTCCTTCTAATTCTTTTGGATCTCCACCCAACATTTTATATTTATACTCAATATCATATGCATCACTAGCATAATGAGCTAATTTTTCATGCTTATACCAATTAAGACTATCTTTTTCAATCCCATATTCTAAATAAAAATTCCATCTATATTTTTTCCACTCATTAAAATATTCTTCTGTGGTGTTACCGTCTGCGGAAACTGGATTAAAAAAATACTGCATTTCCATTTGTTCAAATTCTCTTGTTCTAAAAATAAATTGTTTTGTTACTATTTCATTTCTAAAAGCTTTTCCAATTTGGGCAATACCAAAAGGAAGTTTTGGGTGTAAAGAGTCTAATGTATTTTTATACTCTAAATAAATTCCTCCACAAGTTTCTGGTCTTAAATATACAACATTTTCTTCATTAAGAGCTTCTGTTGGAGAACCAAGATTACTTTTTACCATTAAAGAAAATATTTTTGCTTCTGTTAATTCTGCTTTGCCACAATTTGCACATATTAATTTTTTTTCTAATCTTAATTTGTCTAATTCTTTATTTATAAAGTCTAAAGAAGCTTTATCAGCATTTATATCAAAACTCTCTAAGATATGATCTGCTCGAAATCT
>CAZCXU010000044.1:0-1561 GCA_964502885.1 uncultured Gammaproteobacteria bacterium
AAACTTAAATTAGTAACAAACAGCCAAGAAGAATTGAATCGTGCAATGACAGATACCTTTGATATTGCACAGCGTTCAGCTTCTTCATGGAGTGCGGTAAATGATGTTTACTCGAAATATATGTCTAATGCCAAGACTTTAAATCTTACACAAGCACAAACTGCCAAACTTACAGAAATTACTTCAAAAGCTGTTGCAATCAGTGGCTCTAATGCTGAGTCGGCAGCAGCGGCTCTATTTCAGTATGGACAAGCATTAGATGGCGGTGTGCTTAGAGCAGAGGAGTTCAACAGCCTTGTCGATGGTGCTGGTGGACTTTTAAATGCTATGGCAAAAGGTTTGGGAGTTACCCGTGGTGAGCTTCGTCAAATGATGCTTGATGGAAAACTAACTGGTGAAGTTATTACCAAGGCATTACTGCAGGCTGGTGATAGCGTTGAAGAGCTCTATGGAAAGACTGACAAGACTATTGGTCAATCCCTAGAAATGCTAAGTAATGGTATTACGAAATTTGTAGGTGAAACGGGGAAAGGTTCGGGTGCAGCTCAAACTTTATCTGGTTCTATTCAGGTTTTAGCAAACAATTTAGATTTATTAGTGAATGGGGCCGTAGTTGCTGGAATTGGTTTAATTACCAAAGCAGTATTAACGAAAACAGTAGCCATCCAAGCAAGCATTGCTGCCTCGGCTCAACAGAGAGCTGCGAATTTAGCTGAAGCTCAATCTCAAGTACAGTTACTTGGTGTTGAAGCTATGAGGGCGCGTCAAGCTGCTGCATTGGCTCTCACTGAAATAGGATTAGCTAGGGCAGAATATAATGCGGCGACAACTGCAAATGCTCGAGCTGCAGCTATACAACGTAAAACTGCTGCCGAGATTGCACATAGCATTGCTTTAAAAGAGGCAACTGCAGCCACAATGGCCTATACAGTAGCTCAAGGGAATTTAAATCGAGTTGCGACATTAGGTAGTCGTGCTTTAGGTTTAGTAGGGGGGCCAATAAACGCTATCGCCCTGGGAATTACTGCACTAGCTGCTGGCTATATGTATTTTCAGGATAAAGCAGCGCAAGCTAATAAAAAATTAGAAGAACAAGCTTCTGTAGCCAAAAAAGCTAAAGAAGAACTTTTAGCCTTGCGTGGACTTGAAAAAGATTCGGCAATTAATGACATGGCCACTTCATTTGAGCGGCAAAATAAGGCATTAGCAGAATCAAGTAGCAAGATTAATATTCAGTTAAATGCCATAGCTCAACTTTATAAGGGGAATAAAGAGATCGTCCAGGTTGTTAATGATGCGAGGGATGGCACCATTAGCATGAATGAGGCAGTTAAACGTTTTTTTAATGATACGGCGACCACCGAGATCTACACTTCCCTTAAAGAAAATACTAAAGAATTTGAAAAAAATGCTAAAGAAGCTAAGACCACGAAAGATTCACTTAAACTTTTTGGAATTGAGGTTGAGTTATCAGGCAAAAAAGCACAAACGGCAGTTGCAGGGATTGACGAAAATTCGAAAGCTTTAATTGGTAATGAAAGTGCCGCCCAAAAAGCTACCA
>CAZCXU010000045.1:0-1527 GCA_964502885.1 uncultured Gammaproteobacteria bacterium
CCAATTCCCATAAGCTGAATCATTTTGCCGAATCACAATACACTGATGCTGTGTTAAATCATGAGGAGTGAGTGGTTGCCCTGCCGTTTTTAAATAGCTAGGTGATGCACATAATAAACGGCGGTTGGCTGCCAATTTTTTTGCAATTAGACGTGAATCAGGTATTTCGCCAAAGCGGATTGAGACATCAATGGCTTCATCTGGCAGATTAATCGGGCGGTCTGTTAAATGCAGTTGGACATCGACATCAGGATAGATTTTGGCAAATGTAGAAATCGCTGGCGCAATATAAGAACGGCCAAAGCCTAAAGGAGCATTCACACGCAATACCCCTTTGGGTGCTGCCCGACTACTTGAAACCAAACGCTCCATTTCATCAATCTCTTTTAAAATACGAACCGCATTTTCAAAGTAGACCTCACCTTCACTGGTTAAACTAATTCGGCGTGTTGTTCTATTTAAAAGCCTTACTCCCAAACGCTCTTCAAGTTGAGTTAAACGTCTAGAAACCGCAGGTGGAGTCAAGTTTAACTCTCGTGCCGTCGCGACAAGACTTCCTTGTTTGACCAATAAACAAAAGAAAGCTAATTCCGTATCTGCATTCATGATTATTAAGTTTTTTGCAATAGTGATTTAACTTTATATCGATTCATCAGTTTTTTAAAGGGTTTAACATCCATTTCAATGTTTCCCGACATAAGCCATCTCTTATTTAAGAGCATAAAAATGTCCGCAGAAGGAATGCTGTGGATGAACGGGAAAAGCCATCTAGCCGAATCAATAGCGGTAAAGAAAGCGAAAACTACCAATGACATGGAAATGGATATTGAAAAGCGAACGTTACGTCGAATTACTTGGAGAATCGTACCGTTTATTATGTTGTTATACCTTATAGCCTATATCGACCGCGTCAATATTGGTTTTGCCGCACTCACCATGAAAGAAGACTTAGGCTTTACAGCCTCGGTTCTCGGGTTTGGTGCCGGAATTTTCTTTTTGGGTTATTTCTTATTTGAAGTCCCATCCAACATTATTTTGCATAAAGTCGGTGCCCGCATCTGGATTGCTAGAGTCATGGTGACTTGGGGGTTGATCGCAGCAGGCATGGCATTTGTAGAAAGCTCAACCAGCTTTTACATTATGCAATTTTTACTCGGTGTTGCCGAGGCTGGCTTCTTTCCCGGCATTATTTTGTACTTAACTTACTGGTTTCCTGCTCGCCATCGCGCTGGGGTGATTGCTTTATTCATGGCAGCCGCTCCGATTGCTACCGCGGTGGGTTCACCAATCTCTGCCGCATTACTTGAAATGCATGGAATTTGGGGTCTCGCTGGTTGGCAGTGGATGTTCATTATTGAGGCAATACCAGCAATCATCTTAGGCGTTGTTGTTTTTAAATATATGACGGATCGCCCTGAACAAGCTACTTGGTTAAGACAGGATGAACGTGAATGGCTTGTAAAAACCATGAAGGAAGAGGATGTAGGGAAAAATGCACCACAGCATCACAGCATTCTTCGCGGTCTT
>CAZCXU010000046.1:0-1502 GCA_964502885.1 uncultured Gammaproteobacteria bacterium
TCGAAGGGACTTGCCCTGAGCTTGTCGAAGGGACTTGCCCTGAGCTTGTCGAAGGAACTTGCCCTGAGCTTGTCGAAGGGTGCTCCCCAAATGGCAACTCCAATCCATCTACTGCTAGTATCATTCCCTGTGATTCTTCCCCCATCATTTTTCGGTATTCCAGATTGGTCACAAACAAAAATTTCTTACCGAAAAAATCCTCTGCACTATATCCATATGTTCTTACCCCGGTAAAGATTACCCGCTCAAACTCTCCGAAGTTCACCACCAGCCGAATTAATTTCTCGCTCTTCTCCACATTTACCGCCTCCTTTACCTCTCCCACCCGGATTTCCACCTGTCCAAACTGATCAATCGAAATCATGATCATATTATACCTTCCTAAGCTTTAGAAAAAATAATCACATGTAGGTTGCAGCTAGTTCTCTCCTGGATATGAATAGTTGCTGCAGTTTGATGTAGGTCTTGGAGTAATTCTCGAGAGACCATAAATAAGGCTAGGTTTGAATGTGGGGTTTTGGGGAGTTTTCGCAGTCTTGCGTAACTAAACATCAAGGACATACCAAGTAGCGGCGCAAGACGAGAATGCAGATAACGTGTGAGTACAAAAAAATCTCCAGAACACAATTATCGGTCCCCAAAACTCCACTTCAAACATAGCAACACCCACAAAAGTCCCATTTTTCTTTCACTTCCCTCATTCAAATTTTTACCACTCCAAGTTGATCAAAAATTAGCTATTCGGATATCGTAGTTTCAACGCCAGCTCTTTATAGTTTTCGCCGCGTAATCTTTTAGCCTCATTTCTCTCCCGCTGCCTTTCATCCCGCTCTCTTCTCTTTGTATCAATTTCCTCAGCTGTAAACCTACCAGTATCGTGTGTAGGCATCATGTTTTGTACAATTGCATCCGCATGCCCCTCCTCCACAAATTCCACGTCGCTTACCAGTCCATCTCCCAGTCTCTCTAGATATTGACTCACCACTGAGGCATCAGGCCTTTCTGCTGACGCAGCTACCATTGCTCTGCCCGCATGCACGATTTCCTGCGTGCTAATCCTCGCCGCTCTTCCATGAGTTTCGGATATTTCATCTGTGCTTTTCTGAATGTTACTCATCTCTCTCCCCAACGCGTCTGCCTCCGCCCAAGTCACCTCAGCTTCCTCAAAACACACAATCCTAAAGTTAATTTCCAGCAAACCACTAACTTGTCTCATGTCTACTGAATTCCCATCTTTCATTTCTTTAAAAAGCCGACGCTCCATATCCAAACCTCGAGCCTCTAGAGTAGAGAGCTCGCCCTGATAATGCTCTGGTCCGGCAAACACCAAACGCATTGCCCTCACTGGTTCTTGTCCCAACAACACCCTGGTTTCCTTTTCTCGCGCAATTGGGGCGTTATTTTCTACAAGCGATGATTCTTCCATTGTTTATTTATACTATACCACCAACCCCATTTTCTCTTTCACTTCCCTCATCGTCTCGCCCGCCACCTTCCCAGCA